>JBKDZR010000041.1:0-66590 GCA_047971485.1 Qingshengfaniella sp. | reverse complement strand
GACCGCATTCTGGGTCTTCGTGATCAATTGGAAGCGGAAGGTGTGGAGAAATATGTATTATAGTGCATTATTTTCGAGGAAATAAGCAGAAGAGCCCGCAAATTTGTGCACTATAGTGTTTACGCGAGATGAATAACGCACTATTGTGCATATAGCGTTCAGCCAAGACACCCGGAGGAGGGACCGCACGTGTCCAAGACCATAGATTTTCAGACCGATCCATCCAAGTACCGTCACTGGCGGGTCAAATATGACGGGGACGTCGCCAATCTTTACATGGACGTCGATGAAAACGGCGGCCTGTTTGATGGCTATCAGCTCAAGCTCAACTCCTACGATCTGGGGGTGGATATCGAGCTGTCCGACATCGTTCAGCGGATGCGCTTTGAGCACCCCGAGGTGAAGGTCGTTGTCATGCAATCGGCCAAGGAAAAGGTGTTCTGTGCCGGGGCCAATATCCGCATGTTGGGTGGCGCCAGCCATGCCCACAAGGTGAATTTCTGCAAATTCACCAACGAAACCCGCAACACCTTTGAGGCAGCCGAGGCCGATTCCGGCCAGAAATACATTGCCGCAGTCAAGGGTGCCTGCGCAGGCGGCGGCTATGAACTGGCGTTGGCGTGCAACTATATCATGCTGACCGATGACAGCACGTCCTCCGTGGCCCTGCCCGAGGTGCCGCTGCTGGCCGTTCTGCCGGGTACCGGCGGGCTGACCCGGGTGACCGACAAACGCAAGGTGCGCCGCGACCTGGCCGATATCTTCTGCTCCATCGAAGAGGGTGTGAAAGGCAAGCGCGCCGCCGACTGGGATCTGGTCGATGAGGTGGTCCCGAACTCGAAGTTCGATGAAGCCGTTGTGGCCCGGGCCAAGGAATTCGCCGCGGCCTCTGGTAAAGCGACGGGCAAGGGCATCACGCTGACGCCACTGAACCGGACCTTTGGGCAGGATGGCTCGGTTACCTAGTCGCTGGTTGAGGTCGAGATGGACCGCGCCGGCAAGAAGGCGACGATCACCCTGAAGGGCCCTGATGGTGCGGTGCCGGCCTCGATCGCGGATCTGCATGCCCAGGGCGATCAGTCCTATATGCTGCGTCTGGCCCGCGAACTGGATGACGCAATCTTGCACTTGCGCCTGAATGAACGCGAATTGTGCCTGATCGCCTTCCGCAGTCAGGGCGATCCGCAGGCCGTTCTGGCCCATGAGGCACAGCTTCTGGCCAATGATGAAGACTGGCTGGCCAATGAGATCCTGAAGTTCTGGAAACGTCTGCTGAAGCGGGTGGATGTGACCTCGCGCTCAATGGTGGCGCTGGTGGAACACGGGTCCTGCTTTGCCGGGGTTCTGGCGGAACTGCTGTGGTCGGTGGACCGGGCCTACATGATGGAGGGCGAATTTGACGGCGACAACCGTCCCATGGCCTCCATCACCCTGTCCGAGGCCAATTTTGGCCGCTACCCCATGGGCAACGATCTGACCCGGCTGCAAACCCGGTTCTACGGCGCGCCAGACACGGCCGAAGGCCTGAAGGCTCAGATCGGCGAGGCGCTGGAGGCCGAGGCCGCCGATGAGGCCGGGCTGGTCACCTATATCTTCGATGACATCGACTGGGAGGATGAGATCCGCATCTTCATGGAGGAACGCGCCTCATTCAGCCCCGACGCCATGACCGGGATGGAGGCCAACCTGCGCTTCCCCGGCCCCGAGACCATGGAGACCCGCATCTTCGGCCGTCTGACCGCCTGGCAGAACTGGATCTTCCAGCGCCCGAACGCGGTGGGCAAGGATGGCGCGCTGCAACGCTACGGCACCGGTGTGCGCGGCGATTACAACATGGAACGCGTGTGAATTTCCCAGGAGGAATACCCAGATGCTCGATCTTATCAATGTCAGCTACGATACGCAGATCCCCAACAATGTTGGCCTCAGTTCCGACAAGCGCGTCCTCAAGGCGCTGGAGAAATGGCACCCCGGCTATATCAACTGGTGGTCCGATCTGATCCCCAGCAATTTCCAGCAATCCCTGGTCTATCTGCGCACCGCCGTGTCGGTGGATCCCAAGGGCTGGGCCAAGTTCGACTATGTGAAGATGCCCGAATACCGCTGGGGCGTTCTGCTGGCCCCCCAGGCCGAGGATCGCAAGATCCCCTGCGGCGAACATGCCGGCCAGGCCGCCTGGCAGGAAGTGCCGGGCGAATACCGCAACATGCTGAAACGCCTGATCGTCATTCAGGGCGATACGGAACCGGCATCGGTGGAACAGCAGCGTTTCCTCGGGCTGACGGCGCCGTCGCTGTATGACATGCGCAACCTGTTCCAGGTGAATGTGGAAGAGGGCCGGCACCTGTGGGCCATGGTCTATCTGCTGCACAAGTATTTTGGCCGTGACGGGCGTGAAGAGGCCGATGATCTGCTGCGCCGGTCCTCAGGCTCGGAAGAGGCGCCGCGCATGCTGGGCGCCTTCAACGAGGAAACGCCGGATTGGCTGTCCTTCTTCATGTTCACCTATTTCACCGACCGCGATGGCAAGATGCAGCTGGAAAGCCTGGCGCAATCGGGCTTTGACCCGCTCAGCCGGACCTGCCGCTTCATGCTGACCGAAGAGGCGCATCACATGTTCGTCGGCGAAACCGGTGTTGGCCGGGTGGTGGAACGCACCTGCCAGGTGATGAAGGAAAACGGCATCACCGATCCCTATGATGTGGATCGGATCCGCAGCTATGGGGTGATCGACCTGCCGACCATCCAGAAGAAGCTGAACCTGCACTACACCCTGTCGCTGGACCTGTTCGGCCAGGAGGTCTCGACCAACGCAGCCAATGCCTTCAACGCCGGCATCAAGGGCCGCTACATGGAGCACCGGATCGACGACGACCATATGCTGAAAGGCGACACCTACATCGTCTGGGACATGGAGGACGGCAAAGCGGTGCAGAAAGAGGTGCCGGCCCTGACCGCGATCAACATGCGCCTGCGCGATGACTACAGCCGCGATGCTGCCGGGGGCGTGGGCCGCTGGAACAAGATCATCGAGAAGGCCGGGGTCGAGTTCAAGCTGGTGCTGCCCCACGAGGCGTTCAATCGCAAGATCGGGGTGTTTTCGGGCCATTACTTTGACCCGGATGGCAAGATCGTTTCGGGCGCCGAGTATGACGCGGGCGTGCCGAAATGGCTGCCGACGGCGGCGGATGGCGATTACATCCAATCGCTGATGAAACCGGTCTACGAGCCGGGCCAATATGCCGGCTGGATCGCGCCGCCGAAGGTCGGGATCGACAACAAGCCGGGCGATTTCGAGTACGTCAAACTGCACATGGCCTGATCCGTCAGGCCCGGGGGTGGCGCGGATCCGTGCCGCCCTCAACCAACCGGGAGGACCTTATGATGATGCGCAACGCACGCGGCCGCACGATCCATAGCGGACACTGCCTGAACTGTGCCGGATGCAACGGAATGTGCCGGGAAATCCTGGATCTGATCTTCGTTCCACCGATTGTCCTTCGCCCCAAGCCGGTCATCCGCTAAGCAGATCGTCATGGCCCCGCCCATGACGGCTTGCCTGAGCTTCTTTGATTTTGCAGGATTTCGGTCCGAAAACCGGTGCCCGCTTCGGACCCCCTGCTCAGGACCCCGCCAGACATTGCCGAAAGACCCCGCATCATGAACAAGCCCCTCAAACAGCATCTGATCGACCCGGAAATCTGCATCCGCTGCTACACCTGCGAGATGACCTGCCCGATCGAGGCCATCACCCATGACGACAACAACGTCGTGGTCGATGCGGAGAAATGCGACTATTGCATGGCCTGCATACCGGTCTGCCCCACCGGATCCATTGACGAATGGCGGGTGGTCGATACCCCCTATTCGCTGGAGGATCAGTACGGCTGGACCGAATTGCCCGAACAGCAAGAGGTCGGCGACGGTGCCGATACCGGGATCGAGGCCCTGGATGAGGCCATGGCCAAGTTGCTGGCCGATGCCCACAAGGGCGCGGGCGGGCGGTCCAAGGCCCCGGCCACGGCCGCCAAGCCGACAGTGAACCTGTACAATCTGGGCAAGCCGGTGGTTGCGAAGGTGCAGGGCACTTATCGGCTGACAGCCGACGGGTCCGATACCGATGTGCGCCACATCATCCTCGATTTCGGCGGTCAGCCCTTTCCGGTGCTGGAGGGCCAGTCCATCGGGATCATCCCACCGGGCACGGATGCCGAGGGCAAGCCCCATCTGCCGCGCCTTTATTCTGTGTCTTCGCCCCGCGATGGCGAGCGGCCGAACTATAACAACGTGTCGCTGACGGTGAAGCGCGAGGACAAGGGCCTGTGCTCGAACTATGTCTGCGATCTGAAGATGGGCGATGAGGTTCAGGTGACCGGCCCGTTCGGGTCGACCTTCCTGATGCCCGAGGATCCCGCCGCGCGGCTGTTGATGGTCTGCACCGGCACCGGATCGGCGCCGTTCCGGGCCTTCACCATGCGGCGTCAGCGGATGGCGGCCGGGGCGGCCGGCGACATGGTGCTGTTCTTCGGGGCGCGCAGCCCTGACAGCCTGCCCTATTTCGGGCCGCTGAATAAGGTGCCGGACAAGCTGTTGAAGAAATACATGGTGTTCAGCCGCATTCCGGGGGCCCCCAAGGAATATGTGCAGGACCGGATGATGATCGAAGAGGAACTGATCTCGGATCTGCTGGGCGACCCCAAGACCCATATCTACATCTGCGGTTTGCGAGGGATGGAGGAAGGCGTGGCCAAGGCTTTTGCCAATATTGCCGAAAGCGCCGGGCTGCCCTGGGATGCCCTGTCCGACACGATGCGCGACGAGGGGCGCTATCACGTGGAAACCTACTGATGGCCTTTGAGCATGAGATCCGCGTCAGCTGGGGGCACTGCGATCCGGCCAAGATCGTCTATACCGGTCATCTGCCCGGCATGGCGCTGGAGGCGATCAACGCCTGGTGGGCGCATCATGGCGGGGCGGATTGGTATCAGATGGAACTGGACCAGGACATCGGCACGCCCTTCGTGAACATGTCCATGGATTTTCGCGCCCCGGTCACGCCACGCCACCGGCTGGTTTGCCGGGTCTGGCCGAACCGGTTGGGGAAGACTTCGGTCGGGTTCCATGTCGACGGGTTTCAGGACGGGCGTTTGTGCTTTTCGGGCGATTTCGTTTGCGTTTTCGTCAAGGCCAGTATCTTTGGCAAGATCACGCCGCCGCCACAGTTGCGCGATATCGTGGCGGCCCATATTCCGGCAGAGGCGTGACATTCCGCCGATGTGCCTGATTATGCGCCGAAAGCACGTTGATCTCGGCCTGTATTTGGATCATAATATGCAATATAATGCATAGAAAGTCCGTCGATGAGCGAGATTACCAACTTCCGTGGCGAAACGGTCGAAGGCACACTGGCCCCCCTGGCCACGGATGCCGTTGATGGCCTGATCAAGACGGTTGGCGAACGGGTGCGCAAGGCACGGGAACTGAAGGGTCTGCCGCGCCGGGTGATTTCCGAGATTTCGGGCGTGTCTCCGCGCTATCTGGCCCAGTTGGAGGCCGGCGAGGGCAATATCTCGATCGGGTTGCTCAAGAAGGTGGCGCTGGCGCTGGATCACCGCATCGAATGGCTGGTCGGAGAAGACGATCCCTGGACATCCGAGGCCCTGCGCGTGGCCGATCTGTACCGCAGCGCGCCGGCGGGCGTGCGCAAGCAGGTGCTTGAGGTGCTCAATCCCATGCCGCCGGAAAAGCTGCGCGCCCACCGGGTGTGTCTGATCGGGCTGCGCGGGGCGGGGAAATCGACCCTCGGGATCATGGCGGGCAGCGCGTTGCAGGTGCCGTTTCTGGAACTCAACCGCGAGATCGAGGAACATTCCGGCATGCCGGTGAACGAGATCCTCGCCCTTTACGGCCAGGAGGGTTATCGCCGGCTTGAGGCGCTGGCCCTGGAACGGATCATCGCCACCCATGATACAGTGATCCTGGCTGCGGCGGGGGGAATTGTTGCCGAACCGGATACCTACAACACCCTTCTGGCGCATTTCCACACCATCTGGCTGAAGGCCAGTCCGGATGAACACATGGCCCGGGTCCGGGCCCAGGGCGACACGCGCCCGATGGCGGGCAATCCCGAGGCGATGGAACAGTTGCGCTCGATCTTGCGCAGCCGCGAGGCGCTGTATGGCAGGGCCCTGGCCGAGCTTGATACATCGAACCGTTCGGCGGACAGCGCGCTTGCCGATCTGTTGGCGCTGGTCCGCGACAAGGGGTTCCTGACCACCTGAAAGGGCCCCGACGCTGTGCCGGGGGCTTGCAACATGATATCGACGCCGCATCCCGTGGCGGGAAATCGGAGGAAAACATGGCAGTTACACGGCGCCGGGCAGGGAATTACGGCTATGTCGAACTGGACAGCCCGCCGGTCAACGCGATCGGGCTGGAGATGCGTCAGGGCCTGATGGACGCGGTGGCCTGGGCCGAGGCGGAGGGGCTGGAGCGGGTGATCCTGTCCGGAAAGGGCCGGGGCTTTGCCGCCGGGGCCGATGCCCGCGAATTCGACAGCGCCCCGATTGAACCGCATTTGCCCGACGTGGTGAACCGGATCGAGGGCAGCACCGTGCCCTGGATCGCCGCGATCCATGGGGCCGCGTTGGGTGGCGGTGCGGAGCTGGTGCTGGCCTGCCGTTATCGGATTGCCCGCGCCGATGCGGTGATCGGCTTGCCCGAGGTCACGCTGGGTGTGATCCCCGGTGCCAGCGGCACCCAGCGGTTGCCCCGGTTGATTGGTTTGGAGCGTGCGCTTGAGATGATCGCGACGGGCAAGCCGATCAGTGGCGCGAAGGCCAAAGAGATCGGTCTGGTGCAAGAGGTGGATGACGATCCCGTTGCTTATGCCGAGATGGTGAATGGCGAGTGGCTGGGCATGGCTGTGCCGGTGGGCGAGTTGAACACCGGGGCGGCGGATCCCGAGGTGTTCGCTGCCGCGCGCAAGACAGCCGGGAAGCGGATGCGCGGGCAGGAGGCGCCGCTTGCTGCCATTGACTTGATCGAGAAGGCGCAGGTTTTGTCCCTGGCCGAGGGGATGGCGGCTGAGCGGGCCGAATTCCTGCGGTTGCGCAGTGGGGGCCAGGCGCGGGCCTTGCGGCATATGTTTTTTGCCGATCGCGCTGCGCGGGCGCCGGATTGGATCACGGCCAAACCTGGCCCGGTGGATCATGTGGCGGTGGTTGGCGGTGGGACCATGGGGGCGGGCATTGCCTATGCGCTGCTGAATGCCGGGCTGAAGGTGACGCTGCTGGAAACCGATGCTGCCGGGGTGGAACGTGCGCTGGCGAATGTCGACAAGATCGTTGAGGCCAGCCTCAAGCGTGGGTTGATTGACGCGGGTGGTGCCAGTGATCGGCGCGCCCGCTTCGCGGCCACGGCGGATTATGCCCGGGCCGGGGATGCCGATCTGGCGATCGAGGCGGCCTTTGAATCCATGGAGGTAAAGAAAGAGATCTTTGCCAAGCTGGAGGCGGCGTTGCGCCCTGGCGCGCCCTTGGCGACCAACACCTCTTATCTGGATATTGATGAGATCGCCGCCAGTGTCGCCGATCCATCTCGGGTATTGGGCCTGCATTTCTTTGCCCCGGCCCATATCATGAAGTTGCTGGAGATCGTGCGCGGCAAGGCCAGTTCCGAGGCGGCCCTGGCCACCGGCTTTGCCCTGGCCAAGCGGTTGCGCAAGATCCCGGTTCTGGCCGGTGTGTGTGACGGGTTCATCGGCAACCGCATTCTGGCCCGCTATCGCGAGGCGGCCGATACCCTGCTGATGGACGGGACAAATCCGTGGGAACTGGATGAAGCGATGGTCGATTTCGGCTATCCCATGGGCCCTTATGAGGCGCAGGATCTGTCTGGTCTGGACATTGCCCATGCCAATCGCCGTCGTCAGGATGCCACCCGTGATCCGGCGCGGCGCTATGTGCCCATTGCCGATCGGATGGTGAATGAGGGCCGGCTTGGCCGCAAGGTCAGTGTTGGGTGGTATCGTTATCCCGGCGGGGGCGGCAAGGTGGTCGATCCGCTGGTTGAGGATCTGATCCGCGAAGAGGCCCATTTCGCCAAGGTCACCCGGGGTGAGTTCAGCGCCGATGAGATCCGCCGCCGGTTAACCCATGCGATGATCAATGAGGCCGCCGAGATCCTGGCTGAGGGCATTGCCGAGAAGGCTGCCGATATTGATCTGGTGACGGTGCATGGCTACGGCTTTCCGCGCTGGCGGGGGGGGCTGATGCACTATGCCGACACTCTGGGGGCGGCGCATGTGCTGGCTGTGCTGGAGGAGTTGGCCCGGGAGGATCCGCTGGTCTGGCGGCCCAGCCGGGTGATTGTTGACTGTGCCCGGCGGGGTATTCCGCTGGCCGAGTGGCGGGGCTGATCGGATGCGCTATCGTCTGTTGGGTGGATCGGGGCTGCGGGTCTCCGAGGTGGCGCTGGGGACCATGACCTTTGGCGAAACCAAGGGTTGGGGCGCGGATGAGGCCGAGGCCCGCGCCATTCTGGGCGCTTTTGCCGAGGCTGGTGGCGTGTTCCTTGATACGGCCCCCAGCTATGCCGGTGGTGCGGCGGAATGCATCGTTGGTGACTTCATCAAGGGCGATCGTGATCGCTTTGTCATCGGTACCAAGTTCACTGCCAGCAATGATCGCCACATCCTGGCCGGGGGCAATAGTGCGGCTGCGATGATCCGCTCGGTCGAGTGCAGCTTGCGGCAGCTTGGGACAGATTACATTGATCTTCTGTGGTTGCACTATTGGGATGGCACGACACCCCTGGCCGAGATCCTGCGGGGCTTTGAGGCGCTGATCGCAGCAGGCAAGATCCGCTATGTGGGGTTCTCGGATACGCCGGCCTGGATCGTTTCACGGGCGGTGACCATGGCCGAGATGCGCGGCTGGGCGGTGCCGGCGGCGGTGCAGATCGAGTACAGTCTGGCCGCCCGCGACGCCGAGCGGGATCTTCTGCCCATGGCCGAGGCCCTTGGCCTGTCGGCGGTGTGCTGGGGGCCCTTGGCCGCCGGGGCGTTGGCGGCGGGGGGCGATCCCCAGCGGCGCCCGGCAGACAAGGTGCCCGGGCCGTTGCGCGCGGCAGCGGATCGGGTGGCTACGCTGGCGGCAGAGGCCGGGATGTCGCCCCGGGCGTTGGCCCTGGCCTGGCTGATGCGGCACCCGACCCGGATGGCCGCGATCCCGATCCTTGGTGCGCGCCGGGCCGGCCAGTTGGCCGAGAATCTGGCTGCGCTGGACGGGCCTGTTCTGGATGCGGATCTGGCAGCGGCGCTGGATGCGGCCACGGCCCCACGGTTGGGATTCCCCCATGATCTGATCAAGTCGAACTTCTTGCGCAGGCTGGCGTTGGGGGATCCCGAGGCGTTGATCCCGCCGAACCGGCCCCGTGCCTGAGGGTTGATCAATTTATGCGCGGAACAAGGCCGAAGGCCGCCGCATGCGCGCACCTGATATCAATGGCCTTGGAAAGTGACCGCTTTGAGGCCTTGTTGAACGTTGCTCCCTCTCGGCGCGGAACAAGCCCGGAACGGGCGCCGCGCCATCACTGGGGCGGCCCACCGGTCTGGCGCTTTGGCTGATGTAAGCGCACCGCTCTGAGGTCGCGCTACCACGGCTGCCATAAATCGCGGAGCGGGCGGGTTGGGTGCGCCAGCACCCGGTCCGGCGCTGGCGCGGCTTGGTCTGCTGGTGGTAACGGCCGCTTCGCCCGCAAAGCCGACGATTGCGAACGCGTCAATCCTTAGGGCCGTTGGTATAGATGACGGAAGCCAATTTGATCATCAAATTGGCTCAGTCCCCCTCGCCAATCCGCATCAGATCGCCCTGATCCCAGCTTAGCCAGACCGGTCCCTGATCCAGGGCTGGCAGGTCGCGGTCCCGGCCCATTGCCTTCCAGCGCGCGCCGGGCAGATCAATGAGGCAGGTGGCCATGGCGCCAGCGAAGATACGTTCGGCCAGTCGGCCCTCAAGGCGCAGGGGCGTGTCGGGCGGGGTTGCGGTTACGGTCAGTGCCTCGGGGCGCACCGCGTAGGTGCCCGGCGGCAGGCCAAGGGTGGCGCGCAGGGCCTCGGGCAGCAGGTTCGCCTCGCCCAGAAACCCGGCGGTGAAGGCATCGACCGGCTGGGTATAGACCTGACGCGGGGGGCCGGATTGCACCATCCGCCCGTCGCGCAGGATGCCGATCTGGTCGGCCAGGGTCAGGGCCTCTTCCTGGTCATGGGTGACGAAAATCGTGGTGATGCCGATCTCGCGCTGGATGCGCTTCAGTTCCGTCTGCATGTCCACCCGCAGGGCCTTGTCCAGCGCTGAAAGCGGTTCATCCAGCAACAGCACACGCGGCCGGGTGACGATGGCCCGTGCCAGGGCGACCCGCTGGCGTTGTCCGCCGGACAGTTGGTGGGGCCGGCGCGTTTCCAGCCCGGTCAGTTGCACCAGGTCCAGCGCTTCGCCAACCCGGCGGCGTTCCTCGGCCCGGGGCAGCTTGCGTACCCGCAGGCCGAACCCGATATTGTCCGCGATGCTCATGTTCGGAAACAGCGCATAGTTTTGGAACATCATGCCGATATCGCGCTTTTCCACCGGGACCCGCTCCACCGGGGTGCCGCCGATGCGGATCGTGCCACTGTCGGGAAAGATGAAGCCGGCAATGGTGCGCAAAAGGGTGGTCTTGCCGCTGCCGGATGGCCCGAGCAGGGCGAAGAACCCGCCATCGTCAAAGTCGATGGACACATCGTTCAGCGCGGTCATTGTACCGAAGCGCTTGGTGACGCCGGCCACGGATACCTCGGCCATCAGCGATCTCCTCCGAAATTGGCGAACCGGGCGGCGATCAGCATGACCGCCATGGACACGGCGATGATCAGGGTCGAGACCGCGTTGATTTCCGGGGTAAAGCCCTTGCGGATCGCCGTGTAGATCAGCACCGGCAGGGTGCTGTCGCCAGGTTCCGACAGGAAGTAGGAGACGACGAACTGATCGAAGCTGACGGCAAAGGCGAACAGCGCCCCGGCCACGATCCCCGGCAGGATCCAGGGCAGGGTCACGCGGCGGGTGACCGTCCACGGCCCGGCGCCCATGGAACGGGCGGCATCCTCCAGCGTGATGTCGAAGGTCGCCAGCCGCGCGCTGACCACGACGATGACATAGGGCAGGGCCAGCGCCACATGACCGATCAGCACCGCCGGGGTGCCGCGCCCGATGCCGATGCCGAAAAAGAAGATCAGCATGGCGGTGCCGGTGATCAGCCACGGAATGGCGATGGGCGGAAAAAGCAGCACCTGAAACACCCGTTTGCCGGGAAAATCATAGCGAAACAGGGCCAGAGACGCGGCGGTGCCCAGAGTGGTAGCGATCACCGTCGTGGCGCAGGCGATGGCCAGGGATCGCAGGGCGGCTTCGGTAATCGCGCCATTGCCCGCCAGTTTCCCGTACCATTGGGTCGAGAACTCGAAGGGCAGCTGGTAAAAGGGCGAGGCATTGAACGACATGGCCGCCATCACCAAGATCGGAGCATAGAGGAAAATCAGGATCAGCCCCAGCCAGATATGGCCGGCGAGCCGCAGGGCCCTGGGGGTCATAGCCGTGCCCTCCGCAGGACAGGGCTGGCCAGGCCCAGGATGATCAGCACCACGGCCAGCAGGATGAAGGACAGGGCGGCCCCCAGAGGCCAGTTGAAGACGGCAACGAACTGATCCTCGATCACGGTGCCGAAATAGGTGCCCATGCGTCCGCCCAAAATGCGCGGCTCCATGAAGGATCCGACCACGGGCACGAAAATCAGCACCGCACCGGCCAGCAGCCCCGGCAGCGACAGCGGCAACAGGATCCGCCACAGGATGGTCAGCGGCCCCGCCCCCATGGAACGGGCCGCGTCGATCAGCGTGTCATCGACCGCCTGCAGCGCCAGATAGGTCGTCAGGATCACATAGGGCAGGTAGGAATGCACCAGCCCGATGACCACCGCTGGGGTAGTGAACATCAGGTTCAGGCTGACATCAAAGGGCAGGATCATCTCAAGCCCGCGTTCCAGCACGCCATTGCCGCGCAGTACGATCGCCCAGGAAAATATCCGCACCAGCGAGTTTGACCAGAACGGCAGGATCACCAGCAAAAACAAGGCACCCTGCGCGCGGCCCTGGATCTGCTTGGCCAGTACCAGGGCGCAGGGAAACCCGATGATCACGCAGACCAGGGTGACGGCGAAGGCCAGTTTCAGCGATTTCCACAGCAGGCTGGCATAGGTGCCGGTCTCGAAAAAGGCGCGGTAATTGGCCAGGGTGACGTGCCATTCGGCCCCGCCAAAGGGCACCTCCGAGACGAAGGAGAAGAACACCATGGCCGAGAGCGGCAGAAACACCGCCAGCGTCAGCCACAGATAGGCGGGGCTGAGCAGGGTGATCAGGCGGCGTGTCTCGGGCTGGGCCATGGCGATCTCCGGGGTTACTGGGCGGCCTTCAGATCCTGCCACAGTTTTAGGTAGCTGCCCCGTTGTTCATCGGTGATCGGGGCCTGGAACTGAACCCGGGCCACAACCTGCGGATCGCCCAGCACGCGCTTGTTGAAGGCCCCATCCGGCAGGGCGGCGGCGGCCTGGCCATTGGCGGATGCGGGGGCGCCATCCTCGGCCCATTTCACGTAGAAATCCGGGTCGATCATCCAGTTGATGAACTGGGCGGCAGCGGCCTTGTGGGTGGAACTGGCCGGGATCGACAGGCTGTCCAGCCAGCCGATCGCCCCTTCCTGGGGTACGACGAAGGCGATGGGCAGGCCCAGTTCCGCGGATCGGCTGGCTGAGCCGGACCAATAGGTGGCCAGGTCGAATTCCCCCGCCGCCATGTACTGGTTCCAGTCGTTTTCCGAGCTCCAGAAGGTGCGGATCTGTGGCATCAGGGCCGTCAGCTTGTCCTTCACCGCCGTCATGTCGGTGATGTCGTTGATGTTCTGGCCGCTGGCGAGGGCGCCGAACTGGACGGCCTCAACCGCATCATCGCGGATGGATACCCGGCCCTTGTGCTCGGGATCCCAGAACACCTGCAGCGTGTCCGGTGGCGTCGGGAAGGCCTGGGTGCTGACGGCAAAGGAGGTCAGCCCCCAGCTCCAGGGCACGCCATAAACCTGCCCATCGGCATTCAGGCTGGGGGTTTCGGTGAAGTTGGCCGTAATCCCGCCGTAATGGGGGATCTGGCTGGTATCAACGGGGGCGATCAGCCCTTCGGCCTGGGCCTGAGGGCTGAAGGCGACGTTGATCATCACCACGTCATAGGCACCGGGATTGGTGCGCAGCTTGGTCAGCATCTCCTGCTCGGAGTTGAAATATTCATGGATGACCTTGTGGCCTGTGGCCTCGGCAAAGGCCTTGACCGACCAGTCGATATCGGTGCCGTAGCCTTGCCAGTTCAGCACCCGGATGTCATCGGCCATGGCCCCGCCGGCGGCGAGGGCAAGGCAGGGGATCAGAAGCAAGGCGGATTTCATGGGTGTGTCTCCATTCTGGCGTGGGTCTGTGCGGGCCGGGATGTCATCAGCGTCTCAACCTCGGGGCGCTGCGGGGCGGTGGCCGGGCCCTTGCGGGTGGTGGACAGGGCGGCGGCGATATTGGCGTAATGCGCAGCGTGCAGGGCATCGCCGGTGGCATCAAGCCGGGCGATGAAGCTGCCGATATGGGTATCGCCGGCGCCATTCGTGTCGATGGGCTGGACCTTGTGGGGCGGGATCTGTTGGCAGAGATCGCCTGTGGCCAGGATGCAGCCCGCCGCCCCGTCGCGAACGACAGCGCCCTGACGGCCCCGGGCCAGCGCCCGGGCAGCGGCTGTGGGATCGGCCAGACCGGTCAGCACCGTGGCCTCCTGGGCATTTGCGCTGATCCAGGCGGTGCGGGCCATGATCGGGGCCAGGGCTTCGGGGCTCAGTTCCGCCACCAGTGGCGAGGGATCAAAGACCAGCGGGGGCAAGGCAGGTGTGCCGGTGACCCAGTTGCCCAGTGCGTTGGCCGTGGCCGGATCGCGCAGGCTGTAGCCCGAGATCAGGACCCAGCCGATCCCGGTCAGGTCGATGGCGGCCAGGGTCTCGGGGCGCATCACCCCTTCGGCGCCATCGGCATGGACAAAGCTGCGCTCGCCCGAGGGTTCGATCAGCACGGTGCAACAGCCGGCGTCACGATCCGGCAAGGACGGTTGCGCGCTGGGGATCCCCTGGGCATCCAGTGCCGTCGCAACCATCCGGGCGAACGGACCGGTGCCCAGGGTGCCGCCACAGACCGCCGCCATCCCGGCGCGCCGGGCGGCGATCATGGCGTTAAAGCCCCCGCCGGGCGCCATGGCAAACCCAGTCACCACCGCCTCCTGACCTGAAAGGGGCAGGGCGCGGACCTCATAGAGAAGATCAATCACCGGGCTGGTCATTTGCAATAGCGCGCTCATGTCGTCTGCCCCGCAGTGTGCCCCGTGTCGCGCAGGGCCAACAGCGCCTGGGCCGTGTCCTCGATGGGCAGATCATTGACCTTGCGCAGCCGGGCCACGGCCGGGGCCGGCAGGGGGGCTGTTCCGCCGCAGGCCCCGGCCATGGCCCCGGCAATGGCGCCGATCGTGTCGGTGTCGTCGCCGATATTGGCCGCGATCAGCCCGGCCCGCCATATGTCCCCATTGGCCAGCCGCAAGACGGCAAAGGCCGCCGGCACCGCGTGGTGCGATGCGACAGAGGTGCCGACCTGCGTGGCGATGGCCGCCTCGTCGCCGGCAGCAGCCAGATCCAGCGCTCGGGCGATACGCCCGGCCATGTCGGGCGCCCCGACGGGATGGCCTTGGCGCTGGCCGGCGCGGGCGGCATCCAGCGCGTCGTCCAGCGCGTCGTCAAAGCTGGCCCCGTCGATGCCGCGGCTGATCACCATGGCGACGGCACTTGCCCCGGCGATGGCCTCGGCCGTGTTGTGGGTAACACGGCAGGTCAGCAGGACCCGATCGATCAGGTGGGGTATGCGGGGCGGTGTGGCGATGCCCACCGGCGCAATCCGCATGGCTGCGCCATTGGTCGTGCCGGCCCGTCCGGTTTCCGTCGCCGGCACCCCGGCCAGCAAGGCATCCAGCGCCGCCTTGGTCGAAGGGCCCAGCAGGTCGCGCACCCCGCGGGCGCGGATATCGGCCTCCCAGTCTAGCAGGTCGCGGGCCCAGGCGGGTTCATCGAAATGCGGCGGATCGGCCAGCAGGCGCTTGGCAAGAAGAAAGCTTTGTTCGGTGTCATCGGTGACCTGGCCCGCGATCAACCCGTGTGACACGGGATGCCCATCAAACGGGTCGATCAAGCCGGTGATCCGGCCATAGCGCGCGGTGATCTCGGCCCGGGGCAGGGTTTGCGAGGGCATCCCCAGCGCATCGCCCAAGGCCAGGCCCAGCAGCGTCCCACAGGCCCGATCAAGACGGGGGTCCAAGGTCAAACCGGGCGGCGCCCGGCGTCGTGGCGCGGGGGGCAATGTGGGATGACTTGGAGCATTGGCCTTCTCGTTGATCTTGAGGCATTAGCCGACAGGATGCCGCATATGTCAAGCTTTCGTGATCGAAACCCTGGGTCACCTGCAGTCTGATCGCGGAAGTGGGAGGATCCGGGCCATGGGAGGGGCGGATCCGGGGCCGGCTGCCGTCCCGGGATGGATTTTGGCCTATGGCTCCCTTGACATTTGGTTGAAATCACGCCCACTGCGCCGTTGGACCGTCCGGGGTGGCCCCCGGTGCCGAAGATCTGCCTGCTCGCCTTAAGGTTGATTTTTGCGGTGCGCCGATGCAAACGGCGGCCGTTCAAGGGGATGGATGCGATTATGATACGGTTGATTTGGGAGAACATGATTCGCCCATTGCTGGGTCGGCCGACCCATTTTCAGGTTGCGGCGCTGTGCTATCGCAAGACGAAGGATGGCCCCCGGATTCTGGTCCTGACCTCGCATGATACCCGGCGCTGGATCCTGCCCAAGGGCTGGCCCAAGCGGGGCTTCGATGCGGCCAGTGTGGCCTTGCAGGAAGCCTGGGAAGAGGGCGGTGTCCGTGCGCCCGGGGTGCGGCCGGTGCCCATTGGCCGCTATCGCTATGACAAGCGGCTGGCCGGGGGGGTGCCTGTCCGGACCGATGTCGATGTCTATGCGATCAAGGTGGCCGCGCTGGAGGATGACTATCCCGAGGCCGGTCAGCGCGAACGCCGCTGGATGCGCCCCGATGAGGCCGCCGATGCGGTCGATGAACCCGATCTCAAGGCGTTGCTTCGGAACCTGCCACAAGAGGTTGTCGCATGACCGACATGACGCCGCGGCCCGATCCGGCCCTGGGCCTGACCCCACAGCGCGCCGAGGATGCCAACCAGTGGCGCACGCTGGATCGCGATCTCAAGCGTGTGTCGCGGCTGGAATATGCGACGATGCACATTTCCCGGCCCTTGGTCGGGGTGGGGATCTCGCTGTGTTTCATCGTGCTGGCCGGGCTGGCGGCGCTGTTGATCGCGGGCCAGTCGTCGGGCACGGTCTTTATTGTCGTGGCGGCGGCGTTCGGGGCCTATATGGCGCTGAATATCGGGGCCAATGATGTGGCCAACAACATGGGGCCGGCTGTCGGTGCCCAGGCGCTGCCCATGGTCGGGGCCATCGCCATCGCTGCCGTTTGCGAAAGCGCTGGGGCGCTGATCGCCGGGGGGGATGTGGTTTCGACGATTTCGAAAAGTATCATCGACCCGGCCAGCGTGGCCACGCGATCGGTGTTTGTCACGGCGATGATGTCGGCGCTGTTATCAGCGGCGATCTGGGTGAATATCGCCACCTGGATGTCGGCACCGGTGTCGACCACCCATGCTGTGGTGGGCGGTGTCCTTGGTGCGGGCGTGGCTGCGGCCGGGATGACGGCGGTAAACTGGCCAACGATGGCGGCCATAGCGGCCAGTTGGGTGGTCTCGCCGCTGATCGGAGGCGGGATCGCGGCGGTGATGCTGGCCTTCATCAAGTGGCGGATCATTTATTGCGAGGACAAGATCGCGGCGGCCCGTGTCTGGACCCCGGTGCTGATCGGTCTGATGGCCGGGGCGTTCGGGGCTTATCTGGCGCTGAAAGGGTTCAGTCGGATTGCGGATATCGGTATTGGACTGGCCTTGTTGATCGGGGCCGGCGCGGGGGCGGTCAGCTATCTTCTGGCGGTGCCGTTGATCCGCCGGCAATCGGCCGGGTTGGAAAACCGCAACCGATCGCTGAAGCGGTTGTTTGCCCTGCCCCTGGTGCTGTCCGCTGCGCTTTTGTCCTTTGCCCATGGGGCCAATGACGTCGCCAATGCGGTCGGGCCGTTGGCGGCTATCGTCCATGTTCAGCAGACCGGGGATATCGCCGGCAAGGTGTCCCTGCCGCTTTGGGTGATGTTGATCGGGGCCTTCGGGATTTCCTTTGGTCTGGTGCTGTTCGGGCCGCGCCTGATCCGCATGGTGGGCAGCCAGATCACCAAGCTTAATCCGATGCGGGCCTATTGCGTGTCGCTGTCGGCGGCGGTCACGGTCATTCTGGCGTCCTGGCTGGGGCTGCCGGTCAGCTCGACCCATATCGCTGTTGGCGGGATCTTTGGGGTCGGGTTGTATCGGGAATGGTTCATGGAACGCCGGGCCCGCCGGATCAGTGAGGCCCGCGCCCCGGGGAAACGCCTGGCGACCGAGGAACGGCGCCGCCGCAAGCTGGTGCGGCGGTCGCATTTCATGACGATCGTTGCCGCCTGGGTGATCACGGTGCCGGCCTCGGCGCTGTTGTCAGCAGGGCTGTTCCTGCTGTTGGGGGTGCTGATCGGCTGATCCCACGGGTTCAGCCGTCCGTTGCCCGGCGGCGTCGCCGGTGAAGGGCAAGCCCGGCGACAAGCGCACCGCCCAACAGCATTCCGGTTGCGGGCAACGGAACCTGGGCCAACGGTGGGCTCGGCGGTGTTATTGGCCGATCCGGTCCGGGGGGGAGCGGCGGCAGAGGGTTGGCAATTGGCGGATCAATCTCTTCCGGGGGCAGTTTGTGCGGCGGGGGATGGCCACCACCCGGCTTGCCCCCTTTGGGGCGCGGGGGGGATGAGCCACCGCCACCGCCACCGCCACCGCCGCCCCAGTTGAACGGGGTCCAGCCGCCGGTCCATGTCGTGCTGCCATCCTGTGTGTAGGGCAGGGTCGTGCCGGGCTCAGGCCAGTGATTGGTGGCGACCATCTGTTTGACTGGTCCCAACGCATTGGCGAACAATTCATAGAATTGCAGCGGACCCCAGTCTTCGTCATGGTTTTCGACCATGCAGCGATAGACCCAGGCGCTGTTATAGCGTTTGACCTCGGCCTCCTCGGGCGCGCGGCCGAACACCTCGCGGTCCATGCGCTTGAGGGTCAGCAGATCCTCGCAGGGCCGTTCGATGCAGGTGCGGGGCAGACGGCTGCCCTTGGAAAAGGCCTTTTCGAGATCGCCGTCCAGAATACAGGGCCCGCCCATGAAATCGGCACGTGGCCACCATTTTGCCTCGGAATTCGGAAAAACAGCAGTGGCGGGTCTGGTGTCTTCAGCTGGCAGCGTGGCGGCTTGGGCTGGCAGGGCCAGTACGACAATGGCCGCAGCCGAGCGCAACAGATGCGCGATAGAGACATGCCGGGGCCTCGCCGGGCCGGTCAGCGGATCCGAGGGGCCGGGCTGGTGGGAAAGCGCCGGACACCGGTTCCGCCAGTGTTTCCCAAAGCCGATATCAAGAACGCCTTTGTCCATGTCTGTTTTGTGGCCGCAATTCCATATTTCGGAAAAGTATTTTTCCAAATTCTGGAATTGTATTCGCCAGTGCGGGAGAGAAATGCTTGCCTTGGGCAAGGGTTAAATCGAGCACCGCGAGGGTTTTACGGATCACACCTTTACTTTTATACGGGTTGAACTGTTTCCCATTCTGCCGGATTTGTCGGTCTCAGAAAAGAAAATGTTCTGTTTACGATTAATGTCCAGCCTGTGTGGAGACGGAAAAATCGTGGTTTACTCGTGACTTGTGGGTCCTTTCTGTCCTGCGCGGTGCATCGACCTTACTCGTGACAATGACAACGTGGTAAAAGGCGGCCTGGGGTAAAGCCCCTCATGACAGGGTCCGGAGAAAAAGATGAAAACCCATCCCCGGGGTGTGATTACGTCAGTCTGCATTCTGTCATGGGCGGTTGCCTTCCCTTTTTCGGGCTTTTCCGTCATTTAACCTTAATGGCGGCAATTGCCCTGAGTTTGGCGCGGTTTTAAAAATTTCGCCGCTGCCGGGAATGCGTTTTAATGAATTGTTAATGGCATCTCAAGGAATGTTTCCGATCTCTGACCCCACGTCATGCGTTTCTTGGCGGTCGTCAATTTTACGGAGACAAAAATCCGATGTTTTTTCGTGCCTTGGAATTTCATTTCACGGGGCCGTGAGGCATGCGTTACCGACCGTGCGGCTGTGGATAGGGGCCCGGGGGCGCGTCTGACGCAGGGGCAGGGAATCGCGTTGCTGTGGTGTCGTCCCTAGCCGAGCACGGGGGTGATGCGGCCAGCATAGCGGCGCAGCACGTCGATCACCGCCTGATGCCGGTCTGTGGGCAGGTCAGTTTGGGGCTCGGCGATGCCCAAGGCTGCCTTGCCCGCGCCCATGGCCCCGATCGGAACGGTGATGCCGACGGCGCCGGCCTCGAATTCATCGGTGACGATACAGGCCCCGGCTTGGCGGGCCTCCTGGATGGTGCAGGCGATGCTGGCCCGGTCGATGATGCTGGCCGCAGTGTGCTGGACAAGGGGCGCGCTGGCGATGACGGATCCCGCCCAGACCGGATCGCCCCAGGCCAGCAGCATGCGCCCCATGCTGGTTTGCAGCAGCGGCAGGCGGCTGCCCAGAGTGAACCCATAGGTGTAGCGTGCGCTGTGCTGGGCGGATTGGGCGACATAGACGGCGCTGTCATCGTCGAGCATGGCCATGCCGACGCTGACGCCCAGTTCATGGGCGCACATCTCGATCAGGGGCTGGATGGCGCGGCCGAACTGATTGCTTTGCAGAAAGCTGCCGGCCAGCACCAGGATGCGTGGTGTCAGGGCATAGCGCGTGCCGTCCTTGCGCACATAGCCCAGATGGACCAGCGTCAGCACCAGTCGCCGCACCACGGCCCGTTCGATCCCGGTGCGTCGTGCGATGTCGGCCAGGCTGAGCGGGGATTGGGTGTCATCAAAGGCCTTGAGCACAGTCATGCCCTTGATGAAGGTGAGCGAGAGGCTTTTGGCTGGGATCTCGGTTTCCAATGCCACGCCCTTTCCGTTAACAAATGGGTGCCTGAGAATTGGGCGCGCCGTGGGTCCAGGGCGCTGTAATATTCAACACTTCAACACGGGCCAAGGGTGAAGCATGCGGAAAACTTGTCAACGATAAATAATCGAGATGTTGTGCGATTATCGAACCAGCCGTATCATATTTCGCAAGCGGGTCAGGAAGGCTCGCACGGAAAGCAGAGAGGAACCCCGTCCATGAAGACCTCAGCAATCGCGATCCTTGGCCTGGCGGCCACGCTGGCCCTGCCGGCCGGCGCTGCGGAAACGCTTCGCTATGCGCATTTCATGTCGGCCAACAGCTGGCAGAATCAGGTGATCTTTGAAGATTGGGCCGCGGCCGTGAACGAGGCTGCCGGCGGTGCTGCCGATGTCACGATTTTCCCCGCCCAGACCCTGGGCAAGGCCGCGGCCGGGTATGATAACGCCGCGAACGGGATTGCCGATATCGCCTGGACCGTTCAGGGCTATACCGCCGGTCGTTTCCCGCTCAGCCAGATCGTTGAGTTGCCGGGGCTGTACGACAGCGGCGCGGTCGGGTCCTGCGCCTTCCAGAAGCTTTACGATTCCGGGGCGTTGGATGCGGAATACGAAGACACCCATGTGCTGTTCGTCCACACCCATGATCCGGGGCATCTGCACACCGGATCGAAAGCTGTGCACACGATGGATGACCTCAAGGGGCTGAAGCTGCGCCGCCCCACCCAGTTCGTCGGCTCCCTGCTGGAGGAACTGGGCGCCGAGCCGGTGGGCATGCCGGCGCCCAACACCTATGAATCCCTGCAACGCGGGGCGATTGATGGCTACATGCTGCCCTGGGAAAGCGTGGAAAGCTTCCGCCTGGATGAGCTGACCGGCCATCACACGGTGTTCGGTTTCTATTCGCTGGCCTTCGTGTCAACGATGAACAAGGCCAAGTATGATCGCCTGCCACCTGAAGTGAAGGCGGCCGTGGATGCGAACAGTGGCATGAAATGGGCCGTGATCGCCGGGCGCGGCTATGACGAAGCCGGGGCCAAGGTTCTGGCGGGGCTGCGCGAAACTTCGGATGTCATTGAGTTGACGGAGGAAGAACACGCCCGCTGGCAGGCTGCGGCGCAGAAGGCCGTGGATGCCTACTTGCAGGACCTGGACGCCCAGGGCCTGCCCGGCACCCAGACCTATGAGGCCCTGAAGGGCTATGTGTCGGAGTGCGCGGCCGACCTGGGCTGAGCGCTGCCGACAGACGGGCGGGCACCGGGCCCGCCCAATCCCATTTCTCCGGAAGCTTGTCATGCATAGATTGATCCGCCTTCTGGGCGACGGGGCCGAGGCCGCCGCCCGTGCCTTGGCCATGGCCGCCATCGCCTATCTGCTGGCCGTCGTGGCCTTCAACGTTGCCGCGCGGATCGTCTTTGATCTGTCCGGCGCCGAGATCAACCTGATGATCCCCGGTGCGATTGAACAGGCCAGCTATGTGTTGGGTCTGATCGTCCTGGCGGCGCTGGGGGCGGCGATGCCCTCGGGGATGATCAGCGTCGATCTGTTCACGGAACGCCTGCCGGCCCCGCTGAGAACGGGGCTTGCCCGGCTGTGGTATGCGGTGGTTCTGGTCCTGGCGCTGGTGCTGGTCTGGCTGCTGGCCCATGAGACCCTGGCGCTGGCTGCCCGCGGCGAACAGAGCCAGGATCTCCGTCTGCCCATGTCGTGGATCACCGGGGCGTTCACCCTGGAGTGTCTGCTGCTGGCGCTGATCTGTCTGCGCGAGGCCGTGTTCTCCACCGGCGGGCATGGAGAGCTGTCATGATCGCGCCGCTGACTGTGGGGTATGGATCGGTCGCGGTGCTGTTCGTCGCGGTGATCCTGGGCTGTCCGATCGGGCTGGCGATGATCCTGGTGGGCTTTGGCGGCTTTGCGATGATCGTCGGCACGGCGCCGGCGTTGGGGGTGTTGCAGACGGCCACGATCGAGACCGTCACCAACTATTCCTTCACCCTGATCCCGCTGTTCCTGCTGATGGGCAATCTGGTCTCGCGCTCCGGCGTGGCGGCGGAACTGTTCCGTGGCTCGCTGCGCCTGACGCGTGGCTGGGGTGGCGGGCTGGCGGCGGCCGGTGTGACGGCCAGTGCGGTGTTTTCCACCGTGTCGGGATCATCGCTGGCCACGGCGTCGACCATGACCCGCGTTGCCTATCCCGAGATGCAGGCCCATGGCTATGATCCGCGTCTGTCAGCCGGATCCCTGGCTGCGGGGGGAACCCTGGGTATCCTGATCCCGCCCTCCATTGCCCTGATGCTCTATGGGTTGATCACCGAGCAATCCGTGGGCACCATGTTCCTGGCCGGGATCGGGCCGGGGGTGCTGGCCTATCTGCTGTATCTGGTGGCGATCCTGGTCATGTCGCGGGTTTGGGTTCCTGCCGGTGATGACATCGCCCCGGTTGAGGATCCTCGCCCCCGCCGGTTTGAAACCCTGCGCCTCTTTGCCCCCTCGCTGGTGCTGTTCGGGCTGGTCATGGGGGGGCTGTATGGCAGCCTTTTCACCCCCACCGAGGCCGGGGGCATCGGCGCGGCGCTGGCATTGCTTTATGCGCTCTACCGGGGGCTGTCGCGGGCCGAGTTGCTGGAGGCCTTCGCCGAGACGGCGGTGACCACGGGGGCCATCTTCCTGATCCTGATTGGGGCCGAGGTGTTTGGCTTTGTGCTGTCGGTTTCGCAACTGTCCGGGGCGCTGGTGTCGTTTTTCACCGATAGCGGCTTTACCCCCTGGCAGGTGCTGTTCGGCATCCTCGTTTTCTACGTGATCCTGGGCTGTTTCATGGAAAGCCTGGCGATGATCCTGCTGACCGTGCCGATTTTTTATCCGATCATCCTGGCCAACGGGTTTGATCCGGTCTGGTTCGGGGTGATCTGTGTGGTCACGGTGGAGCTGGGGCTGATCACGCCGCCGGTGGGGATGAACCTGTTCATGGTGAAAAGCGCGGCGCGCGGCCTGCCGCTGAAGACGATCATGGCGGGGGTTTTGCCCTTCGTGGTGGTGGATGTGGTCCGGTTGGGGATTCTGCTGGCGGTGCCGGCGATCTCGCTGTTCCTGACGGGGCGCTAAGCAGGATTTCACAAAAGTGGCCCCCGGTTTTGGGCTGAAAATCCTGCAGAACAAGGAAACCTGAGCAGGCATTCGTGGGCGAAGCCGCGAATATCTGCTTGGTGTGGGGCGTTGTGCATTTCTGACCTCAGCCGGACTTTGGCATGGTATGGGTCACGGCTTGGTCAGCGGACAGAGCTGTCGTTGAGACAGTGGATGCCACAGAGCCAGCCGCGCGTCGACGGGCCGCGGTGCGGCGATCCATGTCTGGATCGGGTGCGCTTTATGGCTGCCGTGATAGCGCGACCTCATTGGTTCGCGGCTGTGGCAGCCAAGCGCCGTGCCGGGGGGCGGCCCGGCGATGCGCGGCGCCCGTGCCGGGCTTGTCCCGCGCATGAAGAGTGGCAGTCGGCAAGACCTCAAGCCCGATCTTCGCCGTGCACTACGCGTGAGAAAATCCTTGCAAAGAGGCGGGCGAGGGGGAAAAATAAACGTAATGTGCGATTATCGCACATTCGGATTTCCCCAGGTGCCCCTTGCGGTCACCCAGACACGAGGACCCGCAGATGATCAGCCAGCAACTCAATGACAGCCTGACCCGCGTGGGCGCCGGAACCGATGCCGGCGAGGTTCTGCGTCGCTATTGGCAACCCGCAGCGTTGTCCGATGAACTGGCCGGCCCGCGCCCGGTGGTGCCGGTGCGCCTGTTGGGTGAGGATCTGGTTCTGTTCCGCGATGAACAGGGCGAACTGGGCCTGATCCAGCGCCATTGCCCCCATCGTGGGGCCGATATGTGCTTTGGCCGGTTGGAAGATAACGGCCTGCGTTGTCCCTTCCATGGCTGGCATTTCAACCGCAATGGCCAATGCGTCGAACAACCGGCCGAGCCCGAGGGCTCACGCATGCATGAACAGATCCGTGCCCGCGCCTATCCGGTGGTGGAAAAGAACGGCATCATCTTCGCCTATATGGGCCCGGGCGAGGCACCCGCCTTCCCCGATTTCGATTGCTTCCGCGCCCCCGATACCCATGTCTTCGCCTTCAAGGGCCTGTGGGAATGCAACTGGCTGCAAGCGATGGAGGTGGGCATCGACCCGGCCCATGCCAGCTTCTTGCATCGCTTTTTGCAGGATGAGGATCCCAACGAAAGCTATGGCAAGCAGTTCCGCGACAAGGCCGCCGATACCGACGTGCCGATGACTCAGCTTTTACGCGAATACCCGCGCCCGACGATCTCCGTCGAAGAGGTGGATTACGGCCTGCGCGTCACCGCCCTGCGCCACATGACGGATGGCCGGGTTCATGTCCGGGTGACCAACCAGATCTTCCCCGAGGCGATCTGCATCCCCATGAGCCGCGAAATGACCATCACCCAGTGGCATGTGCCCGTCGATGACGAGACCTGCTATTGGTATTCCATGTTCACCAGCTTCGATAAACCGGTAAACAAGGAACTGATGCGCGAACAGCGCCTCAAGGAGCACCGCCTGCCGGATTATGCGCCGCTGAAGAACAAGGCCAACAACTACGGCTATGACCCCGAGGAACAGGGCACCATGACCTATACGGGCATGGGGATGGACATCAACGTCCATGACCAGTGGGCGGTGGAAAGCATGGGCCGGATCCAGGACCGCACGGATGAGCATCTGGGCAAATCCGATGTGGCGATCATCCGCTACCGCCGGATGCTGCGTGCTGCGATTGCCGCGCTGAAGGACGGCAAGGAGGATGCGTTGCTGATGCAAGGCGCCGATCTGGACCATATCCACGGGCCGGTTTCCACCGATGCGATCGCGCCGGATGGGGATACGCAAAAGGCCTATCTGAATTCCGATGCCGAGCGGCGGCAGAACTGTCCCTGGGCGGCGAAGCTGCCGGAAACGGTTTGAGCCAACCATGGGATCCGGGCAATTGAGCGATCTGAAAGAGGGCCGGCTTGCCCGGCTGGGTTTGCTGGATGAGGCGAAGCTGACGGCGGCTGCGGAGTTGCTGGACCTGCTGGGGGAAACCGGGGTTGAAACTGTGCGTGTGCTCTGCGCTGACAGCCACGGCATCCTGGCGGGCAAGACGGTGGTGGCCGGCGCGCTGGCCTCGGTCTTTCGTTCCGGGCTGTCGCTGCCCTCGACCCTGCTGTTGAAGGATACCTCGAACCGCACCGTCTTTCCGATCTGGGATGGGGGCGATGGGGATCTGGGGCCGCTGGCGGGGGCCGCCGACATGCTGCTGGTGCCCGACCCCGCCACGTTCCGTACCCTACCCTGGAGCCCGCAATCCGCCTGGATCCTCTGCGATCCGGTGCTGAAATCCGGCGATCCGATCCCCTTCGCCGCCCGCCCCATCCTGGCCCGGGCCGAGGCGCTGTTGGCCGAGGCGGGCTATGCCCTGACCGTCGGGCTGGAAGTTGAGTTCCACGTTTTTGAGCGCCTTTCCGAAGGGCTGGAACACGCCGATACCGGCATGCCGGGGCGGCCTCCGCAGACCCGCCTGTTGTCCCAGGGTCTGCAATACCTGTCGGAAACCCAGTATGATCGCCTGGAACCGGTGATGGATGATTTGCGCCGCGCGGCCGCCGCCCTGGGCCTGCCAGTGCGCTCGACCGAGGTTGAGATGGGCCCCAGCCAGTTCGAGTTCACCTTTGAGCCGGCCAGCCCCATGGTGCATGCCGACAACATGGTCATGTTCCGTACCATGGTGAAAGAGATGTGCGCACGGCGCGGGTTGCACGCTACCTTCATGTGTCGTCCTCGGGTAGAGAACACGGCCTCATCCGGCTGGCATCTGCACCAGTCGCTGACCGATCTGACGACCGGGGCCAACCTGTTCCAGCCCGAGGCCGATGGCGTGCCGACCCAGGCGGCCAGCGCCTGGATTGCGGGGCTTCTGGCCCATGCGGCCGAAAGCTGCCTGCTGAGCACACCGACGGTCAATGGCTACAAGCGCTATCAACCGTTCCAGCTGGCCCCCGACCGTATCCAGTGGGGGCTGGATAACCGCGGTGCCATGGTGCGCGCATTGTTGCTGGCCGGCGATCCTGCCAGCCGCATCGAGAACCGTGTCGCGGAACCGGCGGCCAACCCCTACCTGTTCTTCGCCTCGCAGATCCTTTCGGGCCTGTCGGGGCTGAAACAGGGCCTGCGCGCCCCGGATCCGGTGGAACAGCCCTATGCCCCGGGGGTACAGATGCTGCCCCCCAGTCTGATCGCCGCGATTGAGGCCTTCGAGGGGGGGCATCTGTACCGAGACATGCTGGGTCAGGCCTTTGTCGACTATATGTCGACCCTGAAACGGGCGGAATGGATGCGCTATCTGCGATCCGTCTCGGAATGGGAGCAGAGCGAATATTTCGGCCTATTCTGAGGGCATGGCCGCCTTTGGTGGGGCGATCAGGGCCAGCGCCGGGATGTTCGCGGAAATCTTGCCGTCGCGCCCGAAAATGCGCCCGATATTGATCCGCGCGGCGCGGGCGTGTTCGCGGGCCAAGGACTCGGCGCGGGCGCCTTCGCGGTTGGTGATGGCATCCAGGATACGGCGGTGCTGGCGTTGGCCGTCCAGCAGCTCCAGCTTGAAATCCACCGATTGCAGCCGGAAGGGCAGAAAGGCCGAGGGTGCGGCGAAGGGCAGCCGGGTGATCCGCGCCAGTTCCAGCTGCATCACCGCGCTGCCTGACATATCCGCCAGGGTCTGGTGAAAACGGGCATTGGCGGCGGAATAGGCGGCGAAATCCACATCCCCCGTGGCCGGGCCGAAACTGGCGTCGATCTCATCCAGGATCGTGGCCGCGCTGTCCAGAAGATCGGCCGGCACACCGCGTTCGGCGGCCAGGCGCGCGGCCGTACCCTCCAGAACACCACGCAGTTCGATCGTGTCCACCACATCGGCATAGTTGAAGCTGCGCACGGTAAAGCCGCCCCGACTGCCCCGTTCCAGAAGCCCCTCTTCGACCAGCCGGGCCATGGCCTCTCGCGCAGGGGTGCGGGATATCTGCAATTCCTCGGCCAGGGTGACCTCATACACCCGGGTGCCCCCGGTCAGCTCGCCGTTCAGAATCCGCTGGCGTAGCTCGATCTGGGCGCGCATCGTATGGGTTCTGGTCCCGTTCTGTTTGGGCACAGGGCCCTCCTGTCGCTGTCGAAATGTATACACGTACCGGATATATGAGTTGATTATAGGCGTATTTCGGGGTATGTGCCAATAAAATGTATTCATCGTGAGGGGGGATAGATTGGTAACGCTGGTATTGATTCCCGGGTTGGTCTCGGATGCGCGCATCTGGCGCCCATTGGCCGAGGCCGCCGGTTTGCCGGTTCATGACGCCGATGTAACGCGCGATGCGACGATCCCCGAGATGGCCGCCCGCCTTCTGGCCGAAACCGAGGGTCCATTGATCCCGGTGGGGCACTCCATGGGCGGGCGTGTCGCGATGGAGATGGCCCATCAGGCGCCGGATCGGGTGCGGGCCCTTGTGCTGGCCAATACCGGCCACGGGCCGTCCCGTCCCGATGAACCGCCCAAGCGGCAGCAAAAGATCGACCTGGGCCATGCGGACATGCCCGGCCTGGCCGCCGAATGGCTGCCGCCGATGCTGGATCCGGCGCGGGTCGGGGATGCCGCGCTGATCGCCGATCTGACCGAGATGGTCCTGAAAATGGGCCCGGATATCCATGAGCGCCAGATCAAGGCGCTGGTCGCGCGCCCCGATGCGGCGGCCTATTTGCCCGATATCAAGGTGCCGATCCTGTTGTTGACCGGCGCCCAGGATGGCTGGTCGCCCGAAGCGCAGCATCGTCAGATCGCTGCCCTGGCGCCTGATGCCGAACTTATCGTTATCGACGGTGCCGGGCATTTCCTGCCTGTCGAGCGCCGCGCAGAAACCGTCGCCGCCATCACCGGCTGGCTGACCCGCAACCGCGAGAGGATCAATGCCTGAGATACCCGAGATACCCGACACGCCCCTGTTCGACCGCGCTGGCAACCTGCGTGGCTATCGGATCAACAAGATGGCCATGGCGCTTGGCATTCCCGCCAACCGCGAGGCCTTCAAGGCCGACGAAGAGGCCTATCTGGACAGCTATGGTCTGAACGCCGAGGAAAAGGCTGCCGTCCTGTCGCGCAACTGGCATGAAATGGTGCGTCTCGGGGGCAACCTGTTTTTCATTCTGAAAATCTCGGCCATTGATCCGATCCCGATCACCCAGATCGGCGCGGCGCAGGCCGGGATGGACTATGATCTCTTCATGAAACAACGGCTGGGGAAAAACTGATGGCCAAGATTGTCGGCGGTCTGGGGACCAGCCATGTGCCTTCGATCGGGGTGGCCTTTGATCGAGGATTGACGCAAACGCCCGATTGGAAACCGTTTTTCGATGGGTATGAGGACGGCAAGGCCTGGATGCGCGAGGTCAAGCCCGACATCGCGGTGGTGATCTTCAACGATCATGGCAACACGTTCTTCCTGGATCGGGTGCCGACCTTCGCCGTTGGGGTCGCTGATCGTTACAAGCCCGTCGATGAAGGCTGGGGCCCCCGCGACATTCCCGATTTCGAGGGCGCGGTGGATCTGTCCTGGCACTTTGCCGACAAGCTGGTGGAACATCATTTCGATCCGCTGATCTGCCGTGAGATCGAAGTGGACCACGGCCTTCAGGTCCCGATGGAACTGTTCTTCGGCCGCCCCGAGGCCTGGCCGGTCAAGGTGCTGCCGATCTGGGTGAACACCATCCAGTACCCGATCCCGACGCCCCAGCGCTGCTGGGAAATGGGGCTGGTCCTGCGCGAGGCGATCGAAAGCCTGCCGGGCGATGACCGGGTGGTGATCATGGGCACTGGTGGCCTGTCGCATCAGTTGCAGGGCAAGCGCGCCGGTTTCCTGAACCAGGAGGCCGATCTGGCCTGGCTGGACGGGATCTGCAACGATCCCGAGCCCTATCGCAACATGACCCGCGAGGATTATGTCGAAACCTTCGGATCCGAGGGCGCCGAGTTGATCATGTGGCTGGTCATGCGCGCGGCGATGAACCCTAAGGTCAAGCAGATCAAAAAGCACTATCACAGCCCTGCCTCGATGACCGGCGCCGGCATGGTCGTGCTGGAGAACGCGTGATGGGCTTTTTCCTGATGCGCTGCGTCCACCACCCGGGCCGGGATGCGGACCGGGATGCCCACCGCCCGGCCCACCGGGATTGGGTTGGATCTGGGGGCAAGGGGCTGGTCTCGGTGCTGATCGGGTCGGCCACGACCGATGGGGCCGGGGCCTCGACCGGCAATTTCGGCATCCTTGAGGCAGCCAGTGCCGAAGATGCCCGCCGCTTTGCCGAAGGCGATCCGTTCAACGCCGCTGGCATCGTCTCGGGGATCGAAATCATCCCTCTGGCCGACGGCCTGCAAGCCCATCGGATCACCGATCCGATGAGCCCTCGTCTTTGACAGGGCGGCCGGTGTAAGCGGGCGATGACGGACCGCAGGAAGACGGGCGGGGTTTGGGCGTGCAGACAGCAGGCCCAAGCCATGCCTTTCGCAGGCTTCGGGCCGGGGCAGCGGCGCGCGTGATTCTGGCGGAGCTGCATGCCGGCCTGGGCTGGCCCATCGTTGGTTTTCTGACAGCGCTGAGCTTTGGCACCTCGATGCTGACCGCGGCCTTCGGGCTGGGGGGTGGGATTGTCATGCTGGCGGTTCTGGCCTCGCTTTTGCCGCCGCCGGCGATTATCCCGGTGCATGGGGTGGTGCAGCTTGGGTCCAATGCCGGGCGCGCTGCGTTGTTCTTTCGGCATGCTGACCGTGCGGTTTTGCTGCCCTTTACCATCGGGGCGGTGGTTGGTGTGGTGCTTGGCGGATCGGTGGTGGTGCAATTGCCCGGGCCGGCGCTGAAGCTGGCGCTTGGGCTGTTCATCCTGTGGACTGTGGTTTTCAAGCCGTCGGCGCTGTTTCGGCGTTCGGCGGCATTGGTTGGGCTGACCTCCAGTGTGCTGACCATGTTCGTCGGCGGCACCGGGCCGTTCGTGGCCAGCTTTACCCGCGCGCGGGGGGCTGAACGGATGGCCTTTATCGGCACCAACGCGACGCTGATGACCATCCAGCATCTGCTGAAGACGATCGCTTTCGCGGTGCTGGGGTTTGCCTTTGCCCCATGGCTACCGGTTGCAGCGCTGCTGATCCTCAGTGGGTTTCTGGGCACAATGGCGGGCCGCAAGATCCTGATGCGGATCAACGAGGCGCTGTTCCAGAAGGTTCTGGGCGGCATCCTGATCCTGCTGGCCCTGCGGCTGGCGGTGACCGGGGCGCTGGGGCTGATGGCGGGCGAGGGCGGTTGACCTACGCTGCCCTGGCCCCCGGCCCGTGCTATCCCACGGGCAACCCGGCCCTGTCCTTCAGCGTTTTCAGCACAATCTCGGACCGGACCTGGGCCACTTGCGGGTGGGGCAGCAGGTGATTGTGGATGAAATCGGCAAAGGCATCCAGATCGCGGACATGGATATCCAGGATGTAATCCGCATCGCCGGAGACCGAATGCGCCGTCAGCACCGCCTCCTGCGCGGCGAGAAAGGCGGCAAAGGCATCTTCCTGGCCATGGGCGCGCAGGTTGACCCGGGTGATGGCCCGCAGCCCGAACCCTGCCTTGCGCGGATCCAGCCGCGCCGCATAGCCGGTGATCACCCCGGCGGCCTCCAGCGCGGTGCGCCGCCGTGAACATTGCGAGGCCGACAGATGCACGACCTCGGCCAGGGCGGCATTGGTCATGGCCCCATCGCGCTGCAATGCGTTGAGAATGGCAATGTCATAGCTGTCCATGCGTGATTCCCGCGTCTAGGACTGATTTGTGCGAAATCCATGCGCATTAGGCCGGTGCCCGGCGCATTCTGCAAGCACTTTGCACAGCTTTGGGGCGATAGTGATCCCAGCCATCAGGGCGTATCGCGGGCCCTTGCCATCGGGCGGCACGTTCTGACCTTTTGCAAACGCATGCCCCAGGGCCCCGACCGGGCCCGGTTTCATGTGGGCATGTTCCAGGAAGGATGCCGCTATGGGACCGTTCCCTCATGATGCCCCGAAAGCCACGATCAGCGCCGGAAATCCCGCCGGCACCGACGGGTTCGAGTTCGTTGAATTTGCCCACCCCGAGCCAGACATGCTGCGCGCCCAGTTCACCGCCATGGGCTATACCCATGTCGCCACCCACAAGACCAAGGCCATCGAGGTTTGGCAGCAGGGCGATATCACCTATATCCTGAATGATGCCCCGGGCAGTCATGCCCGCGCATTCGTCGCCGAACACGGCCCCTCGGCGCCCTCGATGGGCTGGCGGGTGGTGAATGCGGACCACGCCTTGCGCCATGCGCTGCAAAACGGGGCGCAGGAATATACCGGCCCGGGCAAGACCATGGATGTGCCCGCGATCATCGGGATCGGTGGCAGCCTGATCTACCTTGTCGAGGATTATTACGACCGGTCCGCCTATAATCGCGAATTCGACTGGATCGCGGATGCGCATCCCGGCGGGGTTGGTTTCTACTATCTCGATCACCTGACCCATAATGTCCACAAGGGCAACATGGATGTCTGGTTCGATTTTTATGGCCGGATCTTCAACTTTCGCGAGATCCGCTTTTTCGACATCAAGGGCAAGTTCACCGGGCTGTACAGCCGGGCGCTGACCTCGCCCTGTGGGCGGATCCGCATCCCGATCAACGAGGATCGGGGCGAGACGGGCCAGATTGTCGAGTACCTCAAACGCTACAAGGGAGAAGGGATCCAGCATATCGCGGTGGGTGCGCGCAACATCTATGACGCCACCGATGCGATTGCCGCGCGCGGGGTGCGCTTCATGCCGGCGCCGCCCGACACCTATTACACGCTCAGCCATGATCGGGTGCCGGGCCACAGCGAACCGGTTGGACGGATGAAGACCCACGGCATCCTGATTGATGGCGAAGGGGTGCTGGGCGGCGGCGAAACCCGGATCCTGTTGCAGATCTTTTCGAGAACGATGATCGGGCCGATTTTCTTCGAGTTCATAGAACGCAAGGGCGATGATGGCTTCGGCGAGGGCAACTTTCGCGCCCTCTTTGAATCGATCGAGGCGGATCAGATCGCGCGCGGGGTTCTGGCCCCGGACGGGTCACAGACGGAACGGGCCTGAGGATCAGGCCTGTTTGCGTGCGGCGTCCAGCGAAATCGGGCCGGCCCCGGCAGCGGCGATGAACAGGAAGGTAAAGCTGTACAGCGCGGCCAGTTCCCCACCGTTCAGCAGCGGATAGAACCCTTGCTGGGTATGGGCGATGAAATAGGCGGCTGCGGTCACGCCGCTCAGCACGAAGGCCGAAATCCGGGTGTAGAGGCCAATGACCAGCAGTGCGCCGAAGATCAGCTCCAGAATGCCGGCGATCCCGGGCAGGGCGCTAAGGGGCACGTCATTCAGCGGGCTGGTTGGGAAATTCAGCACTTTGGCCGTGCCGTGTTGCAGGATCAGAAGTCCGGCCATGACCCGCAGCAGGGACAGAAGGCCGGGCTGGAAACGCGTAAGAGCTTTCATCAGGTCACCTTTCAGACTTGAGATGATGACCTTTTAGGCACCAAGTCCGTTCCGAGAAAGCCGAAGTTCCGCGCAGTGTTGCACAGGATGTTTGCGACCATCGCGGAACAAAACCGCGTGTGCGGGCGTGTCCTGTGGCGCCGGGGGCCCCCGAGTGCGTAAAAAAGCGGACCGATGGGATGACCGGTCCGCGTAGTTGGCCAGATGGCCAGGGAGAGACGGATCCGGGATCAGGCCGGGGTCTTGACGTAGGTTTTGGCGGCTTCCAGGGCCAGCGGATGCAGGCCTTCGCCCCCGGTCTTTTCGATTTTCTCGGCCAGTTGCTTGCGCATGTCCGGGGCCCAGAAATCATTCAGGTGGTCAGCAATACGGCTGGCCTGATCATCGCCGGGCTGGCTGGAGAAGAACGTGGCGATTTGATTGGCCATGTAGAAAAGCTTGTCATGCGACATGGGCGTGGGCCCCTCCGATGATCCTGTTTGGATGCGTGAATATTTCGAAAGTCTCGCCACGCACCAGCGCGACAAGGGTGATGCCTGCGGCCTCGGCGGTCGCAAGGGCCAATGATGTGGGTGCGGAAACGGCGATCAGGATCGCCGCCCCGGATACGGCGCATTTCTGCACCATTTCGACGGAAACGCGGCTGGTGATGACCACCGCGCCGGTGGCCCCGTCAATCCCGTCGCGGGCCAGGGCGCCGATCAGCTTGTCCAGGGCGTTGTGCCGGCCGACATCCTCACGCAGGGTAACCAGCCCGGTGGCCGGGGTGAAGAAGCCGGCGGCATGGGTGGCATGGGTGCGGTGTTGCAGGGTCTGACGCCGGGACATGGCGTCCACAGCCCCGGAGATATGGGCCGGATCCAGCGCAATCCCGTCCATGACCTGCCGGGCGGGGCGGATTGCCTCTTCCAGGCTGTCGATACCGCACAGACCGCAGCCCACCGGCCCGGCCATGGCGCGGCGACGGCGGGTCAGGGCCTCGGCCCGGTCCTTGGCCAGCCACATCTGCGCCTCGGCACCCCTGTCGTGAAAAAGGATCCGCAGGTCCTCGATCTCGGCAGGTGTTCGGATGATGCCCTCGCTCAGGCCAAAGCCGATGGCGAAGTCCTCAAGATCGGCGGGGGTGGCCATCATCACCGCCTGGGTGGATCCGTTATAGACGATGGCCACCGGCGTTTCCGTCGGCAGGGTCCGCGTGACGGTGCGCAGCCCGCCGGCATGGGCCGACAGGCTGGGCACGTCGACAGACGCGGACGGCGCCTTGGTCATTCGGCCGCCGGCAGGATGCGCCGCGACTGGTTGGCCTGGGCGTTGTATTCTTCCTGCCAGTCGCTGGGCCCGTTGGACGGGCTGACCTGAACGGCCGTCACCTTGTATTCCGGGCAGTTGGTCGCCCAGTCCGAGAAATCGGTGGTGATGACATTGGCCTGGGTGTCGGGGTGGTGGAAGGTCGTATAGACCACCCCCGGCGACATCCGTTCGCTGACCTTGGCCCGCAGCGCGGTTTCCCCCGAGCGCGACACCAACCGGACCCAAGCCCCATCCTGAATGCCGCGGGTTTCCGCGTCATGGGGGTGGATTTCCAGAACATCCTCGGGGTGCCAGGCGCTGTTCTCGGTACGCCGGGTCTGGGCGCCGACATTATATTGCGACAGGATCCGCCCCGTTGTCAGCAGCAGCGGGAAGCGCGGGCCGGTTTTCTCATCGGTGGCCACATACTCGGTGACGATGAACCGCCCCTTGCCGCGCACGAACCCGTCCACATGCATCAGGGGTGTGCCCTCGGGGTTGGCCTCGTTGCAGGGCCATTGCACGGACCCGTGGGTTTCGAGGTACTCATAGTTCACACTGGCGAAGCTGGGCGTGGTTGCTGCGATTTCGTCCATGATCTGCGAGGGATGGGTATAGTGCCAATCCGCGCCCATGGCATTGGCCAGCATCTGGGTGACTTCCCAATCCTCATAGCCATTCTTCGGCTGCATCACCTTGCGCACGCGGTTGATCCGACGCTCGGCATTGGTGAAGGTACCCTCCTTTTCCAGGAAGCTGGACCCGGGCAGGAACACATGGGCGTAGTTCGCGGTCTCGTTCAGGAACAGGTCATGGACGATCACGCAATCCATGGCGGCCAGGCCGGCGGCCACGTGCTTGGTGTCGGGATCCGATTGCAGGATGTCCTCGCCCTGACAGTAGAGGCCCTTGAAGGTCCCGGCGACAGCGGCATCCAGCATGTTGGGAATGCGCAGGCCCGGTTCCGGGTCGATGGCCACACCCCAGGCATCTTCAAAGATCTTGCGCACCTCGGGCAGTTTCACATGGCGATAGCCCGGCAGCTCATGGGGGAAGGACCCCATATCGCAAGAGCCCTGCACGTTGTTCTGCCCGCGCAGCGGGTTCACGCCCACACCCTCGCGGCCGATATTGCCGGTCATCATCGCCAGGTTGGCGACGCCGATAACGGTGGTTGAGCCCTGGCTGTGCTCGGTCACGCCCAGCCCGTAGTAGATAGACCCATTGCCGCCAGTGGCATAAAGCCGGGCGGCTTCGCGCAGGGTCTGGGGATCCACACCGGTCAGCATTGCCGTGGCTTCGGGGCTGTGACGCGCATCCGAGACGAATTCCATGTATTCCTTGAATTCGTTCCAGTCGCAGCGCTCGTGGATGAAGCGCTCGTCATACAGCCCTTCGGTCACGATCACATGGGCCAGCGCTGTGACCACGGCGACATTGGTGCCCGGTCGCAGCTGCAGGTGTTGATCGGCCTTGATATGGGCGGATTTCACCATGTCGATGCGGCGCGGATCAACGACGATCAGCCGGGCCCCGGCGCGCAGGCGTTTCTTCAGGCGGCTGGCAAAGACCGGGTGGCCATCGGTCGGGTTGGCGCCGATGATCATCACCACATCGGTCTGTTCGACACTGTCGAAGTTCTGCGTCCCGGCCGAGGTACCATAGGTCTGGCCCAGCCCATAGCCGGTGGGCGAGTGGCAGACCCGGGCACAGGTATCGGTGTTGTTGTTGCCAAACACCGCGCGGGTCAGTTTTTGCACCAGAAAGGTTTCCTCATTGGTGCAGCGCGATGAGGTGATCACCCCGATGGATTTCTGGCCAAACTTCTCCTGAATGCCGCGCATCCGGCTGGCGGCGAAGCCCAGGGCCTCTTCCCAGCTGACCTCTTTCCACGGTTCCTCGATGCTGTCGCGGATCATGGGTTTCAGGATCCGGTCGGCATGGTTGGTGTAGCCATAGGCGAAACGGCCCTTCACACAGCTGTGGCCGCGGTTGGCCTCGCCGTGCTTGTAGGGGGTCATGCGGACCAGTTCGTCGCCGTTCAGTTCGGCCTTGAACGAACAGCCCACACCGCAATAGGCGCAGGTGGTGATGACGGATCGTTCCGGCGTGCCCAGCTCGGCCACGGATTTTTCCTGCAGGGTTGCCGTCGGGCAGGCCTGAACACAGGCCCCGCAGCTGACGCAATCCGAGGACAGGAAGGTGTCATCCGCCGCCCCGGCCGAAATCCGGCTGTCAAAGCCCCGCCCCGAGATGGTCAGCGCGAAGGTGCCCTGCACCTCTTCGCAGGCCCGCACGCAGCGGTTGCAGACGATGCATTTCGCCGGATCATAGCTGAAATACGGGTTGGAATCATCCTTGGGGATATAGAGCGGGTTGCCCATGTCCCCTTCCGGGGCGCGGGCCCGGATATCGCCCATGGCCAGGGCACCCTTACCGGACGGATCATAGTGGTTCTGCCCGGTCTGATAGCGCATGTCGCGCAGACCGACCGCACCGGCCATGTCCTGCAATTCGCAATCGCCATTGGCCGAACAGGTCAGGCAATCCAGCGGGTGGTCGGAGATATACAACTCCATCACGCCCTTGCGGATCTGCTTGACCTTCTTCGACTGGGTGTGAACGGCCATGCCCGGCGCCACCGGGGTCGTGCACGAGGCCGGGGTGCCACGGCGGCCCTCGATCTCGACCACACACAGGCGGCAGGAGCCGAAGGCCTCAAGGTTGTCCGAGGCGCAAAGTTTCGGGATATCCAGCCCGGCTTCGGCCGCCGCCCGCATGACCGAGGTGCCCTCGGGTACTGTCACGGGAAAGCCGTCGATGGTCAGGGTGACAAGCGTGGTCGATTTCGACGCGGGTGTGCCCATGTCGCGATCGCTGGGGATGATGAAATCCTTCATTCCGCGGCCTCCTTGTGGGTCGTGGTGAAATCTTCGGGGAAGTGGCGCAGCGCGCTCATGACCGGGAAAGGGGTGAAGCCCCCCAGGGCGCAGAGCGAGCCGTCCTTCATGGTTTCGCACAGGTCGGTCAGCAGCGGGATGGCGCTGGCATCGCCATTGCCGATCCGGTCCAGGGTTTCGACCCCGCGCACCGCGCCGATCCGGCACGGCGTGCACTTGCCGCAGCTTTCAATGGCGCAGAATTCCATGGCGAAACGGGCCATGGCCAGCATGTCGGCGGTATCGTCGAACACGACCAGCCCGGCATGTCCGATCAGCGCGCTTTGGCCGTCGAATTCCTCATAGCCGAAGGGCGTGTCGAACTGATGCGGGGCCAGATAGGCGCCCAAGGGCCCGCCCACTTGCACCGCCTTGACCGGCCGGCCCGAGGCCGTGCCGCCGCCAATGCCCTCGACGATTTCGCCCAGGGGCATGCCGAAGGCGGTTTCGAACAGGCCACCATGTTTGACATTGCCGGCGATTTGCAGCGGGATCGTACCGCGTGACCGGCCCAGGCCGAAATCGCGGTAATGTTCGGCGCCTTTCTCGAAGATCACCGGGATGGTGGCCAGCGAGATGACGTTGTTGACGATGGTCGGCCGGCCCAGGAACCCTTCCAGCGCGGGCAGGGGCGGTTTGGCGCGCACCACGCCGCGCTTGCCTTCCAGGCTGTTCAGCAGGCTGGTTTCCTCGCCGCAGACATAGGCGCCGGCGCCGGACCGGATCTCCATGTCAAAGGCCTTGCCGGATCCCAGCACATTGTCACCCAGCACACCGGCGGCCTGCGCACGTTTCACCGCCTCGCGCATCACGCGGATGGCATCTGGGTATTCGCTGCGCAGATAGACATAACCACGGGTTGCCCCGACGCAGATGCCGGCGATGGCCATGCCCTCGATCAGGCAAAAGGGATCGCCCTCCATGATCATGCGGTCGGCGAAGGTGCCGCTGTCGCCCTCATCGGCGTTGCAGACGATGTATTTCTGCGGGGCCTGGGCCTGGCGCACCGTATCCCACTTGATGCCGGTGGGGAAACCTGCCCCGCCGCGACCGCGCAGGCCCGAGGTCTTGACCTCTTCGTTGATGGCCTCGCCGGTCATGGTCAGGGCGCGTTTCAACCCGGCCAGCCCGCCATGGGCGGCGTAATCATCCAGATCCAGCGGATCAATCAGGCCACAGCGGGCAAAGGTCAGCCGGGTCTGTTTGGCGAAGAACGGGATGTCTTCCACCGGGCCGAGGGCCAGATCATGGGCGCCGAACCCGGCATCGAACAGGCCGGGGACATCAGCGGCCGTGACGGGGCCAAAGCCGGTGCGGCCGCTGCCGGTATCCACCTCGACCAGTGGTTCCAGCCAGATCATGCCACGGGTGCCGTTGCGAATGATCGTCACGTCCAGATTGCGGGCCTTGGCCTCGGCCTGAACGGCGCGGACCACATCATCGGCGCCGAGCGCGCGGGCGGCCGCATCTGCAGGGATCCAGATCTTCATGAGCGGGCCTCCGCGATCAGCGCCTCAAGGCGGGCTTCATCGACCCGACCAACCACCTTGTCGTCAATCATCGCGGCAGGGGCACAGGCGCACAGGCCCAGGCAATAGATGGGTTCAATCGTCACCTTGCCGTTGGGGGTGGTGGCGTGCCAGTCCAGTCCGACCTTGTCCAGAACCCGCGCGGCGATGGCCTCGGATCCCATGGACTGGCAGGCCTCGGCCCGGCAGATCTTGATCACATGTTGGCCTGCAGGGGCTTTGCGGAAGTCGTGATAGAACGACATCACCCCGTGCACCTCGGCTTTGGTCAGGTTCAGCGCGTCGGCGATTCGGCCCAGGGCCGCCTCGGGCACAAAGCCGAATTCTTCCTGGAAAGCATGGAAAATGGGCAGCAACGGCCCCTCAAGGTGCAGATGGGCGTTGATGATTTCGTCTATGCGCTCTGGCGGCAGCGTCTGGCTGGGCGACATGGTGTCCTCGGGTTTTCATTCCGCCCAAGAATGCAGCCTTAACCCATTGGCGATCAATAGTCGTATCCCGTGATGCGATTTGATTTTTCTATCAAGCGGCAATGACCCGTGGCTCGGCCAGTTTGCGGGCCTGGGAGATCAGCGCACCCAGAACCGGGGTATGGGGTTTGCGGTACGGTGCGATCAGTCCGACGGAATAGTTGCGGTACTGTTGCCGGATCGGGATCGTGCGCACCGCACGGCCCCGGGCCAGGAACTGGGCCAACTGGGTGGGCAGGATGGTCGACCAGCCGCTTTCGACATGGGCCATCAGGACGACGGTGGAATTCGATTCGATCCGCGGTTTGGCGTCGATGCCGGCCTGATTGTAGTTCTGGTTGATGATCCGCCTGTTCTGCATGTCGGCGGTCAGCAGGCACAAGGTGACCGGATCAATCTCGGCCCAGTCCACTTCGGTCCGGTCCCACAGGGGCGACTCGGGCCCGCAGACCAGCATGTAGTGCTCATTATACAGGGGAACCGTCGTCACCCGACCCATGGGTTCGTTATCGAGATAGGAAATGCCCGCGTCCGCTTCCAGATTGTCCATCATGTTCAGGATTTCGATGGAACTGCGGGTGAACAGGGTAAAGTTCACGTTCGGGTTGTCGCGGCTGAACATCGAGGTCAGCTCCGAGGCCACGGTCAGCGACGTCGGGATCACCGCCAGCCGGATCGTGCCGGACAGGCCGTTGCGGACGGCGCGCATTTCTTCGCGCATGGTGCGGGTGTCCCCGACGATCTGGCGGGCCCAGACCAGCACGCGCTGCCCTTCGGGGGTCAGGCCCAGAAAGCGCGATCCCCGCCAGACAAGCTGAACGCCCAACTGCGCCTCAAGCTGCTTGATCCCGGCTGACAAGGTGGGCTGCGCGACTCCCAGACTTTCGGCGGCGCGACCGAAATGTTCCTCTTGGGCGAGCGCTATGAACATTTCCAGCTTGTCGATCATGATGGTCACATCCGTGTCAGGGCAGGCGTCACTGCATAATTTCCGAAAATATGTATTTTGTGTTGTTTTATCCACCATACAGTCAGAAAACACAAAAAGACAAGCGCCGCCGGACCAGGGGGGCCGGCGGCGCTTGTGAAGGATTTTATTTTTAGCTCAGTGGCTTAGGATTTTATCCCGGCGTAACCCAGGGGGGTGCGTCAGTTTGGGGCAGGGCGTTTTCTGCAATAGCCTGCCACGCGCTGATCTTTCCGGGGCTGACCGGAATATCCTATCAGGCGCTGTCCGGCAGGGCCTCGGCGCGCAGCAGGGCCAGGCGGGCGGCGGCGGCGGCATAGAGCGGCCGGGCCTCCTGTGGGTCCAGGCGCGTGCCCATCCAGGCGCAAACGGCGAACCAGGTGGCGCGCAGAAACGCTTCGGCCCCGGCCAGGGCGTCTTCGGTGTGGGGCTGTGCGGCGACATCTTCGGCCAGGGCGGCATACCCGGCGATCACCGCGGCTGCGGCTGGATGGTCTGCCGTTTCCGCAGTTGCCCGGGCCAGGAACAGGTCCAGACCGTGCCGATTTGCCCAGACCCGCCGGGTCAGAAGATCCAGGGCCTGAATGCCGGTGGTGCCTTCGTAGATGGTCAGCACGCGGGCATCGCGCAGGGCCCGTTCGACCGGCCATTCCTGGGTATAGCCCGCCCCGCCCAACACCTGGATCGCGTCATTGGCGGTCTCAAAACCTTCGGCCCCGCCGAAATTCTTGACCAAGGGCAGCAAGAAGGCGACCAGCGCGGCCTCATCGCTTTTCGGTCCGGTCTGGCGCGACAGATCCAGGAGGGTAGACAGTTCCAGGATGGCAGCGCGCAGGGCCTCGGTCCGGGCGCGCATGCCGGACAGCATCCGGTGCACATCGGGGTGGCTGGCAATCGGCACAGGGGGGGCATCGGGGCGTCCGCCTTGCAGACGCTCCTGCGCATAGCCCTCGGCGATCTCACAGGCCAGGGTGGCCAGGCCCAGGCCCTGACACCCGGTTTGCAGGCGCATCAGTTCGATCATGGTGAACAGCTGCGGCAGGCCGCGGTTTTCCTCGCCGATCAGATGGGCCTCGGCGTCTTCAAAGGCCATGGCGCAGGTGGGGGATCCGTGCATGCCCAGCTTTTCCTCAATCCGGACCACGGAGACGCCGTTGGGCGTGCCGTCTGCGCGGGTCGAGGGCACCAGAAACAGGCTGAGCCCCCGGGTGCCTGGCGCATCGCCGGTCCGGGCCAGAAGGCAGTGGCCGATCCGCTCGGCCATGTCGTGATCGCCGAAAGAGATCCAGATCTTTTCGCCCGTCACCCGCCAGATGTCGCCGTCGCGGGTGGCGCGGCTGCGGATCCGGCCGACATCTGACCCGGCCCCGGGTTCAGAAATGCAGATCGTTGCCGCCCAATCCCCGGACGCCAGGCGCGGAACCCATTGCGCGGCCAGATCCGGCGCGGCCTGGGCCTTCAGCATGTGGGCGGCCGATCGCGTGGCGCCAACGCCCATCATGAACGGCGTCGCGTGGCGTTCGAACAGGGGCATTGCAGCGGCATAGACCGTGTGGGGCAGGCCCGAGCCGCCGACATCTTCGGGCAGGTCCAGTGCGATCCAGCCATTCTGGGCGCAGGCCTGCCAGGCCGCGCCATAGCCATCGGGCACCCGCACCCGCCCCTGTTCCAAGCGACAGCCTTGCCGGTCGGCGCGTGCGCCCAGATCGGCCAGTTCCGTCTGGGCGAAGCCATTGGCCGTGTCCAGAACGGCCGCTACGGTTTCGGTATCGCAATCGTCGCGGCTGGTCTGAAGCGCTGCCCAGCCCGGGGTTCTGGCCAAAAGGGCCAGGGTACGGTCGATGTGATCCTGTGACATGGTTATTTGGCCTGCATGCGGATCGCGCCATCAAGGCGGATGATTTCAGCGTTCAGATAGTCGGTTTCCACGCAGAACAGGACAGCGGCGGCAAACTCGGCCGGATCGCCAAGTCGCGAGGGAAAGGGGATCTGCGCGGCCAGGCTGTCCTGGGCCTCTTGCGGCAGTCCGGCCAGCAGCGGCGTGCGGAAGATCCCCGGCGCGATGGTGTTCACCCGGATCCCGGCGCGGGCGAATTCCCGTGCAGCCGGCAGGGCCAGGGATTTGATCGCCCCTTTCGAGGCGGCATAGGCGGCCTGCCCGATTTGTCCGTCATCGGCCGCGACCGAGGCGGTGTTGACGATCACGCCCCGCCCGCTGGCTTCGATCGGATCGAGATCCATCATCCGCGCTGCCGACAGCCGCAGGATGTTGAAGGTGCCGATCAGGTTGATGCGGATGATACGCTCGAAATCGGCCAGTGGCATGGGGCCATCCCGGCCGACGATCCGGGCGGCAGTGCCGATCCCGGCGCAGTTGACCACGATCCGTGGTGCGCCATGGGTGGCGGAGGTTGCGTCGAGGGCGGCGGTGACATCCTCTTCCGAGGTGACATCGCCGGCGCAGGCCAGCCCGCCGATCTGATCGGCCATTGCCGTGGCGGCCGCTTCGTCGCGGTCCAGGATTGCGACCCGGGCGCCCTTGTCCGCCAGCATCTGCGCTGTGGCGGCCCCCAGGCCCGAACCGCCGCCGGTGATCAGGGCCGATGTTCCGGCGATCTTCATGCCCGGGCCTCCTGCCTGGTGGCCTCAATGACGCGCGGGCCACCAGTTTCGTGCAGGATCTCGACCAGATGGGGCCGTTCGCGCAGCACCGCGCGCTGGTTGACCGATCCCTTGTCGGTGACCTCGCCCTTGTCGATATGCAGCGGCGTCTCGATCAGCAGGGCGCGCACCACGCGCGTCGCCGATCCGGTGGCGGCGGCGGCGTGGGCGGCCAGCTTTTCGGCAAGTGCCTGACGCACCACCGGGTGTGCGATGATCTGGGCATCCGACAGATCCGCCTCGTCCGGTACCAGCGCGCGCAGGGCCGGCAGGAAGGGCACGAGGATCGCGCCCAGGAACTTGCGGTTCTCGCCGGAGATCACCACATCGCGGACCAGCCCGCCCATCTGGTCGGTCAGTTGGGCGCGCAGCTTGCCCACCGCCACCCAGGTGCCGGTTTGCAGCTTGAAGTTCTCGGCGATCCGCCCATCAAAGAAAAAGCCCTTGGCGGGATTGCCCGGCTCGGCATATCGCAGGGCATCGCCGATCTTGTAAAAGCCTTCCTCATCGAAGGCGGCGGCGGTCAGGTCGGGGCTGCGCCAGTATCCCGGCGTGATGTTGGGCCCCTTCAGGCGCAGCTCCAGCTTGTCGTCGACGGGCACCAGCTTCATCGTGATCCCGCGCGACGGGATGCCGACATTGCCAGGCAATTCCTGCTCATCGGTGCAGAACAGGGAAAATGGCGCGGTTTCGGTGGATCCCAGCCCGGTGGCCAGCAGCACCCGTTCGCCTATGGTTTCCTCGGACATCCGCTTCAGGCGGTTCCAGGTGTGCAGCGCAAGCCCGGCCCCGGCATACATCAGCAGCTTGAGGTCTCGGAAAAAGGTTTCGCGCAGGGCGGTGTCGGTTTCCATCGCCTCGACCAGCATCTCATAGCCGGCGGGCACGTTGAAATACCAGCTGGGCGAGATATCCTTGAGGTTACGGATCGTTTCCGCGATTCCCTTGGGTGTCGGCTTGCCGTCGTCGATATAGTAGGTGCCGCCATGATACAGGATCATGTTGAACACCTTGTTGCCACTGGCGGTGTGGTTCCAGGGTGCCCAGTCGACAACCACCGGGGGTTCGTCGCGCATGAAGGCATAGCAATCGAGGATCATTTCCTGATTGGCGCACAGCATACGGTTGGTTTGTATCACCGCCTTGGGGCTGCCCGTCGTGCCCGAGGTGAACAGGAACTTTGCCACGGTATCGGGGTTTACGGCGGCATGGGCGGTGCGGACGGCATCGCGCGGGGGGGTGGCGGTCAGATCCTGCCACAGCAGGGTCTCATGTCCGGTGGTGATCGGGTTGGTCACGCTGGCCACGGGCACGTCCTGGGGGACGGTGGCGGCGATGGCGGCGGCAAACGGGGCGCCGTCCTGGGCAAAGATCATGCCCGGGGTGATCATCTCGATAATATCGCGAAGCTTGCCGTAATCGGTGGAGACCAGCGAATAGGCCGGCGAGATCGCTGCCGAGGCGATGCCCACATGTTGCGCGGCCAGGGCGATCATTGCATGTTCCAGGCTGTTCTCCGACAGGATCAGCAGTGGCCGGTCCACGGACAGGTTCCGGTCCAGCAGCGCCTGGCCCAGATGGCCCAGCGTGCGGGCCAGGTCGGCATAGCTGATCTTGCGCCATGCCCCGTCGGGGCCCCGCTGGGCCATCCATGTCCGGTCCGGGGTTTTCTCCGCCCAGTGCAGTGCGCGATCCGTGATTCGATCCGCATGGGCGGTCAGCGTATCCTCGCGCCAGATCAGCGTTGTGCCGTCGGCGCGCGTTTCCCACGCAAGTTCCGGCTTCCACATGGAAACATCACGGATTTTCGGTGTCGTCGTCATCGGCCCCTCCCGTTTCGCAGCGCCGATCGCGGTGTCCCTGGTCCGCAGCGCCTTTCAAAAATTAGTTTACTAATAAAATAATCACATGTAAACTCTCAACGAGGAAACAAACCGCCATCACAGGATGGCATGATGGGGGGGATTGGCGTGAACAAGGCAGAAATCGACGGATTCGTTACCTATGAGATGGACGGCAAGATTGCCCTAATCGGTCTGAACCGGCCGGAAAAGCGCAATGCCATCAGCGACCGTTTCGTTGAGGCGCTGGCCGTGGCCGTGACGCGCGCCCAGACCGAGGCGAAAGCGGCTGTCATCTATGGGCATGGGGATCACTTTTGTGCCGGCCTGGATCTGGGTGAACATGTCAAGAAAACGCCCATCGAGGGGGTCCATGGATCGCGTCGTTGGCACGCGGTTTTCGCCGAGATCGAGCGGGGCCAGATCCCGTGGATTTCCGCCCTGCATGGGGCCGTGGTCGGCGGGGGGCTGGAATTGGCGTCTTCCACCCATATCCGGGTGGCCGATGAAACTGCCTTTTTCGCCCTGCCCGAAGGCCAGCGTGGCATCTTTGTCGGGGGCGGCGGATCGGTGCGTTCGGCCCGCCTGATGGGGGTGGCGCGGATGACCGACATGATGATGACCGGCCGGGTGGCCTCGGCGCGGGAAGGCGAGGCCTGGAACCTGTGCCAATATGTCGTGCCCGAGGGCACCGCGCTGGACAAGGCCAAGGATCTGGCTCGGGCGGCCGCGTCGAATGCCTATCTGTCGAATTACGCGGTGATCAACGCCCTGCCGCGCATTCAGGATATGGGCACCGATGACGGGCTGTTCGTGGAAAGCTTCATCGCCTCGTTCACGGCGACCAGCCCCGAGGCTGAGGAACGGCTGAACGCGTTCCTTGAAAAGCGCGCCGCGCGGCTGAAGGTACCGGGGCAGGGCTGATGGCCCCGCTTCTCGAACGGACGCGCAGCGACCCGGCCCAACTGGCGCTGGGGCCCTTGGCCGACGCCTTGGGGTTTTTGCTGCGTATCTCGCAGATTGCGACCTTCGAGAAGCTGTATGCCGATCTGGGGGCCTCAGGGGTGCGCGCCGGGGAATTCTCGGTGTTGTGGCTGATTAGCCAGAACCCACGGGTCCGTCAGGGTGTTTTGGCGCGCAGCCTGTACATCAAGAACGCGCGCATGACCAAGATGATCCGTGGCTTCGAGACCCAGGGCCTGATCCAGCGCCACATCCCTGATGCGGATCGCCGGGCGGTGGAGCTGACCCTGACCGACAGCGGCCGGGCCTTCGTGGACACCCATCGCACTGCTTTTTTCTCCGATCCCGGGGAAAGCCAGACCAACCTGACATCTGCGGAAATGGCCCAGTTGATTGGCCTTTTGCAGAAATTCATCGGACTTGAGGAACGTTCATGAACATCGACGATCTGATCGCCATCGACTTTCACATCCATGCCGAGGAACCCTGCTGCGGGCCGCGCGATGACGGGTATGACGAGTTTCAGGCCGGCATGGCCAAATACTTCAAGAACCCCGCCGGTGCGGAGGGCATGCTGCCCACGGTGGTGCAGACTGCGGAGTACTTCCGCGAGCGGCGCATCGGTGCTGTGATCTTTCCGGTCGATGCCGAACGCGAAACCGGGTTCCGCCGCTATTCCAACGAAGAGGTGGCCACCCTTGCCGCCGAGAACAGCGATATCCTGATCCCATTTGCCTCGATCGACCCGGCCAAGGGCAAGGCCGGCGCGCGCGAAGCCCGGCGCCTGGTGCGCGAATTTGGCGTGCGCGGGTTCAAGTTCCACCCCACCATGCAGGGGTTCTATCCCAATGACCGCATGGCCTATCCGCTGTATGAGGCGATCGCGGAGGAAGGCGCCATCACCCTGTTCCACACCGGCCAGACCGGGGTTGGGTCCGGGATGCGCGGCGGCATGGGGATGCGGTTGAAATATTCCAACCCGATGTATCTGGATGATGTGGCCGCAGATTTCCCGGACATGCCGATTGTCGCGGCGCATCCCTCCTTTCCCTGGCAGGAAGAGGCCCTGTCCGTCGCGACCCACAAGCCCAATGTCTATATCGACCTGTCGGGCTGGTCGCCGCGCTATTTCCCGCCGATCCTGGTGCAATACGCCAACAGCCTGCTGAAGCATAAGATGCTGTTTGGTTCGGACTGGCCGGCGATCACGCCGGACCGCTGGCTGTCGGATTTCGGTGGCCTGGACATCAAGGAAAATGTCCGGCCTCTGATCCTGAAGGAAAATGCCAAAAAGCTGCTGAAGCTCTGATCCCATCCCTCAAACATGACCGGGAGGACCATGTCATGACCCAAATTCGCACTTTCGTTGCCGCGCTGTCGGCTGCTGCCCTGCTGACCGGGCTGGCCGAGGCCCGCGACCTGCGGGGCGCCCCGGGCGGACCGCCCGCGCATCCGGCCAATGGCTACATGTATGCGTTGCTGAACGATGTGGTGGCCGAGGAATCCGGTGGCTCGCTCAGCGCCTCGGTCATGGGCCCCGAGGTCGTCAGCCTGGGCCAGATGAAGGACGCTCTGCAAAGCGGATTGGTTGATCTGGGGAACCTGCTGCCGCTCTATTTCCCGGCGGACCTGCCGAACATGGCCCTGGCCGGTGAACTGGCCCTGACCGGCCGCGATCCCCAGGCGATGGCGGCGGCGCTGACCGAATACATGGTGACCTGCGACAGCTGCCTGGCCGAGATGAAGCGCTTCGGCGTGGTCTATCTGGGATCCGGGTCGTCGGATGTCTATGTCCTGCTGACCAACAAGCCGGTCAAGACGGCCGAGGATCTCAAGGGGTTGCGGTTGCGTTCTGGCGGGGCACCGTTTTCCCGTTGGGCCGAACATTTCGGTGCGGTTCCGGCCAGTATCGGCGTGGGCGACACCTTCGAATCCATGAGCCAGGGGGTCATCGACGGGTCCATGGGGTCTGTCGCGGATCTGCTGTCCTTCCGGCTGATCGAACTGGCGACCAATGTCACCATGATTCCGCTGGGCACCTATCATGCGACGTCGGATTTCACCGTGGCGCATTCCACCTGGACGGCGCTGTCGGCCGAGGATCGCGCGGCCCTGGCGCGTTCGGCCAACCGGATCAACCCGATCTTCACCGACCGCTGGTCCGTCGGCATGCCCGGTGAGGCCCGTACCGCCGCCGAGGAGGCCGGGATCACCTTTGCCGATCCCGATCCTGCGCTTTTGGCTGCGTCCGAGGCCTTCGCCGTTGCCGATCAGGAAACTGCCGCCCAGATCGCCAAGGAGCGCTTCGGCTTTGACGACGCGGCTGAACGGGCGGGGCGCTACAATGCCCTTGTCGAAAAATGGACTGCCCTTCTGGCGGATACTGACGGCGATCCGGCGGCCATTGCGGCCATTGTCCAAGCCGAGGTCTGGGACAAGGTCGATTTCGCCACCTACGGCATGTGATGACATGACGCGAGGGGCCGGGCGCGTGTCTGCCCGGCCCCCTTGGCTTTATGGGGGGAAACCATGACTGCACTTGTTCACATGGCCGACCGGGTGGGGCGGATCCTGGCGCTGCTGGCCTCGGTTGGTGTGGTGCTGATGATGATCCATATCTGTGCCGATGTCGTGCTGCGCGCGATCTCGGGGCGGCCGTTGCCGGCGACGGTGGAAATCGTGTCGCGCTATTACATGGTGCTGATCGCCTTTCTGCCCCTGGCCTGGGTCGAGCGGCGCAACGGTATGGTTTCGGTTGAGCTGCTGGATTGGGCGCTGCCGCCCCTGCTGATCCGGCTGTCCGATCTGATTGTCGCGCTGATCGGCTGTGCCATCTACCTGGTGCTGACCTGGACCACCTGGGTCACGGCGATGAAGAATTTCCACACTGGGACTTTCGTGGTGGCCCTGAACCAGCAGGTGCCTGTCTGGCAAAGCTATTTCCTGCCGCCTTTGGGTTTCGCCCTGGCAGCAGCGGTGGTGTTGATCCGGGCTGGCCAGATCGTTACGGGTAAGGAGGACATTGCATCATGAGTGTCGAAACCGGGGCCTATGGCGTTCTGGCGCTGTTCATTCTGTTACTGTTGCGGGTGCCTGTCGCGCTGGCGCTGATCACCGTGTCCTTTGGCGGTATCGTTTCCTTGCTGGGCGTGACCCCGGCGTTGGGGATTGTGTCGAACACGCCCTACAGTTTTGTTGCCAGCTGGACGATGAGCGCGGTGCCCATGTTCCTGCTGATGGGATTCGTGTCCTTTCATTCCGGGCTGACCGGGGGCTTGTTCGATGCTGCCAAGGCGGTGTTGGCGCGGGTGCCCGGTGGGCTGGCGATCAGTTCCATCTTTGCCTGTTCGGGGTTTGCCGCTGTGTCGGGATCGTCGCTGGCCTGTGCGGCGGCGATGGGGCGCATCGCCATTCCGGAAATGGTGCGCGCCGGATACCGGCCGTCGGTGGCGGCGGGGTCCATTGCGGCGGGGGGCACCATCGGGGCGCTGATCCCGCCCTCGATCCTGATGATCGTTTATGGGGTCTTTGCCGAGACATCGATCACCCAGGTGTTCATTGGCGGGGTCGGGATCGGTCTGATGACCGCGCTCAGCTATGCTGCGATCATCCTGATCCTGGCCTGGCTGCGCCCCGATATTGTGCCGCGTCAGTTGAACGGGGCCGAGGTCAAGGGTCGGCGCGAGGCCTTGAAGGAGGTCTGGCCGATCCTGGCACTGGTGGTTCTTGTGTTCGGCGGGCTGTTCGGCGGCCTTTTCACCGCGACCGAGGCCGGGGCGGTGGGGGCGCTGGGGTCGATCATTATTGCCGGGGTTTCGGGGCGGTTGACGCGCAAGGTGTTGCAGGAATCGCTGATCGAGACGCTGATGACCTCGGCCTCGATTTTCATCATTGGGGTCGGGGCGGCGATGTTCACCCGCTTTTTGGGGATTACCGGACTGGGCGGGTTCATCTCGTCGATGGTGACCTCGGCGGATCTGAGCTATCTCCAGCTGATGCTGATGATCGTGTTGATCTATGTGGCGCTGGGAACGTTCATGGAACCGTTCGGGGCGCTTCTGGTCACCTTGCCGGTGTTGCTGCCGATCCTGAACGCTGAAGGGCTGAGCCTGATCTGGTTCGGGGTTCTGGTGGTGAAGTTGCTGGAGGTCGGGATGATTACCCCGCCGGTGGGGCTGAATGTGTTCGTCATTCGCAGTGTGGCCGAGAAATACGTCAGTGTCGTGCAGATCTTTGCTGGCGTTTTGCCCTTTCTTGTGGCGGATTTCATCGTTGTTGCGCTGATCATTGCCTTTCCGGGACTGGTTTTGGCGCTGCCGGCATTGTTGTAGGCAGGGAAAGGGGAGGGGGTCCTCCCGCCCGCCGGCGCCGCTGACGCGGCGCAGACGGTTGGGCCCGGCAGCGCCGTCCTGACGGACGGCGCTGCGGTTGCGCCGGGACGGCGGGCAGTGCCGCCCAGCGGCCTGTCAGGCGGTTGGGGCCTCGACGGCGGGCTTGGGGGTATGTGGCAGGGGGATCCCCGCCGCACGGACGATTTCTGCGACCTGATGTTCCCGGCGGTAGGCCATGATGTGAACGCCGGCCACGCCGGCGATTTCGCGGATCTGGGAGATCAGTTCAATGCAGATGCGCTTGCCTTCCTCACCGGGTTTGTCTGCTTTTTCCAGCCGGTCGATCACATGGTCGGGGACGTGGATTCCGGGTACGTTCGAGCGCATCCAGCGTGCGGCCTTGGCCGAGGCCAGGGGGCCGACGCCGGCCAGTATGAACACCTTCTTGTCCAGCCCCATGTCACGCACACGTTCCATGAAGGCCTCGAAGGCGGGGATGTCGAAGATGTAGTTGGTCTGGATGAAATCGGCCCCGGCCTCGACCTTTTTGGCCAGCCGGTCGGCGCGCCATTCCAGCGGCGGGATGCAGGGGTTTTCCGCTGCCCCGATGAACAGGCGCGGGGGGCGGGTGATCTTGCGGCCTGACAGGAACATGCCTTCGTCGCGCATGGTGCGGATAGTGCGCAGCAGGGTCAGGGAATCGAAATCGAAGACGGGTTTGGCGCCGGGTTGGTCGCCCACGCCGACGCCATCCCCGGTCAGGCAGAGGACGTTCTTGACCCCCATGGCGGCGGCGCCCAGCACGTCGCCCTGGATGGCGATACGGTTCCGGTCCCGACAGGAGATCTGGTAGATTGAGCCCAGCCCCCGCCGCGTCAGCAGCGAACAGATCCCGATTGAGGACATGTGGCAGTTAGCGCCCGAGGCATCGGTGGCGTTGATCCCGTGGGAAACCTCGGCCAGCGGGCGGGCGGCTTCGAACACGTCTTCGGGGTCGGCGCTGTCAGGGGGGTTCAGTTCTGCGGTGACGGCGAATTCACCGGCACGCAGCGCCATTTCCAGCAGACTGCCGGCAACGCAGCCTTCGGGCGGTTCCTCATAGGGCCGGATGGCATTGGGATCTCTGAAGAAGGTGCTCATTTTCCGGTCCCCTTGTTGATCGCGCGTTTCGGTTCATCGGCCAGCGGTGCCGAGGCGGGTTCGATCTGGCGGGCGCCGGCGAAGGCGGTTGCCAGGGCCGAGCGCGGTTTGTCGTTCTCACCGCGCAGGCTGGCGGCCTTTTCGCGGCTGGCGCGCAGCCAGGCCGAGGATCCTTCGAGGCTCCGGTCCACGGGGGGCAGGACTTCGCGGATCTTGTCGCCGTCCTTCATCCGTTGGGCGCCGCCCCAGCCTTCGACCCAGACGCAGCGCATGGCGGGTTTCACCTCGCAGAAGCCGCCGGGGCGGACCCCGCCGCAGGGGCCGTTGCGCAACTGTTTGGGGCAGTTCATCGGGCAGGACATCCCGGTCGAGGACAGCACGCACTGGCCGCACATCTTGCAGTCGAACAGCAGCCCCTTGAGGTGGCGTTCGGTGAAGGCGGCGGGCCGTTCGAGGCGGTCATAGCCGATTTTTCTGAAAACCGGATCGAGGGCAACCATCACCGATTCGAGCCGTTGGTATATCCACTCAAAGCTGCGTGAGTGGCGAATGGCAAAAAGACGAATGCTGTACATGCCTTTGACTTCCTCCGATGATCTGCGTCCCTAATGGGGCTTTTTCACATGTCCGTTTGGGTTGCGCAATCATCTTGCGCAATGGGCTGTCCCCTGTTTTCCGGCTGCGCTAAAGGGGGCGGATGAATGTGCCGTCACTTGACATCTTTCTGGTTGCCCCGCCGGGGCTGGAAGCCCTGCTGGCCGATGAGGCCCGTGATCGGGGGTTTGCCGATGTCGTGGCCGGCCCGGGGGGCGTTTCTGTGCGCGGTGGCTGGCCTGAGGTTTGGCGCGCCAATCTGGAATTGCGCGGCGCCGGGCGGGTGCTGGTGCGTCTGGGCGCGTTCCGGGCGTTGCATCTGGCGCAGCTGGACAAGCGCGCCCGTCGCTTTCCCTGGGCCGACACGCTGCGCCGGGATGTGCCGGTCCGGGTCGAGGCGACCTGCCGCAAATCGCGGATCTATCACGCGGGGGCGGCGGCGCAGCGGGTGGAAACCGCGATCCGTGAGGAACTGGGGGCGCCCGTTTCCGCCGATGCGCGGGTGGTGATCAAGGTGCGCATCGAGGATGACCTGTGCACGATCAGCGTCGACAGTTCCGGCGAGGCCCTGCACAAGCGCGGCTTCAAGCAGGCGGTGAACAAGGCGCCCATGCGCGAAACCCTGGCCGCCCTGTTCCTGCGCGCCAGCGGCTATACCGGGGCGGAACCGGTGCTGGATCCCATGTGTGGTTCGGGTACCTTCGTGATCGAGGCGGCCGAGATCGCCCTGGGCCTGGCGCCGGGCCGGGCGCGCAGCTTTGCCTTTGAGGATCTGGCCAGCTTCGATCCTGCAGCCTGGGCGGAAATGCGCGCCGGTCATGTGCCTGGCGCGACCCCGCTGCGGTTCTACGGTTCCGATCGCGATGATGGGGCCATCCGGATGAGCCGCGACAACGCCGCCCGTGCCGGCATTGAGACGATTACCGCGTTCCAGCGCACGGCCATCGGCGATGTGCAGCGCCCCGACGGGCCGCCGGGGTTGATCATCGTCAACCCGCCCTATGGCGGACGGATCGCGGGGGCGGGGCCGCTGCGGGGCCTTTATGGAACATTGGGAAAGGTGCTGATGGCCCGGTTCGGCGGCTGGCGGGTCGGGGTGATCACCTCGGACAGGACGCTGGCCCGGGCAACGGGGCTGCCCTTTGGTCCCGCCGGCCCGATCGTTGCCCATGGGGGGCTGAAGGTGCGGCTTTATGCGACCGGGGTTTTGATCTGACATTGGGTCAAGCCGCCGCCGTTTTCTGTTCCTCTGCGCCGCTGATTATGGACAGGATTGGCGATTGCGGGGCAGGTTAAATCTGCAACATTATGTCTTGAATTTAGCCTCTCCTGTTAAAAGCGGCCCTTTCGCTAGGCTGGTGGAAGCTGGGGAAGTGAAGGAAGATTTTGGGCACTTTCCTGCGATGCTGGGGAGGGCAACATGAAGACTGTATTCAGGATCTGTGCCGCCGTTGGGCTGGCTGTTGGGCTTGCGGGCGGTGTGGGTGCGCAGTCGGTCGGTATCGGGACCGGCGTGCAAAGCGGGACTTCGGGTGCGATTGGGGCCGCTTTGGCCAAGGTGGCCGCAGATCACGGAGGGCTCAATGCGCGGGCGGTTCCGCATACCTCAAACGCGCAGCATATCGTGCTGGTCAATACCGGGGAATTGGCCTTCGGGCTGAATACGATCGGCGATATCAATGCGGTTTTGACAGGTGAGCGCGAATTCGCGGGACGGACGTTTCCCGAGTGGCGTGCCGTCGCTCGGATCGTGCCTTTTACCGCCAGCGTGATTGTCCGGGACGATGCCGGGATCAGAACTGCTGACGATGCAACAGGCAAGCGCGCGCCCAGCGGCTTCACTGCGCAGCAGGGCCTGCTGGCCAGCCGCAAGGCAATGCTGGATAATCTTGGTATTGATGAAACCACGCTGACATCCGTTCCTGTGCCCAGTTCCGGCGCTTCGGTCGAGATGTTTGCGGCCGGCGATCTTGATATGATCTTCTCCGGCCTGGGGGGAGCGCTGCTGCGGCGACTGGAGGCGGAGACCGGCGGAATCCGGATCCTCAGTCTCAGGGATACGCCGGAGGCGATAGAGGCAATGCAGGCGGCCTATCCCAATACGTATTTGACACAGATATCGGGTGTGCCCGGCGCCGATGAGCCGACCAACGTGCTGGTGCAGGATATGTATCTGATGAGTTCGACCCATGTGGATGAGGATGTTGTGTATAGCCTTGTGAAGGCCATCGCCGAGCACCAGGCGGACCTTGCCGCTGCGGTGCCAATCCTGAACACGATGGATGTCGCCATGATGTCGCGGCCGCTTGAGGGGCTGGTCTTTCACCCGGGCGCGCAGCGCTACTTTGACGAGATGGGTCTGTAGATCCGAAGCGATCGGTGCGGGGGCGTTGCGTATGCCGCAATCCCTGCGCATCCCACCGCAGGAGACCCTTTCAGCCTTGTGAGTGACCGATGGAAACGACAGATGACGATCTGGGCGATAGCGCTGCCGTGCCCCGCACCGAGGCAGAGCTTGTGTCGCCCTTGCCGGGGGTAATGCGTGTTGTCACCATCGCATTATGTGTGGTTCTGACGGTCGCCTGTCTGTTCGAAGCACAGGATCTGTACCGTGCCTGGCTGGGCCTGCAACTGTTCGAGCAGCAGTTCCTGTTCCCGGTCATCGGGCTGGCCTTTCTTCTGGTCTTTACGCGCTTTGATGTTCGCGGACGTGTCCGGGACACCTCGGTTCCGTGGTATGATTGGGCCTTGGCCATATCGGGTTTTGCCGCCTGCATATACTTGGCGGTGAACTATCCTGAGCTTTCCTATCAGATCATCTATCGCCCTTTCGATGCGGTGCTGTGCGCAACGATCATTCTGGTTCTTACGGCCGATGGGGTGCGCCGCGCGACAGGGCCGGTCTTGTTGATCGTGCTTGGGGTGTTTCTGGCCTATGGTCTGTACGGGCATTACATCCCAGGTGCCTTCGCTGGACAGAAGACGCGGCCCGAAGCGCTGGCGGTCTATCTGGCCTTCGATACCAATGCCCTGATGGGCATTCCGCTGAAGGTGGTGGCGACGATTGTGGTTGCCTTCTTGCTCATGTCGGCGCTGATGAACCGCTCGGGTGCGGCGGAGTTCATGAATGACATCGCAGTTGCGGCAATGGGCCGGTTCCGGGGTGGTTCGGCGAAGATATCCACCTTTGCTTCGGCGATGTTCGGATCCATTTCCGGTAATGCGGTATCCAACGTCATGTCCACCGGTTCATTCACGATTCCGATGATGAAGCGGGGAGGCTTCAATGCCAATACTGCCGGCGCGATTGAGGCGGTGGCCTCGACCGGTGGTCAGATCATGCCTCCGGTGATGGGGGCTGCGGCTTTCATCATGGCGGACAATCTGGGTGTGGAATACAGCGCGATCATCATGGCGGCGCTGGTTCCCGGTTTGCTGTACTTCCTTGGCGTGTTCATGCAGGTCGATCTGGAGGCGGCCAAGCGGAACATCCAGAGGATTGATGAAAGCCGCATCCCGCGCGTGGGGCCGGTGCTGCGCAGTGGCTGGATCTTCATCCTGCCCTTCGCTGTACTGGTGTTTGACCTGTTCTGGCGAAACCGACCGGCCGATTCGGCTGCGCTGGATGCCTGCGCGGTTCTGGCCGTTCTGGGAATGACGGTTGGCTACAAGGGGCGCCGTATGACCCTGAAGGATTTGTTCTGGGCTGTGGCGCGTACCGGATCGCAAGTGATTGATCTGATCATGATCGGCTGTGCCGTCGGGCTGGTGATCGGGACACTGGCCAAGTCGGGGCTGGCCTTTGCCTTGACGCTGTATTTATCGCAGGTCGGTGGCGATAACCTGTTGCTGCTGCTTTTCGTGGCCGCCGTGGTCTGCATCGTGCTGGGCATGGGCATGCCGACGATCGGCGTCTATGTGCTGGTTGCGTCGCTGGTTGCGCCGTCGATGATTGAGGTCGGGGTTAGTCCGATGGCTGCGCATTTGTTCGTATTCTATTTTGGCGTGCTGTCCTTCATCACCCCGCCAGTCTGTATTGCAGCCTTCACGGCGGCAAAGCTGGCAGAGGGCGCGGCGATGCGTACTGGCTTTGTGGCCATGCGCTTGGGCTGGTCGGCCTTTGTGGTGCCGTTCCTGTTCGTGCTGTCGCCGACGCTTCTGTTGCAGGGACCGGTACATTGGGTTCTGGTCGACTTTGCTGCTGCGGCGTTTGGTCTGTGGCATGTGTCCTGCGCGCTGGTCGGGTATGAGTCGCGTCCGTTGAGACCATGGGAGCGCTTGCTGTTCGGGCTGTGTGGTCTGGCCCTGATCCTGCCGCACAGCGGATTTGGCTTAGGGATTTGGCCGATGGCCTTGGGCGGTGTACTGGCGGTTGGGCTGCACTTGCCGATGCTGGGTGCGTTGCGACGGGCTGGTCCTGGGATGGATTGAGGCCAACCTGCTTTTGATGACGGTTGGGCCGTCGTTCCAGCCGCAGTTCAGCGATGCGGATCGTTGGCCTGAACAAAGCTGAGCACCATGTCGCAGACTTGTTCACGCAGCCTTGTCTGGCCTGCCTTGCTGAACAGCGCATCCCCGAAAATCCGCGAAAAGGTCGTGCGGTTCGAGACGTTGAAATAGCACAGCGCCGAGATGTGCCAGTGCAGTTCCACCGCGCTCAGGCCCGGGCGGAACAGCCCGGCCGCGCAGCCCCGGGCATAGATGTCCTCCAGCAGCCGGATCGCGGAACTGTTCTGGCCCGACATGTCCTGGGCCGCCGGCAGATATTGGCCGTCATGCATGTTTTCGATCATCACCAGCCGGATGAAATCGCGTTCCGCGCGGTGGTGGTCGAAGGTAAAAGCCACCAGTTGGCGCAGTGCCTGAACCGGGGGTACGCCGCCCAGGTCCAGCGCGTCCTCGGCGGCGCGCATCCGGCGATAGGCATCGGCCAGAACCTCGCTGTAGAGCCCCTCCTTGTCGCCGAAATAGTAATAGATCATCCGTTTGGAGGTTTCGGTTTGGGCGGCGATTTCCTCGATCCGTGTGCCGGACAAGCCATTGGCGGCAAAGGCCTTGCGGGCGATCCGCAGGATGTCGGCGCGGACTTTCTCGGGGTCCTGCTTCCATTTTCCGCGACGTGGCGGGGCCTTCGGGTCGTGGCCGTCTTTGGTCTTCATGACATGTCCTGAACGGTTCCTGGGACCCGCGTGGCGGATCCGCCCTGACCGAATGCATAGCGGATGGCGCTATTAACTGTCACGAACATTTTCTTGACTGAATTAACCAGAACGAACAATATGGCGCGAATCGTCGGCCTGCGCAGGGAGGGGCAAGCTATGTCGCATCGTACGAATTGCCCGGTCGCATGACCGCGCCGGTCGTTGCCGGGGACACGGTTCTGGTCGGTCTTCTGGGGCGTGGCATCGGTGCGTCCCGCACCCCGCGCATGCACATGGCTGAGGGGCAGGCCCAGGGGCTGTCCTATGATTACCGCCTGATCGACGCCGCCACCCAGGACCTGCCGGATCTGGGCGTCCTGCTGCGCCGTCTTGAAGGCGAAGGGTTTCGCGGGCTGAACGTGACCTACCCGTTCAAGAAAGATATCATTCCGTTCCTGGACGAACTGTCCGAGGCCGCGCAGGTGCTTGGCGCGGTCAATACGGTGGTGTTTCGCGATGGGCGCCGTCACGGGCATAACACCGATCACTGGGGCTTCGGCGAAAGCTTTCGTACCGGTCTGCCTGACGCGACGCGCGGCACTGCGTTGCTGATGGGCGCCGGTGGGGCAGGGCGGGCCGTGGGCAGTGCGCTGTTGGATCAGGGCGTGGGCAAGCTGTTGATCCATGATCTGGACGGGTTTTCTGCCAACTGGCTGACGGCGCGGCTGGCAGAACGCTACGGTTCGGATCGGGTTGGCGCGGTAGAGAACCTGGCCCAGGCGGCCGCCGAGGCCGATGGTCTGGTCAACGCCACCCCCATGGGCATGGAAAAACTGCCCGGACTGCCCCTGCCCGAAGCGCTGATTGCGCCGCGCCACTGGGTGGCTGATATCGTGTATTTCCCGCTTGAGACCGCCCTTCTGGCCGCAGCGCGGGCCAAGGGGTGCCAGGTTCTGCCCGGTTCCGGCATGGCTGTTTACCAGGCGGTGCGGGCCTTTGGCCTGTTTACCGGGCGGACGGCGGATCCGGACCGGATGAAGGCCACCTTCGACAGTTTGGCGGAGGTCGCCGCATGAAGACCGCTATTGCCACGGTTTGTCTTGCTGGTGACCTGCGCGAAAAGCTGGCGGCCATCGCGGCGGCCGGTTTCGACGGGGTCGAGATCTTCGAGCAGGATTTCATCGCCTTTGACGGCGGTCCGCGGGATGTGGGCCGGATGGTGCGCGATCACGGGCTGGAGATCATGCTGTTTCAGCCCTTCCGCGATTTCGAGGGCCTGCCCGATCCCTTGCGCGCCAAGGCCTTTGATCGGGCCGAGCGCAAGTTCGATCTGATGCAGGATCTGGGCACCGATCTGATGCTGGTCTGTTCCTCGGTTCACCCCGAAGGGCTGGGCGGTATTTCCCGCATGGCCGCTGATTTCACTGAGCTGGGGGAACGGGCTGCTGCGCGGGGCTTGCGGGTGGGCTTTGAGGCCCTGGCCTGGGGGCGCCATGTCCATGACCACCGCGATGCCTGGGAGGTGGTCCGCCGCGCCGATCACCCCAATGTCGGCCTGATCCTGGACAGTTTTCACACCCTGGCCCGCCGCATTGATCCGGCCACGATCCGCGCCATTCCCGGTGATCGGATCTTTTTCGTGCAGCTGGCCGATGCGCCGCAGATCGAGATGGATCTGCTGTATTGGTCGCGCCATTTCCGCAACATGCCGGGCGAGGGTGATCTGGATGTCACCGGTTTCATGCGCGCGGTGGCGGCGACGGGCTATGACGGACCGCTCAGCCTTGAGGTGTTCAACGATCAGTTCCGGGGCGGCAGTCCGCGGACGATCGCCGTGGATGGGCACCGTTCGCTTCTTTACCTCATGGACAGCGTGGCGCGGGCCGAACCGGGCATCGCCCTGAGCGCCCCCCAGATGCCGCCCCGGGCCCATGCCGAGGGCGTCGCCTTTGTCGAATTCGCCGCTGATGAGGCCGAGGCAACGATGCTGGCGGGATTGCTGGCCAGCCTGGGCTTCCGGCGCGTCGGGCGGCACATCGCCAAGGCGGTGGATCTGTGGCAGCAGGGCGAGATCCGCATCGTGGTGAATACGGACCCCGAGGGGTTCGCCCACAGTTCCCACATCGCCCATGGGCTGAACATCTGCGATATCGGCTTGAAGGTGCCCGATGGCCGGGCCACGGCTGCCCGGGCCCGTGCGCTTGGCGCGGCCCCCTTCGATCAGCCGGTTGGCCCCGGCGAGATGGAGATCCCGGCCATTCGCGGTGTCGGCGGCGGCATCGTGCATTTCATCGACGAGACCAGCGGCCTGGCCGAGGTCTGGCAGACCGAGTTCCGCCCCGTGGCCGATGACACCCCGGCCCGTCCCGCCGGGCTGACCCGGGTCGATCACGTTGCCCAGACGATGAACTATGAGGAAATGCTCACCTGGTCGCTGTTCTATGTCTCGCTCTTTGATGTGGCCAAGCAGCAGACGGTGGATGTGGTGGATCCCGGTGGGCTGGTGCGCTCTCAGGCGGTGGAAAGCCCTGATGGCGCGTTTCGCATCACCCTGAACGGCGCTGAAACCCACCGCACCTTTGCTGGCCGTTTCATCGCCGACAGTTTCGGATCCTCGGTCCAGCATGTGGCGCTGGCCACCGATGATATCTTTGCCGCCGCCGATGCCCTGGCGGCAAATGGGTTCGCCGCGCTGCCGATCCCGGGAAATTACTATGATGATCTGGGCGCGCGTTTCGATCTGGAGGACGATTTCGTCGCCCGGTTGCAGGCGGCGAACCTGCTGTATGATCAGGACGATCGCGGCAGTTTCCTGCAACTCTATTCACGGCCGTTCGGCGATGGGATCTTTTTCGAGATCGTTCAGCGCCGGGATGGCTATCGCGGCTATGGCGCGCCCAATGCGCCTTATCGTGTTGCGGCCCTGGCCCGGCTGATGCCGCCGGGATCGGTGCCGCGGAAATGACCACTCTGCTTTAGAAAACGACTGGGAGGAAAACCATGTTGAAGATGACCCGCAGAACCACGCTTGGCCTTGTGGCGGCCAGCGCTCTGACCCTTGCTGGCAGCTTGCCGGCCATGGCGCAAAAGGCGCCCAAACTGCGCTTTTCGGCCGTGTTTGCGGAACAGGATATCCGCGCCGAGATGATGCGGAAGATCCAGCAGGCGCTTGGCGATACCGCCAAGATGGAACTGTATTACGGCGGCAACCTGTTCAAACAGGGCACCGAGATCGTCGCCCTGCAGCGCGGCAACCTGGAGATGGGCAATATCGCGCCCCAGGATGTCGCCAACCAGATCCCGGCCTTTTCGATCCTGACCTCGGCCTACCTGTTCCGCGATGTCGCGCATCTGCAGACGTTTTTCAACAGTGAGGCCGGCGCCGAGATGAAGGCCCTGGTCGAGGACAAGCTGGGCATCATGATCCTGGGGCCGACCTATTTCGGCACCCGCCAGGTTGGCCTGCGCATCGACAAGCAGATCGACACGCCCGCCGACATGGCCGGCATCAAGCTGCGCATGCCGGGCGGCGATTCCTGGCAATTCCTGGGCAAGGCCCTGGGGGCGAACCCGACGCCCATGGCCTATGCCGAGGTCTATACCGGGCTGCAAACCGGATCCATTGACGGCCAGGACAACCCGCTGCCCAATGTCGAGAACATGAAGTTCTACGAGGTGATGAAGCAGATCGTCCTGACCTCGCATCTGGTAGGCTATGACCTGCTGACGATTTCCAAGAAAGCCTGGGACAAGATGGATGCCGATCAGCAGGCTGCGCTGCAGGCCGCCGCAGATGAGGCCATCGCCTGGTCGGCGGAACAGCATCTGGCCCGTGAGGCCGAGCTGGCCGATTTCTTCGCGGCACAGGGGCTGAACGTCTATACTCCGGATGTTGAGACCTTCCGCGCCCATGCCCAGAAAATGTATCTGGACTCGGACCTGTCCAAGGATTGGCCCGAGGGCATGCTGGACAAGATCAACGCGCTTTGACCGGGGTTTCCCGCACGGCTTTCGGGCCTGATCCCGGGGCCGTGCGGGGCCATTGAAAGGCTGATTTCATGACAACCCGATTACAAGATATCGGCGTCTGGCTGCGTGCCCGCGCCGAAAATATCGCCGCGCTGATGTTGGCGGTGATGTTCGTGGCCTTTATCGCCCAGGTGGCGTTTCGCTATGTGTTCAACCTGCCGACAGGGGCGGCCTCGGAGCTGACCATCGTGATGTGGCTGTGGCTGGTCCTGTGGGGCGCCGCCTTTGTGGTGAAGGAATCCGAGGAAATCCGCTTTGACGTGATCTATGGCAGCGTCGGGCGCAAGACCCGCCGTGTGATGGTGATCCTGTCCTCGGTCGCGTTGCTGGCTCTTTACGGTTTTTCCTTCCCGGCGATCTGGGACTACGTGACCTTCATGAAGATCCAGGAGACGTCGTATCTGGATATCCGGTTTGACCGGCTTTACTCGGTTTACATCCTTTTCGCCGGGGCGGTGATCATCCGCTATGTCTGGATCCTGGTTCAGGCCTTGCGCGACAAGGGTGAGGATGTTCAGCGTGGGGAGGGCGGGCAATGATCGTCGATCCCTTTACCATAAGCGTGCTGTCCATCGTCGCCCTGGCGCTGCTGGGCCTGCCCATCGGGCATGCGATGATCGCATCGTCGATCCTGTATCTGTGGCTGGCCGATCTCGATATGGGCACGGCGGCCGAGCAGATGCTGAACGGGCTGTTCACCAGCTATATCCTGCTGGCTGTGCCGCTGTTCATTCTGGCGGCGGAACTGATGAACAGCGGGTCCATGACCCTGCGTTTGCTGGCCTTCTGTAACGCCTTTGTCGGCCGCTTTCCCGGTGGTCTGGCGCTGGTCAACGTGGTGCAGAGCGTGATCTTCGCGGGCATGTCCGGGTCGGCCATCGCCGATGCTGCCGGCACCGGCAAGATGATGCAGAAGATGATGACCGAGGGGGGCAAGTATCCACCCCAGTTCGCCGCCGCGCTGACAGCGGCCTCGGCGGTGATCGGGCCGATCATTCCGCCCTCGATCCCGGTGGTGATCTATGCGCTCGTGTCGGATGCCTCAATCGGCTATCTGTTCCTGGCCGGTGTCGTGCCCGGGATCATCATGGGCCTGTTCCAGGCCGGCATCGTGGTGACCTCGGCCAAGCGCCGCAACTTCCCGGTGGAACCGCCGGTGCCGGTGCGGGAACTGCCGGGCGTGACGTTGCGAGCCATTCCGGCGCTGATGATGCCGGTTGTTCTGCTGGGCGGGATCTATGGCGGGGCTACCACCCCGACCGAGGCCGCTGCCGTTGCCGCGCTCTATGCGCTGCTGGTTTCGGCGTTGCTCTATCGCAGTGTGACGGCCAAGGCGCTTTATGCCTCGCTGCTGTCCAGCGCGCGGACCACGGCCTCGATCGGCATGCTGATCGCCGGGGCGCTGGTCTACAACTATGTGGTCACGGTGGAAAACATCCCCACCGCGCTGAGCACTTGGTTGGCTGGCTTTGATCTGAGCCCCCTGGCCTTCCTGCTGATGGTCAACGTGATCCTGCTGGCCCTGGGCTGTCTGCTGGAGGGCACGACGATCCTGCTGGTGATCGTGCCGGTCTTCATTCCCACGGCCAATGCGCTGGGGATTGATCTGGTGCATTTCGGCATTGTCTGTGTGGTCAACATCATGCTGGGGCTGATCACACCGCCTTATGGGTTGTTGCTGTTCGTCATGACGACGATCTCGGGGGCGCCGTTGAAGAAGATCGTGACGGAAATCCTGCCGTTCCTCTTCGCGATGCTGGCGGCCCTGATCTTGTTCACCCTGGTGCCCAGTGTCACACTGTGGCTGCCACGTCTCTTTGGATATGCCGGATAGGACATGACGCAACCGATATACATCCTGAACGGGCCCAACCTGAACCGGTTGGGCCTGCGTGAGCCCGAGATCTACGGGACCACCACCCTGGCCGAGGTTGAGGCCAGTTGCCGCGCCGCAGCCGGGGACACGCCGGTGATTTTCCGGCAAAGCAACTCGGAAAGCGAACTGATCGGCTGGATCCATGAGGCCAGCGATGACGCCGCAGGGCTGATCATCAACCCGGCAGCCTTCACCTTCACCTCCATGGCGATCATGGATGCGCTGAAGATGTTTCCGGCGCCGCTGATCGAGTTCCACATCACCAATATCCACCGGCGCGAGCCGATGTATCACAACTCGCTGGTCTCGGGTGTGGCAACGGCGGTGTTGGCGGGGCTGGGGGCCCAGGGCTATCCGCTGGCGGTTCAGGCGCTGCTGGGGATGATCGCGCGCCGGGGCTGATTTGCCGGGGGCACGGCTGCTGGCCTTGGAAGACAGGCGGGGACCGGCTGGGGCGGCCCCTGCCCAGCCCCCGCTGCCAGACAGGGGATTGGCAGCGGGGGTCTGATCCGTTGACGGGGTGCCCTGAGAGGGCCGATGATCAGCCCGCTAGCCCCTTCTTTCCCATATCCAGGAACTTCTGGCGCCGGGCCTTGATCAGGGCTGCGCGGTCCATGCCTCGCATCTCGTTCAGCATCTCGTGGATCGCCTTGCCGACCGTCTCGATCGTGGTCGCCCGTTCCCGTTGGGCGCCGCCCTGGGGTTCGGCGATGATCCGGTCGATCACCCCCAATTGGTGCAAATCCTGCGCGGTCAGGCGCAGGGCTTCGGCCGCTTCGCGCATTTTCTCGGCATCCTTCCACAGGATCGAGGCGCAGCCCTCGGGCGAGATCACCGAATAGACCGAGTGTTCGAGCATCGCCACCTTGTTGGCCGTGGCCAGCGCGACCGCCCCGCCGGATCCGCCCTCGCCGATGATCACCGAGATCAGCGGCACGCCGATCTGCAGGCATTTCTCGGTGGAGCGCGCGATCGCCTCGGCCTGGCCGCGTTCCTCGGCGCCCTTGCCGGGATAGGCGCCGGGGGTGTCCACCAGCGTCACCACAGGCAGGGTGAACCGGTCGGCCAGATCCATCAGGCGGATCGCCTTGCGGTAGCCCTCGGGGCGGGCCATGCCGAAATTGCGATCCAGCCGGGTGACGGTGTCATGGCCCTTTTCATGGCCGATCACCACCACGGGGCGGTCGTTCAGCCGGGCCAGGCCGCCCATGATGGCGTGATCGTCGCCAAAGTTCCGATCCCCAGCCAGGGGGGTGTATTCGGAAAACAGCGCGTCGATGTAATCCTGGCAATGGGGGCGGTTGGGGTGGCGGGCCACCTGGCATTTGCGCCAGGGTGACAGATCACTGTACAGCTTTTTCAGCAGATCGGCGGCCTTCTTGTCCAGCGCCGCTGCCTCCTTGCCGACATCCATCTCGTCATTGGTGCGCGCCAGGGCCCGCAATTCTTCGGCCTTGCCCTCAATCTCGGCAAGTGGCTTTTCGAAATCCAGATAGCTTTGCATCGGTCCCGCCCGTGTTTTGCCCCGATATGCGACGGGATGGGCCGGGTTGCAAGTTTTGTGCACGGGATTGGTGCCGCTGGGCGGCACCAATCTGGTCTGAAGGGTCAGGCGCTGAACAGTTCGGCCTGCTTGACGATCACCTCGGCCTGCCGGATCGAGGCGATATCCACCAACCGGCCCTTGTAGACGGTGGCGCCTTCGCCCTTGGCCTTGGCCTCTTCCATGGCGGTCAGGATTTCCCGGGCCTCCTGCACGGCCTGTTCCGAGGGGGTGAAGACCTCGTTGGCCAGGGCGATCTGTTTCGGATGGATCGCCCATTTGCCGACCATGCCCAGCGTGGCCGAACGGCGGGCCTGGGCGCGAAAGCCTTCATCATCGCTGAAATCACCGAAGGGGCCATCGACTGGCAGGATCCCATGGGTGCGGCAGGCGCCGACAATGGCGGCCTGGGCCCAGTGCCAGGGATCCGACCAGTGGCGCGCACCATCCTGCAGCATGTAGTAGTTCTCCTGCGTGCCCCCAATCCCGGTGGTCTGCATGCCCATGGAGGCGGCGAAATCGGCGGCGCCCAGGCTCATGGCTTGCAGGCGAGGCGAGGCGGCGGCGATCTCTTCGACATGGGTGATGCCGGCGGCGCTTTCGATGATCACCTCCAGCCCGATGCGGCGCTTGCGGCCCGCGGCGGCCTCGGCGGCGGTGATCAGCGCATCGACGGCATAGATATCGGCGGCACAGCCAACCTTGGGGATCATGATCAGGTCCAGCCGGTCGCCGCCCTTTTCGATCAGGTCGATCACGTCGCGGTACCACCAGGGTGTGTCCAGCCCGTTGATCCGCACGCTCAGCGTCTTGTTGCCCCAATCGACGCCGGAAATCGCCTGGACGATATTGTCGCGGGCCATATCCTTGTCGGAGGGGGCCACCGCATCCTCAAGATCAAGGTTGATCACATCGGCGGCGCTGGCGGCCATCTTTTCGAAGATCGCGGGGCGGGAACCGGGGCCAAACAGTTGGCAACGATTGGGGCGTGCCACGGGCTGTGGCTGAATACGAAAGCTCATCGTGGGAGACCTGGGTTTAAAGTTGCGCAATATATTGCTTTTGAATTATATTGTTGCGCGCAGCAGTGCAAGCACCGATTTGTTGTGGTGCAGCATTGCGGGTGCAGCAGTTGGGGCTGTGCAGGGGGCGCCAAAGCTGCGACCCTCGCCCCCTGATCTTTGATGCCGGAGCCAAACGATGCATCTGCATGTGACCTATGACAATTTTCATCTGGTTGACGCTTTTACAATCTCGCGTGGGAGCAAGACCACCGCCGAGGTCGTGATGGTTCGGGCCGAAGAGGGGACGCTGCGGGGTTATGGCGAATGTGTGCCCTATGCGCGCTATGGTGAGCGCCGGGGCACGGTAAAGGCGCAGATCAAATCCCTGCCGGCCGGGATCGGCCGCGCCGCGTTGCAAGAGGCACTGCCCCCCGGTGCCGCGCGCAATGCCGTCGATTGTGCCCTGTGGGATCTCGATGCGCGTCGGGCGGGCTGTCGGGTGTGGGAACTGGCGGGGCTGCCGGCGCCGGTATCGCAGATCACCGCCTTTACCCTGTCACTTGATACGCCGGCCGAGATGCGCCGCGCCGCCGAGCGTCATCGCCATCGGCCGCTTCTGAAGATCAAGCTGGGTACCCCTGATGACATGCCCCGGCTTGAGGCGGTCCGGGCCGGTGCCCCACGATCGAAGATCATCGTCGATGCCAACGAAGGCTGGGATGCGGCGATCTATGCCGATCTGGCGCCGCATCTGGTTCGGTTGGGGGTGGCGCTTGTCGAACAGCCGCTGCCGGCGGGGGATGATGACGCGTTGGCGGGCCTGGCGCGGCCGGTGCCGGTGTGCGCGGATGAAAGCTGTCATGACCGGGCCAGCCTGGCAGGGCTGGCGGGCAAGTATGACATGGTGAACATCAAGCTGGACAAGACCGGTGGGCTGACCGAGGCCCTGGCCCTGCGCGATGCGGCACGGGCGGCGGGGTTCGGGGTGATGGTCGGCTGCATGGTCGGATCCTCGCTGGCCATGGCGCCGGCGGTGCTGGTGGCACAGGGGGCGGAAGTGACGGATCTGGACGGGCCGTTGCTGCTGGCCGAGGATCGTACGGTGCCGCTGCACTATGATGAGGCCGGGGTGCATCCGTCGGAGCCGGGGTTGTGGGGGTAAGACCCGTGGCTATGAGGCGGCGGCAGTCTGCGATGGTCCGCTTGGCGGACGAAGCGGTCGTTCATCCCCTCGGCGCGGGACAAGCCCGGAACGGGCGCCGCGCCATCACTGGGGCGGCCCACCGGTCTGGCGCTCGGCCACCGTTACGCGACGCTCTGAGGTTTTGCTACCACGGCTGCCATGA
>JBKDZR010000040.1:0-17571 GCA_047971485.1 Qingshengfaniella sp. | reverse complement strand
CGGTCTCGCGGTCGGCGGCGACGAAACACTGCTTCAGATCCTAGCCGCCGATGGAAATGACATCGGCCATTTCAAAGAATTCCCGGGGTGCGAAGGCCAGACTGGGGGTTTCCAGCATGGCCCCGATTTCCAGATGCGAGGGCAGGGGATGGCCCAGCCGCTTTTCGCGCTCGATCTCATCGAGGAAGATCTGCCGGGCCTGGCGGAATTCGTCGAACTGGGCGACGAAGGGGAACATCACCGAAAGCGGCCCACCCGCCGCCGCCCGTATCAGCGCCTGCAATTGCATGCGCATGACGCCCTTCTTGTCCAGACCCACCCGGATGGCCCGCCAGCCCAGGGCCGGGTTGGGTTCATCGGGGGATTTCATGTAGGGCAGCACCTTGTCCGACCCGATGTCGAGGGTGCGAAAGACCACGCGGCGCCCCTCGGCCGCGGCGATGACCCGGGCATAAAGCTGGGCCAGCTCGGCCCGGCGCGGCATCTGGTTGCGGATCAGGAATTGCAGCTCGGTGCGGAACAGCCCGACCCCACTGGCCCCCGATCCCGACAGCGAGGGCAGATCGACCATCAGCCCGGCATTCATGTCCAGCCGGATTGTCTGGCCACACAGCGTTTCGGCCGGCAGATCCCGGATCGAGGCATAGCGTTCCTGGGCCTCGACATGCATCGACAGCTTGTCGCGGAATGCGGTGGTGACGTTCTCATCGGGGCGCAGATGGACGACGCCCTGATCGCCATCGACCAGGATGTGATCACCGTTCAGCGCCTCGGCTGTCACCCCGTGGGCGTTCAGGATCAGCGGGATTGCCCAGGCCCGGGCAATGACCGTGGCGTGGCTGCCGACCGAGCCTTCTTCCAGGACGACGCCCTTCAGCGTCCGGCCGTATTCCAGCAATTCGCCCGGGCCGATATTGCGGGCGACCAGAACCGGGTTCTCGGGACGTTCGGCCCCGGTTTCGGCCCCCTGACCGGTCAGGATCCGGAGCAGGCGGTTCGACAGGTCGTTCAGGTCCTGCAACCGTTCGCGCAGATAGGCATCGGGGACACGCGACATACGCGCCTGAGCGGCCGATTGCTCCTTTTCCACGGCGGCCTCGGCGGACATGCCGCGGGCGATGTCTTCTTCCATGCGGCGCAGCCAGCTTTTGGAATGGGCGAACATGCGGTAGGCTTCGAGTACCTCCATGTGTTCGCCTTCGCCGGCGGTGGTCAGCATCTCGTCGACCGATACTTTCAGCGTTTCGATCGCCTTGTTCAGCCGGTCCTGTTCCGCGTCGGGATCATCGCCGAAGGGTTTGGTAACCACCACGCGCGGATCGTGCAGCCAGACCTGACCTTCGGCATTGCCCTCCTGGCCGATGGTGCCGCGGAACATGTAGGGCCGCTTGTGCAACAGCATGGAATTACCGGCATCGGCCATGATCGCGCCCAGCTCGGCCATCTCGGCCAGCACCATGGCGACGACTTCCAGCGCGTAGAGTTCATCCTCGGAAAAGCTGCGGGCTTCTTTCGACTGGACGACCAGCACGCCCAGGCGCTGGCCCAGACGCTGAACCGGCACGCCGAGAAAGGAGGAAAAGATTTCCTCGCCGGTTTCGGGCATGTAGCGAAACCCGGGTTCCTGCGGCGCGTTGGCGCTGTTGACCGGACGACCGCGCAGCGCAACCCGGCCAACCAGGCCTTCGCCCAGGCGCATCCGGGTTTGGTGGACGGCCTCGGGGCGCAGGCCCTCGGTTGCCGACAATTCCAGGGTGTCGGGATCGCGGAACAGATAGATCGAGCAGACCTCGGTTTGCATGGAATCCGCGATCAGATGGGTGATCCGGTCAAGCCGCTCCTGATCAGCGCCGCCCTCGGCCATGGCGTCGCGCAGGCGCCCCAGCAATTTGCGGCTTTCGCTCTCGGTTACATGCGGCATGGACCCCCGATCAGGACGCTTTCTCCAGTCCGAAGGCATCATGCAGGGCCTGCACGGCAAGTTCCATGTATTTCCGGTCGATAAGGACCGAAATCTTGATCTCCGAAGTGGAAATGACCTTGATGTTGATGTTTTCGTCCCGCAGCGCCTGGAACATGCGCGCGGCGACACCGGCATGGCTGCGCATCCCAATGCCGACGACGGACACCTTGGCAACGCCGGAATCCTCGACCAGCCCGTCATATTCAACCCGGCCAGCGGTTTTTGCCTCTTCCAGGGCGCGATGGGCGTGGGCCACCTGGTTGGTGGGGCAGGAAAAGGTCATGTCGGTGACCGGACCTTGATGGGGGCCGGATTCTTTTTCCGAGATGTTCTGGACGATCATGTCCACATTCACCCCGGCCTCGGCCAGGGTGCCGAAGATGGCGGCGGCGATGCCCGGTTTGTCCGCGATGGTCACCAGGGTCATCTTGGCCTCGTCGCGGCTGTAGGCGACGCCGGAAATAACATTGCTTTCCATGATTTCCTCCTCGTCGCAGACGAGCGTTCCAGATGTTTCGTCGGTTTCCTCGAAAGAGGACAGGACCCGCAGCCGGACCTTGTAGCGCATCGCCAGCTCGACCGAGCGGGTCTGCAGCACCTTGGCGCCCAGACTGGCCAGTTCCAGCATTTCCTCGAAGGCGATCTTGTCCAGCTTGCGTGCCTTGGCGGCGATGCGCGGATCGGTGGTATAGATCCCGTCGACATCGGTATAGATGTCACAGCGTTCGGCATCAAAAGCGGCGGCAAAGGCCACGGCGGTTGTGTCGGATCCCCCCCGGCCCAGGGTCGTGATGCGGCCCTCGGGGCTGATCCCCTGGAAACCGGCGACCACGGCCACCTTCATGCCTTCGTCGAATTTGTGGTCGATCGCGTCACGGCCGATGCTTTCGATACGTGCGGCCGAATGGGCGGAACTGGTCCGAACCGGCACTTGCCATCCCTGCCAGCTGCGCGCGGGCACGTCCATTTCCTGCAAAGTCAGGGCCATCAGCCCGGCGGTCACATTTTCGCCCGAGGAGACAACGGCATCATATTCACGCGCGTCAAAGAACGGCGCCGTGTCATTGACCCAGCCGACCAGTTCATTCGTCTTGCCGGACATGGCCGAGACGATGACAATGACGTTATAGCCGCGCTCCACCTCTCGGCGGACCTTTTCGGCGGCGTTGTGGATGCGTTCGAGATCGGCAACCGACGTGCCCCCGAACTTCATCACAAGGATCGGCATGGGGGCGTCGTCCTTTCCTCTGTCATCCTGTTCTGACTGCGGGCGTGTCTTACGGGACCGGCCCGGCCCCCGCAAGAGGTGTCAGGCTATGTTGATCGGATCAGTTGGTTTTATCGCCGGTGCGAAAGGGCAGCGGCAAGACGCCGATCCCGTCCTCGATCAGGGAACGGGCGTCCTCGGCGGTGGCCTCGCCGTGGATGCTGCGCTGGGGGGCCTCGCCGTCGTGGATGCGGCGGGCTTCGGCGGCAAAGTCCTTGCCGACATGGTCCGAATTCTGTTCCACATGTTTGCGCAACTGGGCGACGAACTGTTCTGCTGGTGAGGCAGGGCCGAGGGGCCGCTCTTTTGCCGGGGATCCCTGCGGCACGCTGTCCCGGCCTGAGACGCGCGGGGCCATCACCGATTTTTGCACCTCGGAACTGCCGCAAACCGGGCATTCCAGCCGCCCGGCCTGTTCCAGCGCGTCGAAAGCATCGGCCGAGGCGAACCAGCTGTCGAAGACATGGGCCTGAGCGCATTTCAGGGAATATCGTATCATGCATGACCGTCCGCAGAACCAACCCCTGAGATAGGCCTTTCGGCCGCCGGCGTCAAAGTGTGGTGTGGGGTCAGCTTGAAATCCCGCGCAGGTTTATCGTGTGGCGCTGTCTGGCGGCCTTCGGCACGGCAAGCGCTGTAGGGGATGTCAGCCAACCGGTGCGGCCAGTTCCAACAGCCGGTCCAGATCCATATGGGTGTCCAGATGATCGGCCAGCCCGTCCAGCGCCGCCTCGACCCCGGCCTCATAGGCATGGGGTGCGCCCGTCGCACCCAGCCTGGACAGATAGGCCTGCCGAAACGAATCCGAGGCGAAGGCGCCATGCAAATAGGTGCCCCGGATCCGGCCATCGGCACTGGCCGCGCCCTCAGGTGTGCCGGCCACGCGCAGCCAGGCATGGGCGCGGTCGGGGCCGTCGCTTTCGCCCATGTGGATTTCATAGCCCGTCAGGGTTGCCCCCGAGGCGGGATGATCCGCGTCGATCCGGTGGAGGTGCTTTTCGGCGGCCATGGTTGTCTCGATCGCCAGATGGCCCAGCCCGGGCACCGATCCCGGGGGGCCCTCAAGCCCCAAGGGATCGGCGATGACCCGGCCGAGCATCTGATAGCCGCCGCAAATCCCCAGCACATGCCCGCCGCGCCGGATATGGGCAGTCAGGTCGATATCCCAGCCTTCGGCGCGAAAGGCAGCCAGATCGGCAATCGTCGATTTGCTGCCGGGGATCACCACCAGCGCGGCATCGCCGGGCAGGGGGTGGCCGGGTTCGATCAGGTGCAGCGCGACGCCAGGTTCGGCGGCCAGCGGGTCGAGATCGTCGAAATTGGCGATCCGGGGCAGGCGCGGAACGGCGATCTTCAGCCCGTCGGTGGCCGGACCTGTGCGCAGGTCCAGCACATCCTCGGCCGGCAGGCGCTGACCGTCGGCAAACCAGGGGATCAGGCCCAGGCCCGGCCAGCCGGTGCGCGTGGAAATCTCGGTCATCCCTTGGGTGAACAGATCAGGATCGCCACGGAACTTATTGATTGCAAATGCACAAATAAGCGCACAGTCGGCGGCGGGCAGGACCGCATGGGTGCCGACCATCTGGGCGATCACCCCGCCCCGGTCGATATCGCCGATCAGAACGACAGGCACCCGGGCGGCGGCGGCAAAGCCCATGTTGGCGATGTCGCCAGCGCGCAGGTTGATCTCGGCGGGGCTGCCGGCGCCTTCGACCAGCACCAGATCGGCACCGACGCCCAGGCGGTGAAAGCTGTCCAGCACCCGGGGCAGAAGCGTGGGCTTCAGGCGGCTGTAGGCTGCTGCCGGGACGCTGGTCAGGCGCTGGCCCTGCACGATGACCTGCGCGCCATGATCGCTTTCGGGTTTCAACAGCACCGGGTTCATGTCCACCAGCGGCTCCACCCCGGCGGCGCGGGCCTGCAGCGCCTGGGCACGGCCGATCTCGCCGCCATCGGCGGTTACGGCGGCGTTGTTGGACATGTTCTGGGGCTTGAAGGGGCGCACGGACAGCCCCCGGCGTGCAAAGGCACGGGCCAGACCGGCGACGATCAGGCTTTTGCCGACGTTTGATCCGGTCCCCTGGATCATGATTGCCCGGGTCATCGCATCCCTCCTGTCGGGCATGGCACGGAAAGGGGTGGGGCGAAGACGGTCCGCCAACAAAAAACGCGACCCGAGGGCCGCGCTTTCGCGATTGGATGGCGTGTCTTCAGGCGGCTTCGGCCTGTTGGCTGCGGCGTTCACTTTCTTCGCGCGACAGGGCCACCGAGGTGCGCACCCCCTTGGCGACGAAATCCATCAGGCCGGTGACCACACGTTCGTTGGGGTCGATGCCGGCGCAGGACAGAACTTCACGCCCATCGCGTGAGCGCGCCCAGCGGGCGATCTGTTCGGGCCCGTTGCCATATTTCTTGTCGTCGGCGATGGCGTCATCCAGCGCCGCCAGCACGACAGCCGCGAACAGTTTGCGCGCGCGGTTACCCTGTTCGTGGTTGAAGGCGTTTCCATCAACAAAGTCGGCCATGCTCATTCCTTGTTCTTGCTTTTGTCTTTCGACCCGTCCGGGCAATATGCCCGGAATTGTGTGATTCGGGGCGCCACTTTTATCATACCTCATATGACGCAGGCGCATAGCTTGTGGCGGGTATACCGGCGGGTCTTCCCGCTTGTCAGGATTTGACGTCCCGGATATAGGGGCGCCAAGTTTCCTATAAACCATCCGCTGTTAAAGTTACGTGAGGGCGCATGCCAAAAATCAACGGCAACGAGATCCGTCCGGGCAATGTTCTGGAACATAATGACGGCCTGTGGTCGGCGGTGAAGGTCGATCATGTGAAGCCGGGCAAGGGCGGTGCCTTTGCCCAGGTCGAGTTGCGCAACCTGCGCAACGGATCCAAGCTGAATGAACGCTTCCGCTCGGCGGACAAGGTAGAACGGGTGCGCCTGGAGCAGAAGGACCAGCAGTTCCTCTATGAGACGGACGGGATGCTGGTCTTCATGGACGCCGAGACCTATGAGCAGATCGAATTGCCGGCGGAGATCCTGGGCGATCGGCGGCCCTTTCTGCAGGACGGCATGACGATCACCATTGAATACTATGAAAATGAGGCGCTGAACGCGACTCTGCCGCAAAAGGTGACCTGCCGGATTGTGGAAACCGAGCCGGTGGTCAAGGGGCAGACGGCGGCCAACAGCTTCAAGCCGGCGATCCTGGACAACGGCGTCAAGGTCATGGTGCCGCCCTTTGTCGGCCAGGATGAAGATATCGTCGTGAACACCGAGACGATGGAATATTCCGAACGCGCCTGATGGCGGGAGCGGTGGCGGGGCGCGGGCCGGTTTGTCTGCCCTGCGCCTCTGACAGATTCAGCTGGTCGGACCCTGGGGGACGGTGGTGCTGCGCATCTCGTCGAATAACCGCTTCTGTTCCTCGGCCCAGGCCCGGACATCATAGCGGCTGACGCTGTCGCGCAGGGCTTGCATTCGGCTGCGCCGTTCGTTTTTCTCCATGTTCAGGGCCTGCAGGATCGCGCTGTCCATGGAGCGGTGTGAAAAGGGATTGGTCATCACCGCCGCAGGCAGGGCGACGGCCGCCCCGGCGAATTCCGACAGAACCAGCACCCCGTCGCCATCGGCGCGTGCGGCGGCGAATTCCTTGCACACCAGGTTCATGCCGTCGGCCAGAGGCGTGATCCACGCGACATCGGCGGCCTTGTAATAGGCGACGAGCTTGGAAAACGGGATGGCGCGGGAAATCAGGGCCACCGGCTGCCAGTCGAAGGATCCATAAAGCCCGTTGATCCGCCCGGCGGTTTGTTCCAGCTCGTTCTGGATTTCCTCATAGGCGGTCATGTTGCGATTGGCCTGCACCGAGACATGCATCAGCCGCAGCTTGCCGCGCAGGTCGGGATGCGCGGCCAGAATCCGTTCAAAGCTTTGCAGCTGTTCGATCCCGCCCTTTGTATAATCGGTGCGCCCGACCGACAGAATCATCCGCGCGGGGCCCAGTTCGTCCTGGATTTCAGCCAGACGCGCCGAGGTTTCCGCCGAGCCGGCCTGTTCGGCGATATAATCGACATCGACCCCGACGGGCGAGGCGCTGATCGCGATCTCACAGTCCTGCCATTTGATCCGGGTCGGCACGCTGCGTTCCGACAGGGCGGTGCCTTCATGGATCCAGTCCTCGGGGACAGGGGCTTCCTCAAGGATCTCGATTTCCATCAGGCTTTTGGCGACATTGACGAAATTCCCGGAATAGCGCGGGATGTGAAAGCCGACGATATCGCAGGACAGCAGGCTTTCGACGATCTCGCGCCGCCAGGGCAGGACGTTGAACATGTCGGCGGCGGGGAAGGGGGTGTGATGGTAGAAGCTGATCTTCACATCCGGACGCAGCTGGCGCAGATAGCCCGGGGCCAGCCAAAGGTTATAGTCATGCACCCAGACCGAGGCACCGGGGGCGGCCTCTTGCGCGGCGGCTTCGGCAAAGGCCCAGTTGACCTAGCGGAGGGTGGGCCAGTCGATGGGGTCGTAATTGTAGCGTTCCTTGAAGGAATGCAGGATCGGCCAGAAGGCTTCCTTGGAGGTGACGTGATAGAAACTGCTGACCTGATCGGAGGTCAGCGGCAGCCGCGCCACACGGTAGGACCCGAAACTGTCCTCAATGGTCACGATCCGCTCGAAATCCGGGACGGCGGGATCTTCAGCCAGTTTCCAGGCCACCCATGATCCCTGATCGGCGCGTCCGAAAAAGCTTTTGAGGGTGGGGACGATGCCGTTTGGGCTGGTGTTTTCCTTCAGAACGATTTGTCCGTCATCCTGTTCAACCTCCTCATAGGGTTGCCGGTGGTAAAGGATGACAAGATCAGAGGACATGGGTGCTCTCCTCACTGTTGGGATGCAGGTCGAGCGCGGCGATCGCTTCGAGAATGCCGGCCGCCCCGACCGCTTGGGCGCGATAGACATCCGGCGCGTCGGCCAGGGCCTCAATCAGCGCAGCTTCGGATCCGCCCACCGCGACGGCCGGAACGCCGCAGGTCAGCATGGACAGGTCGTTCAGCGTATCCCCCGCCGCCAGGACGCGGGGCGCCGCGATGTCCAATTCGGCGATCAGGCGCAAAAGGGACGGGCCCTTGGAGACCCCCGGGGGCAGCACGTCGAAAAACCGATTGTCGCTGATCAGCGGGTCCAACCCGAGGGCGCGCACGGTGGCGGTGCTTTTCTCGTCGAACTGCGTGGGATCCATGTCATAGCTGATCCGGTGGCGGAAATGGATCGGTTGCAGAGACAGGCCGGGGTGCTCGTCCAGTGCGGCGCGCACGCGGTCGCCCATGTCGTTCCAGCGTTCGGCAATATCCGCCTCAAGCGCGGCGATCGGATGCAGTTGGGCCGTGTTATCGACCGCGGCGATGGTGGTGCCGACATCGCCGATCACGTAATCGGGGCGCGCTAACTGGCCCGCGCGGATCATCTCGGTGATGAAGGCGGGATCGCGGCCAGTGACGAAGACCAGCCCGATGCTGTCCCGGTGCCGCTCGATCCAGCGATAGAGACGCTGCCGGTCCGCGTCCGATCCTCCCAGAAAGGTTCCGTCAAGATCGGTGGCCAAGGTAAAGGGGCGCGCCGACAGCGGTGGCGCCGGAGGCGTAAGCTGGGTCATGGAGGGTCCGTTTGGTTGGGGGCGGGGAACGCGGGTTGCCGCTGGGCAAAGGCGGCCGGGACGGTGGTGTCCTGGGCCGCGCCGTGGTCCGATCCGTTTGCCGTGATACCGCCCCTTCTGACACTGGCGCGTCGGCGCGGCATCTGCGTGCGGGGCAAAACGGGGTGCGGCCCCATTTCTGATATATTTAGGCGTTTGTGTCGGATATCCGGGCCTGTGTCCCTGATTGTCGCCCCTGCCTAACTGGTATGGCCGGGTTTTACAAGTTCAGGGCGCTGCCATGCAGCGTGCCGTGGGCGAAGGTTTTGATCAGCAGATCCCGCAGCGCCCGCAGGCGGGCGGACAGGGTTTGCGCGTCGGGGTGGACGAACAGCACCTCGGCCGGTGGCGGGGCCCAGCCGTCCAGAGCCAAGGTCAGCCGGCCCTTGGCCAGATCCTGTTCGACCAGGAAATGCGGCAGTAGCGCCACCCCAGCCCCCCCCAGGGCCGCATCGCGCAGCGCGTGGTGCGAGGTGGCGGCCATGGTGGCGGCCAGCCGGACCGATGCGGTGTCGCCCGTGCGCTCGAAATACCAGCTTTGGATCAGGCCGACGCCGTAGATCAGCACCGGCAGTTTCGCCAGATCGCGGGGGTGGGGGCACGGCGCGTTCAGCAATTGGGGGGCGACGACGCACACGCTGGGGCTGATCGCAAGGGGAACGGCAAGATAGCGGTCGTCCAGCATCGGCCCAAAGCGAAGGGCGCCGTCAAAGCCTTCCTCGACCAGATCTGGCTGGCCATCGGAGGTGACGATCTCAAGCCCCAGATCGGGGTAAAGCTGCCGACAAAGCGCCGCGATCCGTCCCATGAAGATATCGCCGATCAATGTCGGCACGGCGAGGCGCAGATGGCCGCGGATGGCCTCGGTCTCGCCCGAAAGGATGGTTTCGATCTCGGCGGCATCGGCCAGAATGCGCTCGGCCCGGGCCAGCAGCAGCGTGCCTTCCTCGGTCAGTTTCAGCCGCCGCGTGGTCCGCTGGATCAGGGTGACGCCAAGATCGGCCTCCAGATCCTGGATCCGTTTGGAAACAGTGGATTTGGGTGTGCCAAGGCGCCGGGCGGCCCCAACGAAGGAGCCCTCGGTCGCGATCGCGCTGAATTCACGCAGGGCATTGAGGTCCATCACGCGTCCTTTCGCCGAGACGGACAAAAAAGATCACGCCGTGAAGGGCTTGCCAAGTCGGTTCAGTCCAGGCCCCCCGGCTTTGACGGATTTCCGCCTATTCGTTCGCTCAGGCCATCGGCGGCGCGGCGTACAAGGGGGCCCAGCAGGCCGATCGCCGCGCTGTCCATCCGGGCTGTCGGACCCGAGACGGAGATGCCCCCCACGGGCGATCCGAAACTGTCATAGATGGTCGCCGCCACACAGCGCATGCCGTGATAGCGTTCCTCGTCATCCACCGACCAGCCGCGGGCACGGATGCGGTCGAGATCAGCCAGCAGGGCCGTGGGGTCGCTCAGCGTGCTGTCGGTGAACCGGGTCAGCCCGGTGCGGTCCACGATGCGGCTGACCTCTTGTCGGGGCATGGCGGCCAGCAGGGCCTTGCCGATCCCCGAGGCATGCATGGCACTGCGCGCGCCGGGACGAAAGAAGGCGCGGATCGGCTGATGGGTTTCGACCTGGCCGATGAAGACCACCTCGTCCTGATCCCGGATGGCCATGTTCGCGGTTTCGCCTGTTTCCTCCATCAGCTGGCGCATGATCGGGCGGCCGGCTTCCAACAGGTTGGTCTGGCGCAGAAAGGAACTGCCGGTGCGAAAGGCCTCGACACCGACCGACCAGGTCTGGCTGTGATCGTCGAACCGGGCAAAGTGCTGGGCTTCCAGGGTCAGCAGGATCCGGTGCAGGGTCGAGATCGGCAGGCCGACGGCGGTGGACAGGTCCGACAGGGTCTGGCCGGTTTCCTCGGCCAGGGTGCGCAGGACCATCAGTCCCCGGTCGAGCGCCTGAATCGTTGTGCCCGAGGTGTCGGTGAAGGGGGATTTGGGGCGCCCCCGAGGACGTTTTTCGGTTTCCTGTCTGCCCATTGATTCCGCTTTCCTTGCGCATGTTGTTGATGATAAAGGGTTTATGTTTCCTATCGGAAACTCTGGTGTCGGGAAATAAGAAGTGCTACGAAAACATATGGATAAAGTGATTTCTCGGATAGTGAAAAATATTTCCAGAAAAATTGCGCGGCAGCTATGAGGGGCCTATGAACGGATCACTGATTTAAGGAGGCACCCATGCCGCAACAGAAATCTCCGCTTTTCGCCGCCATGAACCCGGTTTTCATTCCCGGGCCGACGAACGTGCCGGACACTCTGCGCCGTGCGATGGATCTGCAGACACGCGATCATCGCGCGCCGGACTTTGCCGATTTCTTCGTCCCGGTTCTGGAAGACACCAAGAAGGTCTTTGCGACGACCACGGGCAAGGTGATCATGTTCCCCTCCACCGGGACCGGCGGTTGGGAAGCTGCGATTTCCAATACGCTCAGCCCCGGTGACAAGGTTCTGATCGCCCGCTATGGCGTGTTCTCGCATCGCTGGATCGACCTGTGCGAACGCCACGGTCTGGATGTTCAGATCATCGAATGTGAGTGGGGCACCGGCGCCCCGGCCGACAGGTTCGAAGAGGCGCTGAAGGCCGACAAGGGCCATGCCATCAAGGCCGTTCTGGTCACCCATAACGAGACCGCGACGGGCGTGAAATCCGATCTGGCCGCCGTGCGCAAAGCGATCGACGCGGCCAAGCACCCGGCGCTGTATTTTGTTGATTGTGTGTCTTCGCTGGGGTCTATGGATTTCCGGATGGACGAATGGGGCATCGACCTGGCGATCTCGGGGTCGCAGAAGGGGTTCATGCTGAATGTCGGTCTGGCGGTTCTGGCGGCTTCGCCCAAGGCGCTGGCGGCGATGGACAGTGCCAAACTGCCGCGCACCTTCTTTGATTTCGGGGACATGATGGCCACCAATGCGGATGGCAGCTTTCCCTACACGCCGCCGGTGCAGCTGATCAACGGCATGCGCACCAGCCTGGACATGCTGTTCGCCGAAGGCCTGCCCAATGTCTATGCGCGTCATCACCGCCTGGCCGAAGGCGTGCGCAAGGCCGTGGCCGCCTGGGGGCTGAAACTGGTTGCCCAGACGCCGGATGTCTATTCCGACAGCGTCAGCGCCATCTTCGTGCCCGAAGGGTTTGATGCCAATGAACTGATTGGTCATGCCTATGCCGCCTATGGCACCTCGTTCGGGGCCGGGCTGGGGCAGGTCGCCGGCAAGGCCTTCCGCATCGGCCACCTTGGCGCGCTGACCGAGGGTATGGTGCTGGCCGGTCTGTCGACCATCGAGATGGCCATGGCCGACATGGAGATGCCGATCACGCTGGGCTCCGGTGTGGCTGCGGCGCAGGACTATTATCGTAAGTCGCGGGGGGCGCCCCTCCGCAAGGTTGCCTGAGGAAAACCACCATGAAAGACGTCACCGAGACCGGACTTGAAATCCCCGTCTATGAGGACATGCTGGCCGCGCATGAACGTGTCCGGCCCTATATTCACCGGACACCGGTGCTGACCTCGGGCTATTTCAACGATCTGGTCGGCGCCGAGTTGTTCTTCAAATGCGAGAACTTCCAAAAGGCCGGTGCGTTCAAGGTGCGCGGCGCTTGCAATGCGGTTTTCGGCCTGCCCGATGACATGCTGGAAAAGGGCGTCGCGACCCACAGTTCGGGCAACCACGCCCTGTCGCTCAGCTATGCGGCGGGGCGGCGGGGCATACCGTGCCATGTGGTGATGCCACGCACGGCGCCCCAGGCCAAGAAAGATGCCGTTCGCGGCTATGGCGGGCAGATCACCGAATGCGAACCCTCAACCTCATCGCGTGAGGAAACGTTCGCCAAGGTTCAGGCCGAAACGGGGGCCGAGTTCGTCCACCCCTACAATGATCCTCGGGTCATTGCCGGTCAGGGCACCTGTTCGCGCGAGCTGATGGAACAGACTGGCGGGCTGGACATGGTCGTCGCGCCCATCGGGGGCGGTGGCATGGTGTCGGGCACCTGCCTGACGCTGTCGACCCTGGCCCCCGAGGTGCAGATCTTCGCGGCCGAACCCGAGCAGGCCGATGATGCCTATCGCAGCTTCAAGGCCGGCAAGATCATCGCCGATGATGCGCCGGAAACCGTGGCTGACGGGCTGAAAGTGCCGCTCAAGGATCTGACCTGGCATTTCGTGTCCAACCACGTGACCGATATCCTGACCGCCAGTGAAGAAGAAATCGTCGACGCGATGAAGTTGATCTGGAAGCGGATGAAGATCGTCATGGAACCCAGCTCGGCCGTGCCGCTGGCGACGATCATCAAGAACAAGGAACGCTTCGCCGGCAAACGCGTCGGCGTGATCGTAACCGGGGGCAATGTCGATCTCGACAAACTGCCCTGGATGACCAGCTAAGGAGGTTGTGACCATGAATGCACCCGTGAAAATCGACGAGCTTGAGGTTGGCTATGACGTGCCGGCCAAGGTTGGCATGGCCGAGGCCGATATCCAGACCCCCTGTCTGGTGCTCGATCTCGATGCGCTGGAGCGCAACATCAAGAAGATGGGCGATTACGCCAAGGCCCATGGCATGCGTCACCGTGTGCACGGCAAGATGCACAAGTCGGTGGATGTGGCCAAGCTGCAGGAAAAGCTGGGCGGCGCCGTTGGTGTCTGCTGTCAGAAGGTGTCCGAGGCCGAGGTCTTCGCCCGTGGCGGCATCAAGGACATCCTGGTGTCCAACCAGGTGCGCGATCCGCTGAAGATCGACCGTCTGGCCCGTCTGCCCAAGCTGGGCGCGCGTACCATCGTTTGTGTCGATGATATCGCCAATGTGGCGGATCTGTCGGCTGCGGCCAAGAAACACGGCACCACGCTGGAAGTGTTCATCGAGATCGACTGTGGCGCCGGGCGCTGCGGTGTGACCACGACCGAGGATGTGGTGGCCATCGCCAAGGCCGTGGATGCTGCCCCGAACCTCAAGTTCACCGGCATTCAGGCCTACCAGGGCGCGATGCAGCACATCGACAGCTACGAAGGTCGCAAGGAAAAGCTGGATATCGCCATCGCGATGGTCAAGGACGCGGTTGAGGGCCTGAAGGCCGCCGGGCTGGAACCGGAACTCGTGTCCGGCGGCGGCACGGGCAGCTACTATTTCGAAAGCGGCTCGGGCGTTTATAATGAGCTTCAGTGCGGGTCCTACGCGTTCATGGATGCCGATTATGGCCGCATCCTTGACAAGGACGGCAAGCGCATTGACCAGGGCGAATGGGAAAACTCGTTCTTCATCCTGACCCAGGTCATGAGCCACGCCAAGACCGACAAGGCGATCTGCGATGCTGGCCTCAAGGCCCAGTCGATGGATTCCGGGCTGCCGGTGATCTTCGGGCGTGACGATGTGAAATACATCAAATGCTCGGACGAACATGGTGTGATCGAGGACACGAAAGGTGTGCTCAAGGTTGGCGAAAAGCTGAAGCTGATCCCGGGCCACTGCGATCCCACCGCCAATGTCCATGACTGGTATATCGGCGTGCGCAACGGCAAGGTTGAAACTGTCTGGCCGGTGTCGGCCCGCGGCAAGGCCTACTGAACCGTCGAGGTTCAGTTGCGGGCGGCCCGGCTGGGGGGAGGCGGGTCGCCCATTTTATTTCTGGAGGGATTGATATGGTAAAGACGGGAACTCCCGCTGATGGCGGCATCCTGCTTGTATCGGAAGAGGTGTGTCAGGCGCTGGTCGGGCCGGAACAGGCATTTGCGGCTGTGCGTGACGTATTCGGGGCCATGGCCCGGGAAGACGCCTGGAACTTTCCGGTGGTGCGTGAACAGTTGGGCCATGCCGGCGCGGTTTATGGGTTCAAATCCGGGTTCGACAAGGCCGGGTTGGTTCTGGGCCTGAAGGCCGGGGGCTATTGGCCGGGCAACATGGACAAGGGGCTGACCAACCACCAGTCCACGGTTATGCTGTTCGATCCGGATACCGGCCGTCTGTCGGCGCTGGTCGGCGGCAACTATCTGACGGCGGTGCGCACGGCGGCGTCATCCTCGGTGTCCATTGACCTGCTTGCGCGCAAGGATGCCAAGGTGCTGGGCATGGTCGGTGCCGGGCATCAGGCCCAGTTCCAGCTGCGCGCGGCGGCTCGCCAGCGCAAGTTTGAAAAGGTGCTCTGCTGGAACCCGCACCCGGACATGATCCCCGCGCTCGGCAAGGTTGCCGCGGAACTGGGCCTGCCGTTCGAGGCGGTCAGCGCCGAGCAACTGGGCGCCGGGTCCGATGTGATCATCACCATCACCTCGGCGTTTGAACCGCTTCTGATGAAGGACTGGATCAAACCGGGCACGCATATCGCCTGCATGGGCACCGATACCGTCGGCAAGCAGGAGATCGACCCCGCTCTGGCCGCCGTGGCCACGGTGTTCACCGACGAGATCGCACAATCGGTGGAACTGGGTGAATTCCAGCATGCGGTCAAGGCAGGTCTGATCACCGAGGGCGACATCACCCCCATCGGCAAGGTCATCAACGGGGATCACCCGGGCCGCAGCTCGGCCGACGAGATCACCATCTTCGACGGCACCGGTGTCGGCCTGCAGGATCTGGCTGTCGCCGCAGCGGCTGCCCGCGAGGCAGCGGCCAACGGTCAGGCCAAAAGCGTCAGCCTGTAAGGGGAGACCCCCCTATACGGGGGGCGCCCATCGGTGCCCTCGGTTCAGCCTTGGCCAATCGCATAGATATAGCCGGCGACGGCCGCGATCAGCAGGGCCGCCAGGATGGCGCCGGCCAGCTTCCAGGGTGACCAGGGCCGTTCGCCCTGAACGCGCCCGGTCTGACCGTTCACCACAAACCGATAGCTCTTGCCGCCAAAGCGATAGGCTGCCACCCAGACCGGCAACAGTACGTGCTTGAAGGTGATATCATCCGTGTCGGTGTCCAGGGATTGGATCCGCTGAACATCGCCCCCGATGTGAAAGCGCACATCGCGTTCGATGACCTGGCGCATCTTGTCCCGTGCCTCGGTAAAGCCATCTTCTAGGGGAATGCCATAGGCCTCGGCGCGGAACCCGGCCAGATAAGAGGGGGTGTAGGGCCTCAGCTGTCCCAGATCCCAGGGCTCCAGCGCCTCGGTAAAGCGACGGGGCAAGGCGGAACTGGCGAGGACCAGAACATCGTCGAAATCGCGCGTGACGCGGCCTGCCGCCGGATACCAGTCGATCCGCTGGCGTGTGCGCCGCTGGGGTTTGCCGTCAACCATGACCGTATAACTTTCGACGCGGATCTTGCCGCGCTGGCCACGATAGGCGGTGCGGGTCCGGGCATCATAGGTCCAGTAGGGAACATAGATCCCGGCCATCCGACGTCCGTGACGGGCATATTTCTGCAAGCTGGACGGGGCGAACCACAGCCGGCCCAGCCAGTCGGTCATCGCCTTGCGGGCCTGATCCTCGTTCAGGCGAAAGGGCGCGACGCCCTTGGGCTTGATATGCCTGTTTGCCCCGGTGCCGGTAACCACGGGGGTGGCACAGAACGGACATTCGGCAGCGTGTTCATCGGGCCTGAATTCGACCTGGGCGCCGCACCCGGGGCAGTTCAGCACCTGGGTGGTTTCCAGCTCGATCTCCGGCAGGCGGTTGGCGACGGCTGCGCGGAAATCCAGTTCCGTCAACCCGACGCTGACCCAGGGACCGGTCCGGTCCGGGGCAATGGCCTCGGTGTGCCCACAATGATCGCAGAGCAGCCGGGCCCCAGCCGGATCGTAGCGCATATCCGCGCCGCAGGCAGAGCAGGCGAAGTGATGGGTGTCGGCCGGACCCGATGACGGCGGGGGCGGCGGCATATTGGCCATGGGCGATCAATCCGCTGGCGGTGGGGGCGGGGGCAGAACGGTGAACAGCTGGGCCAGTTCGGTCACCTCCTCGGCGCGTTTCCAGCCGTCCTGACCGGGGGTCCAGACATGGGTTTCGCGGGTCAGACTGCCATCGCTGGCCATGCGCCCCATATCGGCGCGGGAAAACGGACCGCTGGTCTGGCCGGATTTGGCGATGTGCCAGACATGCTCGACGGGGGGCGGTGGTGGCACCGGGGCCGATGTCGCGGGCATGGCGCCCCAGGGCCCGGCCTGACGCGTCATCTGCGCGCCCATTGCCATCCCCATACCGGCCCCGATGCCTGCGCCCATGCCACTGTTGGGGGCGGCGGCGGCGGTGGTCATCGCCTCGGCGGCCGAATATTGTGTATAGCGGCCTAGGTCACCTGCCAGCCCCATCGAGGTCCGCTTGTCCAAGGCAGCTTCAACTGCAGGTGGCAAGCTTATGTTTTCTATATAAAGCTCTGGAATGCTGAGGCCGTATTCGGTCAGGGTTCCGGAAATCTCGCGGGCCACCAGCTTGCCCATGTCGGCGGTGTTGGCCGCCATGTCCAGCACAGGGACCCCGGATGAGGCAATGACCCGGCTGAATTCCTGAACGATGATATTTCGGATCTGAAACGAGATTTCATCCATGGTGAATTCGCCGTCGGTGCCGACGATCTCGGTCATGAAACGGGCCGCGTCGGTCACCCGGATCGCATAGCTGCCGAAGGCGCGTACCCGGACCGGGCCGAATTCCGGATCGCGCAGCATCACCGGA
>JBKDZR010000039.1:0-19951 GCA_047971485.1 Qingshengfaniella sp. | reverse complement strand
TATGGCAGCCGTGGTAGCGTGACCCCAGAACTTCGCGCAAACATCAGCCAAGCGCCAGACCACGGGCCGGTCCGGCGCTGGCGCGGCGCCCTACGGGCTTGTTCCGCGCCAAAGGGGGGGGACGACAGCTTCGCCCGCAAAGCCGACGATTGCGAACGCGTCAGTCCTTAGGGCCGTTGGTATCAGTGGGGCAGCACCGCCCGCGCCCACCCTTAGAGCGTGTCGCGTTCATTCGTATTCACACGACACACTCTAAGTCTTTGACAACGCATATTCGAAGCGCACAAAACCGGTGCCCACTTTTGTGCAATATGCTCTAGCCCTGAGCCGCGCTGATTTCTTCCCAGGCCCGGTTGATCGCGATCAGGCGCCTTTCGGCCAAGCGTACGGCCTCGGCCGGAACGCCGCGAGCGATCATCCGGTCGGGGTGGCATTCGCGCACCAGATGGCGCCACCTGGCCTTGATCTGGGCCAGATCCTGATCGGGTTCGATCCCCAGGACGTCATAGGGATCGGGCGGGGCATCACCGACATAGCGCGCCCTGATCCCGCGAAAATCCCGTTCTCCGATCCCGAAGATGCCGGCAACGATCCGCAGAAATTCATCTTCCTGCGGGTTATAATCGCCATCGGCCAGGGCAATGTGAAACAGCCCCTCCATCAGATCGGCCAGAACCTGATGCCCCTTGCCGAACATCCGCTCGATCTGACGCGCATAGCTTTCGAACCCGGCCACATCCTGGCGGGCCAGGTTGAACACCCGGGCGGCGTTTGCCTCTTCCGCGCGGGGAATGTGAAAGATGTCGCGAAAGGCCATGACCTCGCCGCGTGTGACCATGCCATCGGCCTTGGCCATCTTGGCCCCAAGGGCGATGACGGCAATGGCGAAGCCTACCGTGCGCTCAGGCGGGGTGCGCAGGTGCTGAAACACCTTGCTGAGGGGATCGCCCTGACGCAAGGCGGCCAGAGCATCGCTTATCCGGGTCCACAATGACATGGGCGCACCCTATCCCCGACCAGCAGGAATGCCCAGCGGTGGGATGGCGCCAGCACGCACAGGCCCTGTTCGGGCGGGATCCTGCCCTGGGCGCGGGTCGTGCGGCGGCGGCCCTAGCCGGCCGCCCCCTGCCCGGTCCCCCGGATCAGGCCCAGGATGCTGCGCGCTGCCTCGGGGATATTGGTGCCGGGGCCAAAGATCGCCCGGACGCCGGCCTGCTGGAGAAAGGCGTAGTCCTGCTGGGGAATCACGCCGCCGCAGATGACGATGATATCCCCCGCGCCCTGATCCTTCAGCGCCTGCACCAGTTGTGGGGCCAGGGTCTTGTGCCCGGCGGCCTGGCTGGAAATGCCAACCACATGAACATCGTTGTCGATGGCATCCTGGGCAGCCTCGGCCGGGGTTTGAAACAACGGCCCCACATCCACGTCAAAGCCGATATCGGCAAAGGCGGTGGCGATCACCTTGGCGCCCCGGTCATGGCCATCCTGCCCCATCTTGACCACCAGCATGCGCGGGCGGCGGCCCTCGGCCTCGGCGAAATCCTCAATATCGGCCTGAATGGCGGCAAAGCCCGCGTCGCCCTCATAGGCTGCGCCGTAGACGCCGGCCAGGGTCTTCACCTCGGCCCGGTGGCGGCCAAAGGCCTTTTCCATCGCCATGCTGATTTCCCCCACCGAGGCGCGGGCGCGGGCCGCCACAACCGCCGCCTCCAACAAGTTGCCGCCGTCGCGCGCACATCGTTCCAGTTCCGCCAGCGCCGCATCGCAGGCCGCCTGATCGCGACGGGCCCGGACCTGCGCCAAACGGGCAACCTGATTGTCGCGCACCTTGGCATTGTCGATATCGAGAATGTCGATGGGATCTTCCTGATCCAGCCGATACTTGTTGACCCCGACAATCACCTCGGTACCGCGGTCGATATTGGCCTGGCGGCGCGCAGCGGTTTCCTCGATCCGCAGCTTGGGCATACCCGAGGCCACCGCCTTGGTCATGCCGCCCATTTCCTCGACCTCTTCGATCAGGGCCCAGGCCTTTTCGGCCAGTTCCGCCGTCAGACGTTCCACATAGTAGGATCCCGCCAGGGGATCGACCACCTTGGTCACCCCGGTTTCTTCCTGCAGGATCAACTGGGTGTTCCGCGCGATGCGGGCCGAAAATTCCGTGGGCAGGGCGATGGCCTCATCCAACGCATTGGTGTGCAGGCTTTGGGTGCCGCCCAGAACCGCGCTCAGCGCCTCATAGGCGGTGCGCACGACGTTGTTATAGGGGTCCTGCTCGGCCAGGCTGACCCCCGAGGTCTGGCAATGGGTGCGCAGCATCATGGATTTCGGATCCTTCGGCGCAAATTCTGCCATGATCCGATGCCACAGCAGACGCGCCGCGCGCAGCTTGGCCGCCTCCATGAAGAAATTCATGCCGATGGCGAAGAAGAACGACAACCGCCCGGCAAAGGCATCCACATCCATGCCGCGGGCCAGGGCGGCGCGCACATATTCACGGCCATCGGCCAGGGTAAAGGCCAGCTCCTGCACCAGGTTCGCGCCGGCCTCTTGCATGTGATAGCCGGAAATCGAGATCGAGTTGAACTTCGGCATCTCGGCCGCCGTGTATTCGATGATGTCGGCAATGATCCGCATCGAGGGCTCGGGCGGATAGATATAGGTGTTCCGCACCATGAATTCCTTGAGGATATCATTCTGGATCGTGCCAGACAGCGCCGCCCGGTCCACGCCCTGTTCCTCACCGGCGACAATGAAACTGGCCAGCACCGGGATCACCGCGCCATTCATCGTCATCGAGACCGAGACCTTGTCCAGCGGGATGCCGTCGAACAGGATCTTCATGTCCTCGACACTGTCGATGGCCACGCCGGCCTTGCCCACATCGCCGACCACCCGATCATGATCGCTGTCATAGCCGCGATGGGTGGCCAGATCGAAGGCCACAGACACTCCCTGCTGCCCGGCAGCCAGGGCCTTGCGGTAAAAGGCGTTCGAGTCCTCGGCCGTGGAAAACCCGGCATATTGACGGATCGTCCAGGGACGGCCCGCATACATCGTGGCCCGCACGCCGCGGGTAAAGGGCGGTTTGCCCGGCACACCATCCAGATGGTCCAGGCCCTGCACATCGGCCTCGGTGTACAGCGGCTTGACCCCGATCCCCTCCAGCGTGTGCCAGGTCAGGTCTTCCAGCGGCCGGCCACGCAGTTCTTTTGCAGCCAGGGCTTTCCATGCTTCGGTCTTGTCGGTCATTTCGCGCACCCTTTCAACACTGGCCAGCGGGCCGAGACACCGCCATCCCAATCCCACACCCATGCGGGGGCTTCGCCTGCCGGTCCGGTTACCCTATATCTGTCATGACAAGGAGCCCGCATGACACCCAAACTGATCACCGCCATTCTTTTGACCTGCGCCTTGGGCCAGCCCGGGACGGCCCAATCCCCCGATCCCACGGGATCCGCCCCGGAGATGCCGCTGATCACGGAAACCGACAGCCTGGACCAGTTTCTCTGGCTGGCCCGGCCGGTGGTGGTCTTTGCTGACACACCGAACGACCCGCGCTTTATCCAGCAGATGGCCATGCTGGAGGACCAGAAGGCCGCGCTTTTAGAACGAGACGTGGTGGTCATCGTCGATACCGACCCCAAGGCCAATTCCGCAATCCGCCGCCAGTTGCGCCCGCGCGGCTTCATGCTGGTGCTGATCGACAAGGACGGCCGCGTCCAGATGCGCAAACCCAATCCCTGGTCCGTGCGCGAGATCAGCCGCGCGATCGACAAGACCCCCCTGCGCCTTGATGAGATCCGCGAAGGCCAAAACCCCCACGGCGCGGGCTGAGGGAACTGGACGGGCCGGAAAGGGACAGCGGCGATCATGGGCTATTCGAACTCGATGATCACATCATCAACCGCCAGACTGTCCCCAGCCCGCGCATTGACCGCCTTGACCACACCCCGGCGTTCAGCCCGCAGGATGTTTTCCATCTTCATCGCCTCGACCGTGCACAGCGCCTGCCCTTCCTGCACCTCCTGACCGACCGCAACGTCAATCTTCACGATCAGCCCCGGCATCGGGCACAGCAGCAGCTTCGAGGTATCAGGCGGCAGTTTTTCCGGCATGAAGGCGGCCAGTTCATGGGCCCGGGGCGTGTGCACCGCCACCTTCAGATCCGCCCCCCGCATCCGCAGCCGGAACCCGCCCGGCATCTTCGCGACCTTCATCACCAGCGGCTTTTCGTCGATCAGAAAGCGGGCCAGCGTTTCACCCGGCTGCCAGTGCCCCTCGACCCGATGGACCATGCCGTCCTCAAAGCGAACGCTGGCGCCCTGGCGATCGGCCTCGATCACCACCGGCCAGGTTGTTCCGTCAAAGCTGACCACCCAATCCGGCGCGACCTTGCGTTCATGGTTGTTCATCCGCCCCGAGATCCGCGTGCGCCGGATCTCAGCCACCTGATACATGGCCGCCGCCACCGCCGCGACACGCCGCTGGGCGGCCACATCCACGGTCACGCCGGCAAAACCGTCAGGGTATTCCTCGGCAATGAACGCTGTGGTGATCGTGCCGTCGACAAAGCGTGGATGATCCATCACCGCCGACAGGAAGGGCAGGTTGTGCCCGATCCCTTCCACTTCAAAGGCATCAAGCGCCATGCGCATGGCCTCAATCGCCTGATCGCGCGTGGCAGACCAAGTGCACAGCTTGGCGATCATCGGGTCGTAATAGATGGAAATCTCACCCCCCTCATAAACGCCGGTATCGTTGCGCACCACCACCTCGCCGGCCGCCCCGGGGGCCGTGCCGGGCGCATAATCCGCCGTCTCACGCGGGGGGCGATAGCGCGTCAGCCGCCCTGTCGAGGGCAGGAAGTTGCGATAGGGATCCTCGGCGTAAAGCCGGCTTTCCATCGCCCAGCCGGTCAGTTTCACATCGGCCTGGGTCAGGGACAGGGCCTGCCCATCGGCCACCCGGATCATCTGTTCGACCAGATCCACCCCGGTGATCAGCTCTGTCACCGGATGTTCCACCTGCAACCGGGTGTTCATCTCCAGAAAGTAGAAGTTCCGGTCTCCGTCGACAATGAACTCCACCGTGCCGGCGCTGGCATAGCCCACCGCCTGGGCCAGGGCACAGGCCTGTTCGCCCATGGCCTTGCGGGTGGCGGCATCCAGAAACGGGCTGGGGGCCTCTTCGATGACCTTCTGGTTGCGGCGCTGGATGGAACATTCGCGTTCCCCCAGATAGACACAGTTGCCATGGAGGTCGGCCAGAACCTGGATCTCGATATGGCGCGGCTGGGTAACGAATTTCTCGATGAAGATCCGGTCATCGCCGAAACTGCTGGCGGCCTCGTTCTTCGAAGATTGAAAGCCCTCGCGCGTCTCGGTTTCATTCCAGGCGATGCGCATGCCCTTGCCGCCCCCACCGGCGCTGGCCTTGATCATCACCGGATAGCCAATCTCGGCGGCGATCTTCACGGCCTCATCGGCATCGGCGATCAGCCCCATATAGCCGGGCACAGTGGACACCCCGGCCTCGGCAGCGATCTTCTTCGAGGTGATCTTGTCGCCCATCGCCTCGATCGCCCCCACGGGCGGGCCGATGAAGGCCACGCCCTCGGCCTCCAGCGCCTGGGCGAATTTCGGGTTCTCGGACAGGAACCCATAGCCGGGATGCACCGCCTCGGCCCCGGTTTCGCGGATCGCCGCCATGATCCGGTCGATGACGATATAGGACTGGTTGGCCGGCGCCGGGCCGATATGGATCGCTTCATCGGCCATCTTGACATGCAGGGCGTGCCGATCGGCATCGGAATAGACGGCGACGGTGGCGATCCCCATGCGTCGCGCAGTCTTGATGACACGGCAGGCAATTTCGCCGCGATTGGCGATCAGTATCTTGCGGAACACGGAAACCGTCCCTTCTGTTCAGGAAATATCAGCGCCACAGGGGCGGCGGGGCGCCCGGATCCGGCACAAAGCGACGCGCCCGCCAAAAGCGGGCTCGGGCAGCGGATCGGGACTGTCGGGAAAGCATCCGGGCCGCACAGGCCCACAGGACCGCGCCGGACCCGGCGCGGACCGCTGGTGTTCAGGCACGAGGCCTTAGTTGTTCGGGCAGGTCCCGAGGCTGCGGCAGGTCGCGCCAGCCGCCCCACCAATAAGCGCCCCTGTTGCGGCCTCACCGGCGACAACCTGTCCAACGGCCCCACCGATGACGGCACCGGTCGCGGTCCGTTCGAGATCCGTCTGGCCACAGGCCGAAAGAACCAACAGCCCGGCAGCTGCCACGATCCACGAAAGTTTCGCCATTTCACATTCCTTTCCCGCCCTGATGCAAAGGGGCGGCATTCAGTTTCACGACGCGCGCCCCCGGCCATCGTCGGCAGGGTTCGCCAATAAGACAGATTGGGGCACATTGCGCCGGAAACAAGGAAAATTATCAATATCGACCGGTTGGTGCCGGATCTTGCCCATTGACCCGACGGCAGGGGCCGGGTCCGGCGGATCGGCGCAGGGGGGCCGGCGGGATGCATCTCAGTACCCCTCGGGGTCGTCAAGCAGGCCCGGAAAGCTCTGCCGGGCCGCGTCGGCATCGACACGCAACAAGGCCTCATAGCTGGTCGGATCGAACGGGTCCTCGACGGGCAGGACCTCGCGCCCCAGCAGCCAGGACAGGCGCCCGGCATCCAGATTGCCGCGCTCAAAGGGCGCATCGCCGAAATGGGCCCAAAGCGCGGCCAGGAACCCTTCATCCGCAGCACGATCAGGGGCCCGGCGATCCCGAAACCGTTCGCGCGCCACCAGGGGCGTCGCCCCCTTGGGGTTGGCACGCCGTACCGTGAACTGAAAGTCGGTGCCGGGCAGACGCCCGGGAAAACCTCGGTGTTTCAGCATGGGACCTCTGATCCGATCCGGGGGGCGCCGGCAATGAGGTGATAGGCCGCGTTCATGCCCAGATCCCCCCGGGAAGGGGGCCCTCCCGCCCGTTCGCACCGCTGACGCGGCCCGAACCGTTGGGTCCGGCAGGCCCGCGTACCGCGGCCCTGCGGCCACGCCAGGGGGACAGCATATCAGAAGGATCATGGCCGGGCATGGTGAACGACATCCTTAAAGCGGGATATTTCCGTGCTTTTTCCATGGGTTATCCTGTTTCTTGCCGCGCAAAGAGGCAAAGGCCCGGGCCACCCGGCGCCGTGTGGACTGGGGCATGATCACCTCGTCGATGAAGCCCCGTTCGGCGGCGACGAAGGGGTTGGCGAAGCGGTCTTCGTAATCCCTGGTCCGCGCTGCGATCTTGGCGGGATCACCCAGTTCCGAACGATAGAGGATCTCGGTCGCGCCTTTTGCGCCCATCACAGCGATCTCGGCGGTGGGCCAGGCATAGTTGAAATCACCACGCAGGTGCTTTGAGGCCATCACGTCATAGGCCCCGCCATAGGCCTTGCGGGTGATCACCGTCACCTTGGGCACCGTCGCCTCGCCATAAGCGAAGAGCAGCTTCGCCCCATGCTTGATCACGCCGCCATATTCCTGGCCTGTCCCGGGCAGGAAGCCGGGCACGTCGACCAGGGTCAGGATCGGGATTTCAAAGGCATCGCAAAAGCGCACGAAACGGGCTGCTTTGCGCGAGCTGTCGATATCCAGGCAGCCGGCCAGCACCATGGGTTGGTTGGCGACAACGCCCACGGTTCGGCCCTCGATGCGGATGAAGCCGGTCATGATATTCTTGGCGTAGTCTTCCTGGATCTCGTAGAAATCGCCCTCATCGGCGAGTTTCAGGATCAGTTCCGCCATATCATAGGGCGTGTTCGGATTGTCCGGGATCAGCGTATCGAGGCTGGGTTCCACCCGCGCGGGATCATCGAAGAAGGGCCGCACCGGCACGCCGGAACGATTGTTCAGCGGCAGGAAATCGAACAGGCGGCGGATCTCGGACAGGGCGACGACATCATCGTCAAAGGCCCCGTCGGCAACGCTGGACTTGCGGGTATGGGTCGTGGCGCCGCCCAGTTCCTCGGCGGTGACGACTTCGTTGGTGACGGTCTTGACCACATCGGGACCGGTCACGAACATGTAGGAACTGTCGCGCACCATGAAAATGAAGTCCGTCATCGCTGGGGAATAGACCGCACCCCCTGCACAGGGCCCCATGATGACGCTGATCTGCGGCACCACCCCCGAGGCCATGACGTTGCGCTGGAAAACCTCGGCATAGCCCGCCAGGCTGTCCACCCCTTCCTGGATGCGCGCGCCACCGGAATCGTTCAGCCCGATCACCGGTGCGCCATTCTGTACCGCCATATCCATGATCTTGCAGATCTTGCGCGCGTGGGTGGCCGACAACGACCCGCCGAACACGGTGAAATCCTGGCTGAACACATAGACCTGACGGCCATTGATCGTGCCCCAGCCGGTGATCACCCCATCGCCGGCGATCTTCTGATCCTGCATGCCGAAATCGGTGCTGCGATGGGTGACGAACATGTCGAATTCTTCGAAGGACCCGGTATCGAGCAACAGTTCGACCCGCTCCCGCGCCGTCAGCTTGCCACGCTGATGCTGGGCCTCGATCCGGCGCATGCCGCCCCCGACCTGGGCTTCCGCGCGAAGCCGGTCCAGTTCCTGCAGGATGTCTTTCATCGGCGGCCCCACCAGTTGATTTCGACCGACCTTAAAGGCGCATGCTGCAGGTGCAAAGCGAAATTGCGAAAATTTGCAAATCAATAGACCGCAGGGACTGCAAAGTTGAAAAACTGCAAACACCCCTTCAGCCGAGTTTTGGATGGACATTCCGCGCCCCCGGGTCTACCCCCGATCTATGTCCAGCGCCCCCTCCGTTCGCTTTCTCGACCGGTCCACACCACCGCATATTTTCACACTTGTCATCCTGGCCGGTCTGCAGGCCGGTGTGATGAACATATTTCTGCCCTCGATGCCGAATATGGCCATCTATTTCGAGACGAATTACCGGCTGGTGCAACTGTCCGTGTCGCTCTACCTGGCGGCCAGTGCCCTGCTGCAAATGCTGATCGGGTCGCTGTCGGATCGATACGGCCGCCGGCCGATCATCCTGGGCGCGCTGGGGCTGTTCATGCTGGCCACGCTGGGCGCGGTTCTGGCCCCGACCATCGAGATTTTTCTGGCCTTTCGCATGGCCCAGGCGGTGATCGCCGCCGGAATGGTGCTGTCGCGTGCCATTGTCCGCGACATGTTCCCGCCCGAGCAATCCGCCTCAATGCTGGGTTATGTGACGATGGGCATGGCCCTGATCCCCATGGTCAGCCCGCTTTTGGGCGGCGCGCTGGAACAGCTCTTCGGCTGGAAGGCCAATTTCATCTTCATGCTGATCGCCGGCGGGATCGTGATGGTGCTGGTCTGGTACGATCTGGGCGAAACTGCGGCCAATCTGGGACAGAAAGCCAGCAAGAAAACCGGTGGATTGCCCGAGCTTCTGCGCTCTCCTCGCTTTTGGGGCTATGCCTCGGCCCTGATGTTTTCCTCCGGCACGTTCTTTGCCTATCTGGGCGGCGCCCCCTTTGTCGGCACCGTCGTCTTCGGACTCAGCCCGGCGAAACTGGGCCTGTATTTCGGCGCGCCGGCCCTGGGCTATGCCCTTGGCAATTTCCTGTCCGGACGGCTGTCGGTGCGGATGGGCCTGAATGCCATGTGTCTGGCCGGGACCATCGTGACCACGGGCGGCCTGGCCCTGTCGCTGCTGGTCTTTTACCTTGGCTTCGCGGACCTTAACGTCTTTTTCGGCTTCATGTGTGTGGTCGGCTTTGGCAACGGCATGGTCATGCCCAATGCCACGGCCGGGATGCTGTCGGTCCGACCGCATCTGGCCGGCACCGCATCGGGGCTGGGCGGCGCGATGATGATCGGCGGGGGCGCCGCTTTGGCCGCCCTGGCTGGCGGGCTGTTGGCCCCGGAAACCGGCGCCTATCCGCTGTTGTGGGTGATGTTCGTGTCCTCGCTGTTGTCCATCGGCGCCATCCAGATCGTACGCTGGCGCGCCCGGCAACTGCGCGGCCGCTGACAAAGAGGGGCCATGCCGGGCCCCGACAGGCAGGCCGACAGATCAGGCGGAGGATCCAATGGCGGCGCAGAAACTGTATGCAGGGGCAAAACTGCGCGACCTGCGCCGCAAGCTGGAGCTGACGCAAAAGGGCTTTGCCGCCAAGCTGGGCGTATCGCTGCCCTATCTCAACCAGATGGAGAACAACAACCGCCCGGTTTCCACTGGCGTGCTGATGGCCCTGGCCAGCGAATTTGGCATCGACATCACCGAATTGTCCGCCGGTGAGGCCGAGCGCCTGGTCACCGACATCCGCGAGGCCCTGGCCGACCCGCTGTTCAGCGACGCGCCCCCGGGCCTGGCCGATCTGCGGCTGGTGGCTGCGAATGCCCCGGGACTGGCGCGGGCCTTTCTGGAACTGCACCGCGCCTATCGCCAAAGCCATGAACGGCTGGCCTCGCTGGACGAGGCACTGGGACAAGGGGGCGGCGGTGCGCTGACCAGCCCCTGGGAAGAGGTCCGGGATTTTTTCCACTATTGCGACAATTACATCGACGCGGTCGATCGCGCAGCCGAGCGGTTCGCACAGCACCACCTGGAAACCGGGGACGGGGATACCGCCCGGGCGGCGGCCGGGGCGCTGTCCGCACTGGGCGTCACGGTCCGGACCGGGCGCGATGTGCCGCTGCGCGCCTATGATGCGGCCAGCGGCGATCTGACCCTCAGCCACCGCAGCCCGGCCTCGACCCAAAGCTTTCAGATGCTGCACCAGATCGCGCTGCTGACCCAAAGCGATCTGCTGGACGCCACCCTTGATCTGGCCCGCTTTTCCTCGGACGAGGCGCGGGGCATCGCCCGGGTCGGGCTGGCCAATTACTTTGCCGGCGCGGCCTTGCTGCCCTATGGGCGGTTCCTGGCTGCCGCCCGCGACACCCGCCACGATCTGGAACGGCTGACAGATCTGTTCGGTGCCTCGTTTGAACAGGTCGCCCACAGGTTGTCGACCTTGCAGCGTCCCGGGCATAAAGGCATCCCCTTTTACTTCGTCCGTGTCGACCAAGCCGGCACGATCACCAAGCGCCACAGCGCCACCCGCCTGCAATTCGCGCGCTACGGGGGCGCCTGCCCGCTGTGGAACGTACACCGGGCCTTTGAAACACCGGGCCGGTTCCTGCGCCAGTTGGGCGAAACCCCCGACGGGATCCGGTATTTTTGCCTGGCGCGGGACGTGTCGAAACCGGGGGGCCACTTTCACGCCCCGGTTCAGCGCTATGCCATCGGGTTGGGCTGTGAGGTGCGCCACGCCGGCGCCCTGGTCTATGCCGACGACATGCCCCACGAAAGCCCCCGGGCCTTCGAGCCCTTCGGGATTTCGTGCCGGATCTGTGAACGCAGGACCTGTCATCAACGCTCGGTCCCGCCACTGGAACGCCGGCTGAGCATCAACCCCAACCGGCGCGACACCCTGCCCTATTCGCTGGACGGTTAGCCCGGGACACGCAAGAACAAGGGCAGATTTTAGGAAAAAACCCTACACAATCAGTCGAATAGGGCTGGCAAAAGAAGATCAGACCTTCAAAGTGGCACGGCACCGGCGTGACATCGGAACGGGACCGTCTGATACGCGGATCCCAATAAGATCGTCGGGCGATACAAGCAGGCCTGTGCGGGCAACGCCGTCACCGCCTGCCCGGATGAACGGGATCTGTAACGAGGCAATGATGCAGACAATCGGGGATCTGGCGAAAGGGACCGGCACCAAGGTGCAGACCATTCGCTATTATGAACAAATCGGGCTGATGCCAGACCCCGACCGTACGGCAGGCGGGCAACGGCGCTATGGACCGACCGATATGGACCGGCTGTCCTTTATCCGCCATGCTCGGCAGCTGGGCTTCACGCTGGAAGCGATCCGGGAATTGCTGGACCTTGGCGACCAGCCCAACCGCCCCTGCCATGAGGCCGACGCCATCGCCCGGCGGCATCTGCACCATGTTGAACAACGGATCGCCCGACTGGAAGCCCTGCGCACCGAATTGCAACGCATGATCCAGTCCTGCAGCGGCGGCCGGTCAGCCGATTGCAAGGTGTTGGAGGTGCTGCGCCACCATTCGGAATGCCTGACCGATCACCCCTCGATCGGGCACTGAGACAGGGCCGGCAGACCGCAGCAGCCGCGCGTCACACGGCCAGAGCAAAGGCCCCGCCGGTCAGTCGACCCCTCAGGCCCCCATCAGTCCCTTTTCGCCGGCCATGCTGCGCATCCGCGCCTGCAGCTTTTCAAATGCCCGCACCTCGATTTGGCGGATGCGTTCGCGGCTGACCCCGTATTGCGCCGACAGGTCCTCCAGCGTCACGGGCTGATCCTGCAGACGGCGCTGGGTCAGAATGTCCCGCTCACGATCGTTCAGCACGCCCATCGCATCTTCCAGCAACTCGCGGCGCACGGACAGTTCATCGGCCTCAGCGTAATCCGAAGCCTGATCGGCCTGCTCATCTTCCAGCCAGTCCTGCCATTGGGTGGCGCTGTCATCCTCACTGCCGACCATGGCATTCAGCGAGGCATCGCCGCCGGAAAGCCGGCGGTTCATCGAGATGACCTCTTCCTCGGACACATTCAGGTCGTTGGCGATCCGGGCCACGTTTTCCGGGCGCAGATCGCCCTCTTCCAGCGCGCCGATGCGGTTCTTGGCCTTACGCAGGTTGAAGAACAACTTCTTCTGGGCGCTGGTCGTGCCAAGTTTCACCAGGCTCCAGGACCGCAGGATATATTCCTGGATCGAGGCGCGGATCCACCACATGGCGTAAGTGGCCAGGCGAAAGCCCTTTTCGGGATCGAAGCGCTTGACCGCCTGCATCAGTCCGACATTGGCCTCGGAAATCACCTCGGCCTGGGGTAGGCCATAGCCGCGATAGCCCATGGCGATCTTGGCCGCCAGGCGCAGGTGGCTGGTGACCATCTGATGGGCGGCGCCAGTGTCCTGGTGATCGACCCAGCGCTTGGCCAGCATGTATTCCTCTTCCGGTTCCAGCATCGGGAATTTGCGGATCTCCTGCAGGTAGCGGTTGAGACCCTGCTCCGGACTGGGGGCGGGAAGGTTCGCGTAACTGCTGGTATTGCTCATGAGACAGGCCCAATCAATGTTTCGCTCTTTTACATCACCTAGGTCCAGATGCCCAGAGCTTCAAGAACCCGGCGCTTCTTGGCCTGAAACATGCCGTCACGATGCCGTCATAACAGGCGGTGATCAGCTGGCGAGTGAACCAAGGCAATCGACCAAATCCACCATATCTTGCGGCAGCTCCGAGGAAAACAACAAGTGATCGCCGTTCACCGGATGGTGAAAGCCCAGCGTCGCGGCATGAAGGGCCTGGCGCGGAAAGGCGGCGGCGGCCGCTGCCGCGCCTTCGGGCAAGGCCCGTGCCGGCAAGCGGCGGTGGCCGCCATAAACCGGATCCCCCAACAGCGCATGGCCGATATGGGCCAGGTGGACCCGGATCTGGTGGGTGCGCCCGGTTTCCAGCCAGCAATCGACCAGCGCCGCCGCCGGGGGCGTACCGAACCGATCCACCACCCGGGTGCGCGTCACTGCGTGGCGCCCCCCCTGGCGCTGAACCGCCTGTTTCTGGCGATCGCTGGGATGCCGCCCCAGCGCAGCCGTGATGCGCAGGACACCACCAGCCTCAAACCCGACCCCGGGCAACCCGCGCAACCGCGGGTCAGCAGCATCGGGCACGCCATGGACCAGGGCACGATAGTGACGATCCACACTGTGGCGGGCGAATTGTTCGGCCAGCCCATGATGGGCGCGTTCGGTCTTGGCGGCCACCAGCAGACCCGAGGTGTCCTTGTCAATCCGGTGCACGATCCCCGGCCGCCTGACCCCGCCGACCCCCGACAGGCTGTCCCCGCAATGGGCCAGCAGCGCATTGACCAGGGTCCCATCGGGCGATCCCGGCGCCGGATGCACCACCATGCCTGCCGGCTTGTCGATGACGATCAGGTCGTCATCTTCATGCACCACGTTCAGCGGGATATCCTGGGCGAGGATACGGGTTTCCTGCGGCGGGCTGAGGCGCAACTCAATCCGGTCGCCCTCGGCCACGGGGGCCGAGGCACGGGTCAGCGGCGTGCCATTGCGCAGCACCGTCCCCTCGGCGATCATCCGCGCCAACCGCGTCCGGCTGAGCACCGCCGCCTCTGGCACGTCACGGAAAAGCGCCTTATCAAGGCGCGCGGGCGGATCGGCCCCGATTGTCACCCACAAGACGGGCGGAAACGACATGGATGATGCTCCACAAGAAAATCAGCCGGAACCGGGCAACCTGCGCTTTCTGCGCCTTCTGGTCACGGTCCTGACGGCGGTGATGATTGTCGGGCTTGTAACCATCGTCGTGCTGCTTGTCATCCGCCTGCGCCCGGCACCGCCCGCCCCGTCTGTTCCCTTGCCCGAGGCCCTGACCCTGCCCGACGGTACCCGGGCCGAGGCCTTTACCCGGGGACGTGACTGGATAGCAGTGGTCACGGCCGGCGATGAGATCCTGATCTTCGATCTGGACGGCACCCTGCGCCAGAGAATCGCCCTCAGCCACTGATCCGGACGCGCGCGGCGGCCCCGCTTGCCGATAAAACCCGGCACCAACTGACCAAAGTTCGCACTGAAAACTGATTCTGTCAGATTTTGACTGTGATTATTTCATTTAATATTAGCAGGTTATAGCCGCACCTTGGCGGCATAACAGCATAAGCAAACACGCTGAACACATAAGCATGCACAGATCGGCCACCTAAGAACATTGGTGTTCGTCAAGAATGTCAACAGTACGGGACTTAACGGCCGTTTGATCCCGCCTATCAACAGCACTACAAGCGTTTCCCAAATGGCAGGAGTTGAGAATGCCCAGTGTCGTCCATTGGCAAAAGTTTGAGGGGGCATCATTTTTGTTGCCGGTCTCGGGCTGTTTCTTCACGTAAGTCCTGAAATTTCATGGTGGTTGGCGCTTCTCATCTTCTTCGCTCCGGACCTCAGCTTCGTTGCCTATCTGTTCGGGCCAAGAGCTGGAGCCTTCAGCTATAATTTGGTGCATATCTATGCGTCGGGCATGATTCTTGTCGTCGTCGGCATCACATTCTCGCTGGCCGTTCTCAGCGCTCTCGGAGCGCTCTGGCTCGCGCATTCCGGCGTTGATCGGTTGTTGGGCTATGGTCTGAAGTCAAATGAAGGATTCGCGTTCACCCATTTAGGGCGGATTGGAAAATCGACCGACGGGTGAGCCAAGAAACAACTTACCAATTGGAGCGCCACAGGGAGGGCGCTGTCTGCAAAGGGCTCGATGCGGCCATTCGCTGACTGAAGCATGAACGGCGGCTAAGCACACATCTTCGCTTGAGCAGTTGCAATCTTGAAATAGGGCCGTCTGTTTCGGCCTTAAGATACCCCTTGACAGGGGGTGTGCATGAAAACCCCGAAAGCGTGCAAGCTTATGGGTCATTGGCACCCGGTCTTGGCATGTGGTACCGCCTCCCCGGCTTGAACGGGGGACCTCTGGATCCACAATCCAGCGCTCTAACCAACTGAGCTAAGGCGGCACGTTGCGGGGGTTTAGCCAAGCGGTCCGGCTAATGCAAGCGTCTCGGCGACCTCAGATCAAATTCCCGGCGCCCCATCCCGCGATTGCCGGCCCCCAAAGCAGCGATAGCCCCTTGTCCAGAGGCCCCGCTCGGATTAATCGGCTTTTGTTGCGAGGGACAGGATCATGGGCATCAACGACGAATCCGATCAGATCACCAATCTCCAGATCGGCCCCACCGATCAGGGGATGGTCCGCATCTACATCTCCGGTGACGGTCTGGACCTGCCGATGGATTTCGACCCCGAAGAGGCCGAGGACATCGCCGAGGAAATCCGCGCCGCTGCGGAACAGGCCAAACACGTCAAGCCCAAGAAGAAGCGGCGCTGATCGCGGACACGCACGGGACGGGCCCCGCCTGACAGTGATCCACACCCCTCGGCGCGCGCCCGCGATCAGACGAACTGTTCGCGCAGCAGCCGCTCTTCCAGTCCATGGCCGGGATCGAAGAGGATGCGGTAGCGGATGGCCGGTTCGCTGCGGATCTCGACCGAAACCACATCGGTGACCGACCGGCTGTCGGCATCGGCCCGGACCGGGCGCTTGCCGGGGTCCAGCACATCAAAGCGCACCACCGCCGCCTTGGGCAGCAGCGCCCCCCGCCACCGCCGGGGCCGGAAGGCGGCCATCGCGGTCAGGGCCAGCACCTCGGCCCCGATGGGCAGGATCGGGCCATGGGCGGAATAGTTGTAGGCCGTGGACCCGGCCGGGGTGGAAACCAGTGCCCCGTCACAGGCCAGTTCCTCCATCCGGACCCGCCCGTCGACGCTGATCCGCAGATGCGCCGCCTGCGGACCCGCCCGCAACAGCGATACCTCGTTGATCGCCAGCGCCTCGTGCACGCGGCCATCGACCGCCTCGGCGCGCATGCGCAGCGGGTTCAGTACCGCTTCCTCGGCCTCGGCCAGGCGTTGGGTCAGATCAGGCACCGCATAAGCGTTCATCAGAAACCCGACGGTCCCGCGATTCATCCCGTAAACCGGCACATCCAGCGCCTGGGCCGCATAAAGCGTGGACAGCATGAACCCGTCTCCGCCAAGGGCGACGATGACATCAGCCTGGTCCACCGGCACATCCCCGTACAACGCCGCCAGTTTACGGCGGGCAGTGCGGGCCGTCGCCGACGGGCTGGCCAAGAAGGCAATCTTCTGCTGGTCTGCCATCGCATTTCCCATAGGCACGCGCCCCTCTTCGCCTGCGCGGAAAGGAAACTCAAGCCCTGCATCGGACCGGCTGACGTGGTACGGGCCGGCGTTGCCCCCTTCATCCCGGGTCGTCTTTGCCGTACATAGCTGTGCATCACGCCCCAGACAGGCGCGCAGCAGGAGACGGACCCATGAACGCCCCAGAACGAGACGCACGGATGGCCACGGGCCAGGATGCCGGTTTCTTCACCACCACCCTGGCTGATCGCGACCCCGAGCTGTTCGGTACCATCCGATCCGAGCTGGGCCGCCAGCGCGACGAGATCGAGCTGATCGCAAGCGAAAACATCGTCAGCCGCGCGGTGCTTGAGGCCCAGGGCTCGGTGATGACCAACAAATACGCCGAAGGGTACCCGGGCCGGCGCTATTACGGTGGTTGCCAGTTCGTCGATATCGCCGAGCAACTGGCCATCGACCGCGCTTGCCAGCTGTTCGGGTGTGCCTTCGCCAATGTGCAGCCCAATTCCGGCAGCCAGGCCAACCAGGGCGTATTCAACGCGCTGGTCAAACCCGGCGACACGATCCTGGGCATGAGCCTCGATGCCGGTGGTCACCTGACCCATGGGGCCGCGCCCAACCAGTCGGGCAAGTGGTTCAAGGCTGTGCAATACGGTGTCGATCGCGACACGCTGCTGCCCGATTACGATCAGATGGCGCGCCTGGCCGAGGAACACAAACCGCGCCTGCTGATCGCCGGTGGCTCGGCCATCCCGCGGATCATTGATTTCGCCCGCATGCGCCAGATCGCCGACAGCGTGGGGGCCTATCTGCTGGTCGACATGGCCCATTTCGCCGGGCTGGTGGCGGCGGGGATTTATCCCTCGCCCTTCCCCCATGCCCATGTCGCAACCACCACCACCCACAAGACCCTGCGTGGCCCCCGTGGCGGCATGATCCTGACCAATGACGAGGGCATCGCGAAGAAGGTGAACTCGGCGATCTTCCCGGGCATTCAGGGCGGCCCGCTGATGCATGTGATCGCCGCCAAGGCCGTGGCCTTCGGCGAGGCCCTGCGCCCCGAGTTTGCCACCTACAGCCGTCAGGTGGTGGCCAATGCCCAGGCCCTGGCCGGGCAGTTGGTGGCAGATGGGCTGGGCTGCGTGACGGGGGGGACAGACACCCATCTTCTGCTGGTCGATCTGCGGCCCAAGGGGGTGACCGGCAACATCACCGAAAAGGCACTGGGGCGGGCCCATATCACCTGCAACAAGAACGGCATTCCCTTTGACACGGAAAAACCCACGGTGACCTCGGGCATCCGGCTGGGCAGCCCGGCCGGCACCACCCGTGGCTTTGGCGAAGCCGAGTTCCGCACCATTGGCGGCTGGATCACGGAAATCGTTGACGCCCTGGCCGCCAAGGGCCCCGAGGGCGATGCCGCAATCGAGGCCCGGATCCGGGACGAAGTGCTGGAGATGTGCACCGCCTTCCCGATCTATCCGGGCGTCTGACCGCCTTCAGCCCGGGCCGATCATGCCGCGCCAGGCCAGCACGGCAACGATCAGCCCGGCTAGAACCAGCAGGTTCAGGGCCACCACGGCGGTGGTCCTAAGGGCCCTGTCCTTGCGCCGTTCCGCCGGGTCGATCCGCGCCAACCACAAACGGACCCGCCGCTCGGCTCGGGCGACGGCCACCAAATCAACCTGAGCCGCCAGACGCGGATGGCTGGCCATCAGTTCCTGGTCGCTCAGAAAGGCCAGATCACGGCGCAGCCGGCGCGGCAGCATCCGCCCGGCACGCTGCTGGCCCGCCTGCAGGTCAGCCCCGCCCACGCCAAGCTTTCGGTGCAACAGCCCCGCCAGATCGGCAGTGATCCGCCCCGGATCGACCTCTCCCATGCCCTTTCCCCCAGACCCATTTCCCCTGCCGGATGCCCTGCCCCTATCGCATCTAGCCAAATTCCTCTAGGCATGTCGCGTCCTTTGCCCACCCCGTCCCAGCCGGAGACCACGATGCTTGCCCATACCATTCACGGAGACCCCGGTCAGGGACGCCCGCTGATCATCGCCCACGGGTTGTTCGGATCCGGCCGGAACTGGGGCGCGATCGCCAAACAGCTGGCGGACACCCGCCCCGTCGTGACCGTCGACATGCGCAACCACGGGGCCTCGGACTGGAGCGACCGGCACGACTATGAGGCCATGGCCGGGGACCTGGCCGAGGTCATCGCCACGCTGGGGTCTCCGGCAGATGTGCTGGGCCATTCGATGGGCGGCAAGACCGCGATGGTGCTGGCCCTGACGCATCCCGGGCACGTCGCACGCCTGATGGTCGCCGATATCGCGCCGGTCGCCTACACCCACACCCAGATGCACAACCTGAACGCCCTGCGCGCGGTCGATCTGACCCGGGTCAAAACCCGGCGCGATGCCGATGCCCAATTGCAGGACAGCGTTCCCGATCCGATGACACGGGCCTTTTTCCTGCAATCGCTGGACGTCAAGGCCGGACGCTGGCGGCTGAACCTTGATGTACTGGCCCGCGAAATGGACAAGATCCTCGGGTTCCCTGAAATCACCGATCCCTATGACGGCCCGGCCCTGTTCCTGTCCGGCGCCCTGTCGGATTATGTCCAACGGACCGATCGGGACCGGATCAAGGCCCTGTTCCCCAAGGCCGTCTTCGTCAAGATCCCCGGCGCCGGCCATTGGCTGCACGCCGAAAAGCCACAAGAGGTAACTGCCGCGCTGCAGGTTTTCCTGGACAAGACCGAGGCCAGGGCCTGAGCCCCCCTGCGACGCAGACACGGCAACAACCACGTTGACATGACCAGCGCAGATGGCCAATAGAACCGGAACATATGCGGGCCGTTAGCTCAGCTGGATTAGAGCAGGGAACTTCTAATTCTCAGGTCGGGGGTTCGAGTCCTCCACGGCCCGCCAAGAGGTGGTCCCTTGCCAATGCACCATAAGTTTGCACGATTTGGCAGTTTCCATGCACACCCTCTGTCAAGGGGAAAGTTCTGTGCCGGGGTGGACTCCTCGCAACGTGCTGATTTTTGTCGGTTATTGTCGCTTTCGGCATGGGCCCGCTGTCTCAGGCCCTGAGCTTGCTCAAGACAGGGTTCACATCGTCGCGCAGGTAGATGGGCCCGACAT
>JBKDZR010000038.1:0-55192 GCA_047971485.1 Qingshengfaniella sp. | reverse complement strand
TGGTCCTAGACCCCGCGCAGGATGGCCCCGGCCAGATAAAGTGATCCGCAGATCAGGATCCGGGATCCAGGGGAGGTTTCGGCCAGGTCCCGCAGGGCCGTTGCCGTGTCCGGCGCGGTTCGGGTCTGGGCAAAGCCGGCGCGACTGGCCGCCCCGGCTGTGTCTTTGGCGCTGAGGGTGGCGTCGGAATCCGGGATCGACACGGCGGTCAGGCTGGCGGCGGCCTTGGCCAGAGGGCGCAGGTAACCACTGACATCCTTGGTGTTCAGCATCCCGCAGATCAGGTGCGTCTCACGCGGCGGCAGGGCGTCCAGCGTTTCGGCCAGGGCGATCCCGGCGGCGGGGTTGTGTCCGCCATCCAGCCACAGCTCGGCCTCGGGGGCCAGCCGGTTCCAGGCGGTGCCGGTCAGGCGCTGCATGCGGGCGGGCCAGTCGGCTTGGGTGACGGCGGCCTCCAGCGCGGGTTCGGCAAATCCTAACCTGCGCAAGGCAACCACGGCGGCCCCGGCATTGGTGATCTGGTGGGCGCCGCGCAGTACCGGCAGGGGCAGATCGACCAGCCCGTTCTCATCCTGCACGATCAGCCGGTCGCGTTCCATCCAGGCATGCCAGTGCTGGCCATGGACCAGAAGGGGGGCGCCCAGCTGGTCGGCCCGGGCCTCGATCGCGGCCAGGCCTTCATCCGTTTGCGGACCGACCACACAGGGCACACCGCGCTTGATGATCCCGGCCTTTTCGGTGGCGATCTTGGTCAGGGTATCGCCCAGGAACTGTTCGTGATCCAGCGAGACCGGGGTGATGATGGTCAGTGCCGGGGTGTCGAGGACATTGGTGGCATCGACCCGCCCGCCAAGCCCGACCTCCAGCAGGGTCCAGTCGGCCGGAGTACGGGCAAAGGCGACCAGCGCGGCAACGGTTGTGATCTCGAAAAAGGTGATCTGTTCCGGGCCGTTGGCGGTCAGGCAGTCATCCAGAAGGGCGCTGAGCGCGGCTTCGTCGATCAGCTTGCCCGCCAGGCGGATCCGTTCGTGGAACCGGGCCAGATGGGGCGAGCTGTAGACATGGGCGCTTTGGCCGGCGCCTTCGATCCCGGCGCGGATCATCGCCAGGGTCGATCCCTTGCCATTGGTCCCGGCGATGTGAATCACCGGGGGCAGGGCGCGTTCGGGATGGCCCATGGCGGCCAGCAGGCGCTCGACGCGGCCCAGGGTCAGATCGATGACCTTGGGGTGCAGCGTCATCATCCTGTCGAGAAGGATGTCAGACGAGGGGCGTGTCACTTTGTGGAAGATCCATCCTTGGCCGGGGGCGCGGCGGCCTCGGGCACGGGGTTTGGCGCAGCTTCGGAAACCGCGCCGGGCGCGGGCAACTCGCCCATGATCGGCGGCGGCAGATCCAGCAGCATGCGCAGCATCACGATCAGTTCCAGCCGCATGTCCTTGCGCGCGATTACCCGATCCAGCATGCCGTGATCCAGCAAATACTCAGCGCGCTGGAAGCCTTCGGGCAGGGTTTCGCGGATCGTCTGTTCGATGACCCGCGGCCCGGCGAAACAGATCAGCGCCCCCGGCTCGGCGACCTGGACATCCCCCAGCATCGCGTAGCTGGCGGTGACGCCGCCGGTGGTCGGATGGGTCAGCACCGCAATATAGGGCAAGCCCGCCTCTTTCAGCATCTCGATGGCCACGGTACTGCGCGGCATCTGCATCAGCGACAGGATGCCTTCCTGCATCCGCGCACCACCGGCAGCCGAGAACAGCACCAGGGGGCGCTTTTTCTTCACTGCGGTTTCGGCGGCGGTGACGATGGCATTGCCAACATACATGCCCATCGACCCGGCCATGAACGAGAAATCCTGCGCCACCGCGACAATCGGGGTACGGCCGATTTCCCCTTCGGCGACCAGCATCGCCTCGGGTTCACCGGTGGTTTTCTGCGCGGCTTTCATGCGGTCGCTGTAGCGTTTGCTGTCGCGGAAATGCAGGGGATCGGTGACCGGGGCGGGCACCTTGATTTCCTTGAATATCCCGTTGTCGAACAGCGCCGTGAACCGGTCGCGGGGCGAGATCTGCATGTGATGTCCGCAATTTGGGCAGACATTCAGGCTGGTCGCCAGTTCGCGGTGAAACAGCATGGACCCGCATTCGTCGCATTTGGTCCATAGGTTGTCGGGCATCTCGCGTCGGGAAAACAGCGAGTTGATGGTGGGGCGGACGTAGTTCGAGATCCAGTTCATCGCTTGTCTGTCCTGCGGCGGCTTGCCGGCCCAGATAATCCGCGTGGCGCGGGATTGCAATCACAGGCGTGTGGGCGCGGGCAGGGCCTGTCAGTCAGCGGGACCGCCGCAGCCGGGCCCGCAGGATCAGCCAGGCGATCAGGATCGGCAAGATCTCGGCGGCCAGCAGCAGGGGTTGGGTGATCAGGGCGGCTGGTCCATAGGGGGCCAGGCGCAGGGCCAGCCCGCTCAGAACCGGGCCGGTGGCGATGCCGGTGATCGCCACCAGGTTGTTGGCCAGGTGCAGCCCCCAGGCCAGGCCCAGCCCGCCGCTGCGCACCGTCAGATCCGTGGCGATCAGGGCAAAGAGCAGCGCAGCGATCGGCCCGGCCATGCCCAATGTGCCGGTTGGGTCGATGTGAAGGGCGGCGAACAGCATGGCAGGTCCCCCGGCCCAGATCAGCCGGGGCAGGCCGCGTGCTGCCAGTTGCTGGATCAGATAGCCGCGAAATACCAGTTCCTCGGCCAGGGTTTGCAGGGCAATACCGGCGAGGCTGAGCGGCAGCAGCGCCAGCCAGAGCCCCGGTGACAGGTTCGGCAATGTGTCGAAAAACAGCGACCAGAGGGCGAAATAGGGCAGAAACAGCACCAGCAGCAGGCCGGTGGCACGGATCACATCCTGGCCCAGCCGTGTGGATGGTCCGAACAGCGTGGCGAAGGGGCGGCGATGCAGCAGGCGCACGACCAGCCAGGTTCCGGCGATCAGCGGCAGAAAGCTGGCCAACAAGGTCAGCGCGGCCCCGGGCGTGGCGCCGCTGGCGAGGGTCAGGGCAATGTCCTCGGCCCGGGGGGTGCCCAGGATCCGGACTGTCAGGGCGAACAGCCCGCCATTGAGCCCCAGATAGACCGCCAGGATCAGCCCCAGCCCGGCCAGCAGCCGGATCAGCCCGGCCCGTGCCCGGGCCGGGGCGATGAAGCGGGCGAACCGATTTGGGGTGGCGGGGTCGGGGGCGGCTGGGGTCATGGGCTGTCACAGTGCGGCATCCCGCGCAAAAGGACCGGTTTTGCCCCTTGTGGCAACCGCTAACCTGCCGCCATGGCCGCAGTTTGCCGGCCTGTGCCCTTGCGCCCGCGCCCGCGCCCGCCTATTCCCGTTCGGATCAGCCCGGAGGATCAGATGCTCAAGCGCCAGTTCGACAAATCCAGACTTCCCAGCCGCCATGTGACCGAAGGTCCCGAGCGTGCCCCGCACCGGTCCTACCTTTATGCCATGGGCCTGAGCGAGGACGAGATCCACCAGCCGCTGGTGGGGGTCGCTACCTGCTGGAACGAGGCCGCGCCGTGCAACATCGCGCTGAACCGTCAGGCCCAGGCGGTGAAGATGGGGGTCAAATCCGCCAGTGGCACGCCGCGCGAATTCACCACCATCACCGTGACGGATGGCATGGCCATGGGGCATGAAGGCATGCGGTCTTCGCTGGCCTCGCGCGATGCGATTGCCGACACCGTGGAACTGACCATGCGGGGCCATTGCTATGATGCCATCGTCGGGCTGGCCGGGTGTGACAAGTCCCTGCCGGGCATGATGATGGCTATGGTGCGGCTGAACGTGCCGTCGGTGTTCATCTATGGCGGCTCGATCCTGCCGGGTCGGCTGAACGGCAAGGACGTGGTGGTTCAAGACGTGTTCGAGGCCGTGGGCCAGCATCAGGCCGGTACCATGTCGGATGCCGAACTGGCGATCATTGAACGTGTCGCCTGTCCTTCGGCCGGGGCCTGTGGCGGGCAGTATACCGCCAACACCATGGCTTGTGTGTCCGAAGCGATTGGCCTGGCGTTGATGAATTCCTCCGGCGCGCCCGCACCTTACGAATCCCGCGATCAGTACGGCGAGGCCTCGGGCGCTGCCGTCATGACCTTGCTGGAGAAAAACATCCGGGCCCGGGATATCGTGACCCGCAAGGCGCTGGAAAACGCCGCGCGCGTTGTGGCCTGCACCGGGGGCTCGACCAATGGCGGGCTGCACCTGCCGGCCATCGCCCATGAGGCGGGGATTGATTTCGACCTGCTGGACGTGTGCGATATCTTCCGTGACACGCCTTATTTCGTCGATCTCAAGCCGGGCGGCCAGTATGTCGCCAAAGATCTCTATGAGGCCGGTGGCGTTCCCGTTGTCCTGCGTGAGCTGCGCAAGGCCGGGCTGATCCATGAGGATTGCATGACCGCCTCGGGCAAGACGATGGGCGAGGAACTGGATCTGATCGACCGCGAAGCCGATGGCACGGTGATCTATCCGGTGGAGACCCCGATCACCAAGACCGGCGGTGTTGTCGGCCTGCAGGGCAACCTTGCCCCCGAAGGCGCCATCGTGAAAGTTGCGGGTATCCCCGAGGAAAACCAGGTTTTCACCGGCCCGGCCCGCGTGTTCGAATGCGAGGAAGAGGCCTTTGAGGCCGTCCAGAAGCGCGCCTACAAGGAAGGCGAGGTCATCGTCATCCGCAACGAAGGCCCCGCTGGCGGCCCCGGCATGCGCGAGATGCTGTCCACCACCGCCGCCCTGTCCGGTCAGGGCATGGGCAAGAAGGTGGCGTTGATCACCGACGGCCGCTTTTCCGGCGCGACGCGGGGTTTCTGTGTGGGCCATGTCGGGCCCGAGGCGGCCCATTGCGGCCCCATCGCCCTGCTGAAGAACGGCGACATGATCACCATCGACGCGATCAAGGGCGAGATTTCCGTCGCCCTCAGCGATGCGGAGCTGGAGGCCCGCAAGGCCGACTGGAAAGGCCCGCGCAAGACGATCTATGCCTCTGGCGCGCTGTGGAAATACGCCCAGCTGGTCGGATCCACCCGCAAGGGCGCGGTCACCCATCCCGGGGGTGGGGCCGAGGCCCATGTCTACGCGGACCTGTAAGACATCCGGCATCGTCGGGGCGCTGGCCCTGACGGTGGTGCTGGCCGGATGCAGCGACGGGCCCGGTCTGGCGGGGCAGTCCTATGGCATGCGTGGCCCCGTTCAGGCCCTGCGTGTTTCGGAGCGCGATGTGACCATCGTTGGTCCCTCGGGGTATTGCATTGACGGCAAGACGGTGCAGGACCGGTCCAGCGGTGCCTTCGTGATGCTGGGCAATTGCGCGACCCTGCGCGACGAAGGCAATGCGCCGGATACGCCCGGTGTTCTGACGGCGCTGATTTCGCCCCGGACGGATCAGCCGATGCGCCCGGGACCGGAACGGCTGTTGTCTTTCTTCCGTTCCAGTCAGGGGCGGGCGGCGCTGGCCTATGACGGGGTGCCAGATCCCATCTCGATCATGAGCAGCGCGATCGAGGGCGATGTCCTGTATCTGCGGGTGCGGGATCGCAGTGTGGCCCGCCCCGAGGACCTGTCGGATTTGTCCTGGCGCGCGGTGCTGTCGCTCAAGGATCGAATCGTGGCCCTGTCGGTGACCGGCCACCGCACCCTGCCGATTTCCAACGACGAAGCGCGGGCGACGCTGCGGGCCTTTGTGGCGGCGATGACCGCCGCCAATCAGCCGGTTCTGGCCGATGCGCCCGTTGCCGAGGACAAGACCTGACCTGACCAGCGCGGTTGGGGGATGACATGGGGCGTCAGACAGGCAAGTCTGGGTCAGACACAGCCGGAGGCCGCCATGTCGCCCTATCCTCATCTCTTCGCCCCGCTTGACCTGGGCTTCACTGTGCTGCCCAATCGGGTGCTGATGGGATCCATGCATACCGGGCTGGAGGAAACCGGCGACTGGAACCGGCTGGCGACCTTTTATGCCGACCGGGCGTGCAGTGGCGTTGGGCTGATCGTCACCGGGGGTGTCGCGCCGAACGGGGCTGGTGCGGTGGCCGAAAACGCGGCGGAAATGGCCTCTGCCCGCGATGTGGCCAATCACCGGATCATCACCGAGCGCGTCCATGACGCCGGGGGGCGGATCGCGATGCAGATCCTTCATGCCGGTCGCTATGCTTATTCGCCGGATGCGGTCGCGCCCTCGGCGATCAAGTCGCCCATCTCGCCCTTTACCCCGGCGGAACTGGACGCCGCCGGTATCGAGCGCCAGATCGCCGATATCGTGGCTTCCGCCTCCCGGGCCCGCGAGGCCGGCTATGACGGGGTCGAGATCATGGGATCCGAGGGGTATCTGCTGAACCAGTTCGTCGCCCATCGCACCAATCGGCGCGAAGACGCGTGGGGCGGGACCTATGAAAACCGCATGCGCCTGCCGGTCGAAGTGGTCCGCCGTGTCCGCGCCGCCGTGGGACCGGATTTCATCGTGATCTTCCGGCTGTCGATGATCGACCTGGTTCCCGATGGATCAACCTGGGACGAGGTCCTGCGCCTGGCCCGGGCCATCGAAGCTGCCGGGGCCACGATCCTGAATACGGGGATCGGCTGGCACGAGGCGCGTGTGCCTACCATTGCCACCTCGGTGCCGCGGGCGGGCTTTGCCTGGGTCACGCAAAAGCTGATGGGGCAGGTTGGTATTCCGCTGATCACTTCGAACCGGATCAACACCCCCGAGGTGGCCGAGCGCGTTCTGGCCGAGGGGATGGCCGATATGGTGTCCTTGGCCCGGCCCTTTCTGGCCGATGCCGATTTCGTCACCAAGGCACGGGCCGGGCGCCCGGACCTGATCGCGCCCTGTATCGCCTGCAACCAGGCCTGTCTGGATCACACGTTCTCGGGGCGGGTGTCCACATGCCTGGTCAATCCCCGCGCCTGCCATGAAACCGAACTGATGGTCATGCCCGCTGCCGCGCCGCGCCGCATCGCCGTGGTCGGGGCGGGCCCGGCCGGTCTGTCGGCGGCGATCACCGCAGCGGCCCGGGGCCACATGGTTACCCTCTTTGAACGGGGGGCGCAGATCGGGGGGCAGCTGAACCTTGCCCGGCGCATTCCCGGCAAAGAGGAATTCGATGGGTTGGTCCACTGGTTTTCGACGATGCTGACCGAAACCGGCGTCACGCTGTGCCTGAACCAGGAGGTCGGGGTGGGGGATCTGGACGGGTTCGACGATATCATCGTTGCCACCGGTGTCCGCCCGCGCGATCCGGGTATCCAGGGGCAGGAGGGGCCCAATGTCATCGGGTATCTCGATCTTTTGTCCGGTGCGGTGCAGGCCGGGCCGCGCGTGGCTGTGATCGGGGCCGGGGGGATCGGTTTCGACGTTTGTGCCTATCTGGTGCAGGATGGTCAAAGCCCGACACTGGATGCCGCGCTGTGGCGGCGCGAATGGGGGGTGACCGATCCGTCCTGCGCCCGGGGCGGTCTGGCCCCTGAGGGACCGGCCCCTGATCCGGCGGCCCGCGCGGTCACCCTGTTGCAGCGCAAGGCCGAAAAACCGGGCCGGCGTCTGGGCCGGACGACCGGCTGGATTCATCGTGCGACGCTGATGATGAAGGGGGTCAAGATGCTGGCCGGGATTCGCTATGACCGGATTGATACCGAGGGCCTGCATGTCATGATCGGCGATGAGGCGCGGCTGATCGCGGTCGATACCGTTGTTCTGTGCGCGGGCCAGGAACCCGAGCGAACCCTTGCGGATGCGTTGATCGCGGCGAGGCGTCCGGTGCATGTGATCGGTGGGGCCGATGTCGCGGCGGAACTGGATGCCAAGCAGGCGATCGATCAGGGGACGCGGCTGGCGGCTGGCCTTTAAATCGACCGCCAGTCTGATTCGGCGCAAACTATACAGACGGGCATCTGTTTCTCGATTCTTATTCCGATAAATCTTTATTTAACCCTGCGTAATCTTGTGGGATTTTCAGTTTTGGTAAATTGCCGGGTCTTTCGGCTAACTGGTCGGTTTTCAAAAGGAAATTGATCGTAAAGGGCGGAATGTTTCTGTCCAGGGATCCCTTCGTTCCGAAGTGACGTATGGAAAATCTCTACAAATGGACCGAGTTTTGCCACAATCGACTGGTTTTTCGCGTTGTGTCAGTAAATTTAGAACGAGTACCCCCATGGATCGAATGACGGAGATGGAAGCCTTCACGACGGTAGTGGAGCAAGGCGGTTTCACGGGCGCAGCCAAGCGGCTGGGCGTGTCGAAATCGGCGGTATCGAAACATGTCTCTTCGCTTGAGGCCCGCCTTGATGTGAAGCTTCTGGACCGGACCACGCGGCGCGTGGCCCCCACGGAAATCGGCCTTGCCTTTTATGAACGGGCGCGGACGGTTCTGGGGGCGGTGCAGGACGCCGAGCAGATGATCGCCGAAAAGAATGTGGCGCCCGAGGGCTTTTTGCGGGTGGCGGTGATGGACGCGCTCGCAGGGTGCTTTATCGCCGCGCATCTGACCGCGTTCCTTCAGGCGCATCCGGGACTGAACCTGCATCTGGGGCAGACGGACGGCTATGTGGAACTGAAGGGCGATGGCTTTGAACTGGCTGTGGGCACGGCCATGGCCGATATCGGCAAGAACAGCCTGCAACTGGGCGAATTGCGTTTCGTTCTGGTCGCGGCGCCGGACTATGTGGCCCGGGCGGGGGCGCCCGCCCGGATCGAGGATCTGTCCAATCACGACATCCTCAATTTCAGCGGTGACAATGGCGATGCCAAGTTTCATCTGGTCAGCCGCAGTGGCGAACGCCGGCCGATCCACACGCCGGGACGGCTGATCGTGCGCGATACCGCCACGGTGATGGCGGCGCTGCTGGACGGTCTGGGGATTGGTTTTGTGCCGCTCAGCCTGGTCGAGGCGCATCTGGGGGCGGGGCGTTTAGTCGAGGTGCTGACGGATCTGCCGCCGCAGGTTCTGCCGGTTCATGTCAGCCATCGTCCCGGCGATCAGATCAACCCCAAGGTCCGGGCCTTCCTGAGCCATTTCGGTGCGCCGGATCAGGTGGGCGGACGCGGGCAATAGTTGATCCATTACGGAATTTTAGAAAGAAATTTTTTGACCAAGGCAATTGCAGGGCGCTTCCGGTTCGAATGACCGGGGCGCCTTTTGGATTGTCAGATTATCTTGTTCCGAAGTTCGAACAAAGGGCTGCCAACCGGGGCAAGGGAGCACAGGCAGATCATCCCCTTCAGAGCGTGTCGTGTTCATTCGCATTCACACGACACGCCCTACGAATATATCTGCAAAATCTGGACATCAGAGCCAGATCGATTCATCCTAAATCCGATCCACCAGATGCCGGGACTGAACACGTAGGGGCAAAACAGGCCCCAAAGCCGCATCCGTGACGGAAGGTCAGGTTACCGTCCAGGTCCTTGGTCAGGGCGCCGGGGGCAGGGCGACGGCCTCGACCCGGCGGTTTTCCTCTTGTCCTGTGGGGGTGGTGTTGCCTGTCAGGGGAACGAGATAGGCAGCGCCATGGACCTCGATCCGGGCCGGATCAATCGCGTAGTCGGTTGCCAGCAGGTCGGCCAGGCTTTGGGCCCGGCGTTGAGACAGAGCCTGATTGGTGGCGTAGGATCCGCTCCAGTCACTATGGCCGACCAGGGCAATGCGCCGGCCCGGATCCGCGCGCAGCCAGTCGATCAGTGCGGGCAGGGCGGGGGTTTGGCTGACATCGACCTCTGCGGTGCCGCTGGCAAAGCGCAGCCCGGCCAGCCTGAGCCGCCCATCCCGACGCAGCACATCATCCATGGTCTGTTCCGTCCATATCTGCGGCGGGCTGGCGGCAGGGGATGGGGCGGGCAGATCATGGGTGCGCGGCTCAGCGTGGGGCAGGGCCGGGGTTGGGCGCAGTTGGCTGATCTGGGTGTAAAGATCGGGGCCGGCCGGGCTGGTGATCACCTCCAGCGCCTGGCCTTGGGCATCGGTCGCGGCGAGATAGGCAAAGGCCCCGAGATCGACGAACATATCGGGCAGAGGCAGGACATCGCGGCTTTGGCGGAAATCATAGCCGCCGCAGCGGGGCGCGACACATGTGAACAGGACCGTCCAGCCGGCCTGGGCCAGGTGATGGTCCAGGGTTTCGAGAAGTTCGATCTGTCGATGGCCCCAGCCCGCCAGCCGATAGGCGCTGCGGGTGCGCGGGCCAGTGACAGGTTGCTGGGGCGGAGGCTGGTTCGGGGCGGTGGAGGGGCCGGTCGCCAGACTGTAGCCGCCGGGTGGGTCCTGTTGGATGAGACTGGGTGTGGCCTCGGCGGGCAGGAGCAGGGGGACAGATGTTTGCGCGGCGGCGGCGGCGGTCAGGGCTGGCAGTATCACGGCCAGCAGCGCCAGCCCCTGCAGTTTTGGGACCAGCCGGGGGATCACCGTTTCAGCCGCCGATAGTGATAGCCCCCCGCCGGTTCCATCCCCAGCGATTGATAGAGCTTCTGGGCCGGGGTGTTGTCCGTCGTGACCAGCGCTGCGATCCGGGTCAGGCCCTGGGCCTGCGCCCACCGGGCGGCGCGGGCCATCATCCGCCGGGCTATGCCCTGGCCGCGGAAGGTGGGCACCACATCCAGCGCATGGACGACAGCCGTCTTGCCTGACGTCGCGACAAAGGACACCCCGACCGGGCGATCCGTGTGTCGGGCCAGCAGCGCGGTTCTGGCCCCCGGAACCCTGTGCATCACTGCGATCCGGTCCGGGCCATGCCCGGCGGTCCGCCACATGTCCTGGATGATTGCCAAGGGCGGCCAGATGCTGAAATTGCTGACCGGCGGCACCTCGATCGCCAAAAGAGGGGCCAGATGGCCGATACGCAACACTGTCGGATCGCATTGGACATAGCCGGCCCCGTCGAGCAACGTATCAAACCCCTCTTGTCCGTCATCCACCCGATAAAGCGGGGTTTGCCCCCAATCGTCCATGATCTCGGCGGCTGTGGTCAGTGTCTGGGCGGTGGGCAGGGCTTCGCCGGTCAGGCTGGCGGCCTGAACGCGCTGGCCGCCGCCGGGGCTGCGCCGCAGGGTCAGGGGCCCCAGCGTGCAGGTTTCGGCGGCGGGCCAAGTTTCGGCCAGGATTGTGTCGAGGGCAAGAAGAGGGGCAGGAACGGGCGTGGTGGTCACGTGGCGGTCACACGGTTGACATGTCGTCGGCGAATTGCGCCTGCAGCGCGCAGAGCGCGGCATCCACGGCGGCGCCATCGGTTCCCCGTACCACGATATTCGTGCCATAGACCCCATCGCGCTGGAAGGGATAGGAGCCAAAGGACAGATCAGCAAACCGGTCTGCCAGGGCCTTCAGCGGTGCGGCGATATCGCCTTCGGGGCGCAGCACCGTCAGGTTCTGGCTGAGGATCGGTGCCCCTCCGGTCAGGGTGGGCAGCACATTGGCGACCATCGCCTGAAAGATCGCAGGCACACCGGCCATCACATGCACATTGCCCAAGGTGAAACCGGGGGCCGCCGAGATCGGGTTGTCGATCAGCGTTGCGCCGTCGGGAATGCGGGCCATGCGCAGGCGGGCCTCGTTCAGCGTGGTGCCGGCTACTGCGTAATGGGCCTCAAGTACGGCGCGGGCATCGGCGCGCACGTCGATGGTCACTTCGAAGGCGGCGGCTACGGCATCGGCGGTGATATCGTCATGGGTTGGCCCGATGCCGCCCGAGGTAAAGACGGTGTCATAGTGATCGGACAGGGCGCGGAGCGCAGCGATGATGGCGTCATGATCGTCGGCGACGATCCGCACCTCGGCCAGGTCGATGCCCTGGCGGGTCAGTTCCCCGGCCAGGAAATGCATGTTGGCATCGCGGGTCCGGCCGGACAGGATTTCATCCCCGATCACCAGCATCGCCGCATTCGGGCCGGTTTTGCGTCCCATGGCCTGTCTCCCGCGCTTGTGTCCCTCTGTTTCCCCGTATAGGCCACGCAGGATGCGCTTTCCATCCCCTCTCGTGCCCGCGCGGCTTGTGCGCCGCTACAAACGCTTTCTCGCCGATGCGGTTCTCGATAGCGGCGAAGAGGTGACGGCCCATTGTCCCAATCCCGGTTCGATGCTGGGGCTGGCTGATCCCGGGACGCGGATCTGGCTGGAACCCAATGATGACCCCAAGCGCAAGCTGCGCTATGGCTGGCGGGTGTCGGATCTGCCGGGCGGGCATTTCGTCGGGATCGACACGGCGGTGCCCAATCGCATCGTCAAGGCCGCACTTGAGGCCGGCACAATCCCGGAACTGGCCGGTGCGGCGATCATCCGCCCTGAGGTGATGTATGGCAGCAACAGCCGGGTTGATTTCCTGCTGACCGGGGCCGATGGGGCCGAAACCTGGGTCGAGGTCAAGAACGTCCATCTGCGGCGTGACGATGACTGGGCTGAATTTCCCGACAGCGTGACCAAGCGAGGGGCGCGCCATCTGCGGGATCTGGCGGCGCAGGTGGCCGAGGGGCACCGGGCGGTGATGCTGTACCTTGTCCAGCGGACAGATTGCACGCGTCTGCGTATGGCCGCGGATCTGGATCCGGCCTATGCTGCCGCGTTCGAGGATGCCCGTGCCGCAGGGGTCGAGATGCTGTGCTACGGCACCACGATCACGCCGCAATCGGTGGATCTGGCGGGGCCGCTGCCGGTGGCGTGAGGGCAGGATCTGATGCTGGATGCCCATGTTCTGGGTGTCCCTCGGGTGTTCTTCTGCGTTGCGGTTCCATGATTGCAGTGCGGACAAAGCGGCCGTTACCACCAGCAGACCAAGCCGCGCCAGCGCCAGACCGGTGGGCCGCCCCAGTGATGGTGCGGCGCCCGTTCCGGGCTTGTTCCGCGCCGTGAAGGGTCAGGGACAGAATGGCCTCAAAGCAGACAGTCGCCATGATATCTCCCAAGTCAGCTTTGACGAGGAGGTAAAGAGCAGACGGGGCCACCAAGCCCTCTGGCCCGCCAGCACTGGCATATCGGCCCGGTCTGTACTATCTGCACAGGCAGCACAGTGATTGGAGACAAGGTTTGGACGATAGCAACCGGGGCCGCCTGACCAGGGACGGCATCAGGATCCACGAACCGGGCGATTTTGCCGGCATGCAGCGTGCCGGGCAGGTTGCCGCGCAGATCCTTGATGAGGTGGCGGATCATGTCGTGCCGGGGGCGACCACGGCCGCGATCAACGACTATATCGACCGGCGCATTGTCGAACTGGGGGTGATCTCGGCCACGGTGGGCTACAAGGGCTATCAGCATGCGTCCTGCATCTCGGTCAATCATGTGGTGTGCCATGGCATTCCCGGTCCCAAGGTGCTGAAGGACGGCGATATCCTGAACATAGATGTCACGGTGATTGACGATGGCTGGTATGGCGATACCAGCCGCATGTATGTCGCCGGCAAACTGAGCCGCCGGTCCGAGCGCCTGATCCAGGTCACCCATGATTCCCTGCTCAAGGGGATTGAGGCTGTCCGCCCTGGTGCCACCTTTGGCGATATCGGTCATGTCATCCAGGCCTATGTCGAGGCCCATCGCATGTCCGTGGTGCGTGATTTTTGTGGCCATGGTCTGGGCCGGGTGTTCCATGCCCCGCCCAATGTCCTGCATTATGGTCGTCCAGGCACCGGGCCGGTGCTGGAAGAGGGGATGTTCTTCACCATCGAGCCGATGGTCAATCTGGGCCGGCCCGAGACCAAGATCCTTGGCGATGACTGGACCGCCGTGACCCGGGACAAATCGCTTTCAGCGCAGTTCGAGCACTCGATCGGGGTTACGGCCGATGGCTGCGAGATCTTCACCCTGTCACCGGCAGGGACATTCCACCCCACCTACAGCCAGGGCTAATCGGCCAACAGGAGTGTGACATGGACATCGCCATAGCGGCGGTGCCCATGCAGGGTGAACCCTGTCGGCGCTTCCTGGGGGGCGGCCTCTTCCCAGACGATCACGGCCCCCGGCGCGATCCAGCCTGATACCTGTGCCGCAGCCAGGGCCTTCTCGCCCAAGGCCTTGCCATAGGGTGGATCGAGGAAAATCAGGCTGGCGGGCGTGTCTGCGGGGGGCAGGCGCAGGGCCGTGGTGCGGATCACCCGTGCCCTGTCGGCAACGTCCAGAAGATGGATGTTTTGATCCAGAATACTTAGTGATTTCCGTCCGTTATCAACAAAAATCACCCGTTTTGCGCCGCGTGAAAGGGCCTCCAGCCCCAGCCCGCCCGTGCCGGCGAACAGATCCAGCACCACCGCATCCTCCAGGGGATCGCCCAAGGCGCCACCGGCCAGAACGTTGAACACCGCTTCGCGCACCCGATCCGCCGTGGGTCGCAGATGGGCGGCTGCATCGCCGCCGCCCAGGGCCGTCAGCCGCCGCCCCCGGAATGCCCCGCCGACGATCCGCATCAGGCCTTCAGCAGCGCCTTGAGATCGGTCTCGGGATTGGTCACGGCCTCGGGGTTTGGGGATTTTCCGCTTTCGATCAGGCGCTTGCCCACCATATAGGCGCGGGAATCGTTCAGCGCATCGACCGCAATCAGCCGATCCCCGCGATAGTACCAGAAAGACAGCGTGCCCTCATCGGCCGTGCCGCGCCGCACGATCCTGTCATAGCCGCTGTTCAGCCCGGCGATCTGCAGCTTGACGTCATACTGATCCGACCAGAACCAGGGCTTGGGCGCATAGGGGGCCTCGGCCCCCATCATGTTGTCGGCGACGGCCTCGGCCTGGTCGATGGCGTTCTGCACGCTTTCCAGCCGCATCGGTCCCTCGGGCCCCGGGAAAATGGCGCAATCGCCGGCCGCCCAGATCGCCGGATCGCTGCTGCGGCCCATGTTGTCCACGACGATGCCGTTTTCCACCGTCAGCCCTGCGGCCTCGGCCAAAGCCACATCCGGGACGATGCCCACCCCGACGATCACCAGATCCACGTCCAGAACCGTGCCATCCCCCAGTTCCGCCTGGGCCACCCGATCTGTGCCGATCAGACGTGTCAGCCCGGTCTTTTCACGGATCACCACCCCATGATCGCGATGGACCCGGCGGAAGTAATCCGAGGTCTCGGGCGCGGCGACCCGTTGCAGGATGCGATCCGACAGTTCGACCAGCGTTACGTTCAGTCCCATCTTGGCGGCGACGGCGGCGGCCTCCAGTCCGATATAGCCGCCGCCGACGATCAGCACATGACGGCCGGCTTGCATTTCCGGGGCCATGGCATCCACATCGGCCAGGCCGCGCACGGTAAAGACATTGCCCAGATCGCCCCCGATGGTGGCCGGCAGGCGGCGGGGCACCGATCCGGTGGTCAGGGCCAGCATGTCATAGGGGATGCTCCGATCCCCAAGGCTGACCGTCTTGGCCGTGCGGTCGATAGCGGTGACCGGCGTGCCGCACAGTACCTCGATCTTCTGTTCGGCATAATAGCTGTCGGGGCGCAGATAGAGACGCTCGCGCTCCATCTCGCCCAGAAGATAGGCCTTGGACAGGGGCGGGCGCTGATAGGGCAGATCGGCTTCGCCACAGATCAAGGTGATCTTGCCGTCAAAGCCTTTGCTTCGCAACCGCGACACCAGCGAGGACCCGGCCTGCCCCCCGCCGATCACCACCACATCCGACATTGTGCTGTTCTCCTCTGGCATCAGATGTGCGGCAGCCTATAGTCGCGGGGACGGCTTCGCAAACAGGGAAGGAGACATCACATGACCATTTCGACAGGCGACAAGCTGCCCCAGGTGACACTGGTGCACATGGGCAAGAAAGGCCCCGAGGAAATTACGGTGGCCGATCTGACGGCGGGCCGCAAAGTGGCGATCTTTGCTGTGCCGGGGGCCTTCACGCCGACCTGCAGTTCCGCCCACCTGCCCAGCTTTATCCGCACCCGCGACGGGTTCGCCGCCAAGGGCGTGGATGCGGTGATCTGCATGGCCGGAAACGATCCCTTCGTGATGGCGGCCTGGGCGGCCCAGACCGGGGCGGACAAGGCAGGGATCACCATGGTGTCGGATCCTACGGCGGCGTTCGCCGAAGGGATGGGCCTGCGGTTCGATGCGCCCAAGGCCGGCCTGCTGGCGCGGTCCAAGCGCTATGCGCTGATCGCCGAAGACGGTGTGATCACACAGCTGAACATCGAAACATCCTCAGGGGCCTGTGAGATTTCGGGCGGTGAGGCCCTGCTGGCCACGCTGTGATCACAACCCTGTGGCCGCACTTTGTGATCACAGGGCATCCATCCGCTTGGCCAGCTGTACATCCAGATCCGACAGCCCCCCGGCATCATGGGTGGTCAGCACCACCTCGACCCGGTTGTAGACATTCGACCATTCCGGGTGATGGTTCATCTTCTCGGCAATCAGCGCCGCGCGGGTCATCCAGCCGAAGGCCGCATTGAAGGACGCGAAGCGGAATTCCTTGCGGATCGCATCGCGGCCCGGCACATCCTGCCAGCCGGTGGCGAACAACGCGTCCAGTGCGGCGCGGTCTTGCAGTTTATCGGTCATAGTCACTCCTGCTGATCGGCGGTAGCGGCGGTCTTGCGAAACGGGCCATAGGCGGTCAGGACCTCAATCTCTTCATCCACGGCCTCGGCCTCGACCTGCAGATAGCGGCGGATGGCTTTGGCAAAGCCGGGATCAGCCGCCCAGTGCAGGCTGTGCGTGGTCACCGGCAGATAGCCGCGCGCCAGCTTGTGCGGCCCCTGGGCGCCGGCCTCGACAAAGCGCAGCCCATGGGCGATGGCATAGTCGATGGCCCTGTAATAGCAGCATTCGAAATGCAGGCAGGGGTGATCCTCGATCGCGCCCCAGTAGCGGCCATAGAGGGTTTCGCGCCCAATGAAATTCAGTGCACCTGCCACGGGCCGCCCATCGCGGATGGCCAGCACCAGCAGGATATCATTGCGCAGATTGCGATGGGCCAGATCGAAAAATCGCCGGGTCAGATAGGGGGTGCCCCATTTGCGCGCGCCCGTGTCCTGATAGAAGGCCCAGACCGCATCCCAATGCGCGGGTAGGATCTGATCGCCACGGAGCGCCACAATCTGGCCGCCAAACCCCTGGGCTGTGGCGCGCTCCTTGCGGATGTTCTTGCGCTTGCGCGATGACAGGTCGGCCAGGAAACCGTCGAAGTCGCCATATCCCCGATTCTGCCAGTGAAACTGTTGGCTGTGTCGGGTCATCAGACCCATCTCGGCACCGGCCCGGGCCTCGGCCTCGGTGCAGAAGGTAATGTGCAGCGAGGACAGCCCATTGGTTTCAGCCAGTTGCACGGCCCCCTGGATCAGCGCCGAGCGTCCGATTCCTTCCAGCCCCGGTCGGGTCAACAGGCGCCGCCCCGTTGCCGGCGTGAAGGGCACGGCGATTTGCAGTTTCGGGTAATAGTGCCCGCCCGCGCCCTCATAGGCATGGGCCCAGTTGTGATCGAAGATGTATTCGCCCTGGCTGTGCCCCTTGGCGTAAAGGGGCGCGCAGGCGATGATCTGATCCCCCATGCGCGCGGTCAGATAGCGCGGATCCCAGCCGCTGCCCGGCCCGACCGATCCACTGTCCTCCAGTGCGGACAGAAAGCGGTGGGTGGTGAACGGGTCCAGGGGCGGGCCGCCCTCGGCCGTTTCGGGGCAGGCGCAGGCATCCCAGGCCGCTGCCGGGATGTCGCCCAATGTCCGGTGGGCGGTGATCTCAATGCTGGTATCCGTCATGCGGGCCCCTTCACGGTCCCCCATTCGTGGCACATGACGCGGGCGCGTCAACCCGCCGGAGATCAGGCGGAATAGCCTTCGAAGGTGATGTTGTCGGCGAATTGCCGGGCGGCGGTCTCTTGTGCGAAGGACCGGATCGTCCAGCACAGAACCGGTCGCCCGCTGGCGCGAAAGGCGGCGATCTCGGGGCGGTCGAGATCTGTGTGGTTATGGCTGATAAAGGCCGCCTGGTTCAGCCGGGGCAGGATGGCCAATTCGCGCAGCCGGTCCTCGGCGATGCCGGGCCAGGCCACGGGGGTGAACGGGTCGGTTACATGGCCGCGGGGGATGTCCGGGGCGTGGCGACCGAAAGCGGCGACCATGTGGGGGTTGAAGGACATCACCGCCACAGGCCCGCCATAGCTGGCCAGGTCGGCCGCCACCGCCCGTTCCAGATCGTCGGGCCCGGCCGACAAGGTGCCGGTCTGATCCTTCAACTCGATCAGCAGGGGGGCCTGCCCGTCCACGGTTGTCAGGAAATCGGCCAGGGTCGGGATGCCCTCATCCCCGTTCAGCAGCCGCATGAGGGACAGGTTCACGGCCTCGCGTTTGCGCACCCGCCCGCCATGGCCCGTCAGCCGGGTGGTGTCGGTGTCATGAAACACCATGGCCACGCCATCGCTGGACAGTTGCACATCGCATTCGATGCCATAGCCTTGGGCAATGGCCGCGCGTGCAGCGGCGCGGGAATTTTCCGCGACGCGCTGCGTACTGTTGTGCAGCCCCCGATGGGCGATGGGGCGGTCCAGAAAAAGGGCGGGCAGGCGCGGGTTGGTCACGTTGGGTCAGCCGATCTCGAAGATGCCTTCGATTTCGACCGCGACACCCAGGGGCAGGGCCGCAGCGCTGACCGCCGAGCGGGCGTGACGGCCGGCCTCACCCATCACCTCGACCATCAGATCCGAGGCGCCATTGATCACCTTGGGCTGATCGGTGAAATCGGGGGTGGAGTTGACGAAGCCAGTCAGCTTGACCACGCGCTTCAGCCGCGACAGGTCGCCGTCACAGGCGGCGCGGACCTGGGCCAGCAAACTCAGCGCACAGGCGCGGGCGGCCCCGGCCCCGGTTGCCACATCCAGGGTGTCGCCCAGCTTGCCGGTGATCAGCCCCTCAGGGCCCGATGAGACCTGGCCCGAGACATAGAGCATCGCGCCCGAGCGGACATAGGGCACGTAATTGGCGGCCGGGGCCGGGGCGTCAGGCAGGGTGATGCCCAGATCTTTCAGGCGGGCGGTAACAGCGTCGGTCATGGGCTTCTCCGGTTGATCGTGACCCGACGTTAACCATCTGGCGCAGCGACGAAAAGCCCTTTCGCGTGGTCAGCTTTCGCGAAAGGCGCGGACGAAATAGTCGCTCAGCGGTTTCAGCAGATAGGTCAGTGGCGAATAATCGGCCGTGCGGATGAAGGCTTCGACAGGCATGCCGGGCAACAGGGTGATATCCGGGGGCAGTCGGTCGATCTGGCCGTCGTCGAGGGCAATCTCGGTCCGGTAATAGCTGGCCCCGGTGGCATCATCGTTGAAGGCATCGGCGGACACCTGAATGACATGGCCAAACAGTTCCGGGGTGGTCCGGGCATCGAAGGCCGAAAAGCGCAAGGTCACGGCCTGGCCGGGCTGGACCTGGTCGATATGGATCGGTTCGACCCGGGTGGTGATGACCAGCGGCCGGTCCTGGGGGATGAGGTAGAGCACCGGTTCCGCCGGGCGGATCACTGAGCGCGGGGCAAAGACGGCCAGCCCATAGACGATGCCGCCCACCGGGGCGCGGATGTCCAGGCGCGCGATCCGTTCGATCAGTGCGTGGCGTTTTTCGGCCAGTTCATATTCGCGATATTGCAGATCACGCAGTTGGGTGATCGCCTCTTCGCGCCGGGCGCTGCCCAGTTTCAGGCTCTCGATGCCCAGTTCGGTGATCCGGCCTTCGCCCTCGGCCTTGGAGGCCTGCAATTCCCCCAGCGTTCCGCTGAGTTGGGCATCCTCGCGCTGCAGGGCCAGCAGGCGGGATTTTTGCGCAAGTCCCTGATCGCGCAACCTTTGCTGATCGGCCAATTCTTCGCGCATCAGGTCCTGTTGCCGGGACAGGGCGAGCTGCTGGGCCTCGATCCCTTCGATCTGGTTTTCAATCTGGAGGCGCCGTTTGGCCAGCTGGTCGGTTTCCTGGGCAAGTGAGGTCAGGCGTGCTTCGAACAGCCGCTTCTGGCCGTCGATCAGGGTGGCGATATCCGGGTTGTCCTGACCGGCGCGCAGCAGGGTTTCGGGAAAGGTGATCGTGGCGTCGTCGTCGCGTTCCGCCGTCAGGCGGCCGCGTCGGGCCATCAATTCGAACAGTTGCCCTTCGACGATCGTCAGTTCCGATTGCAGCATGGTGCCGTCAAGGCGCACGAGGATATCCCCGGCGCCGACGGTATCCCCCTCGGTGACCAGGATTTCGGCAACCACGCCCCCGTCGAGATGCTGAACCACCTGGCGGTTCTGGTCGACCTCGATCGCACCTGGGGCGATGATCGCGCCCGCCAGGGTGGTCAGCGTGGCCCAGCCGCCGAACCCGCCGATCAGGATAGCCAGGGTGATGGCGCCAATCATCAGGTGATGGCGTGGCGACCACGAGGGGCCGGGCCGGGCTTTTCCGGCGGCCATCGGTGGGGCTGCAGGCCGGGTTGGCCCTTGGTCGGGGGTTTTGGTCATGTCACGCCTCCGGGGCGTCGCGTTGCCTGGATGTCTTCGGCGTTGCGCACCATCTTGGACAGGATGTCGTCGCGCGGCCCGAAGGCCCGCATGGCCCCACCTTCGAGAACCAGCAGCTTGTCGCATTCCTGGATCGCTGCGGGGCGGTGGGCCATGATCAGGACACCCTTGCCGGCGTCTTTCATGGCCCGGATGGCGGCATTCAGCGCGACCGATCCCTCGTTGTCGAGGTTGGAATTGGGTTCGTCCAGCACCAGGATCACCGGCGTGCCATAAAGCGCGCGGGCCAGGCCGATCCGCTGAATCTGACCGCCCGATAGCCGCCCGCCCTGCATGCTGACCCGGGTGTTGTACCCTTCCGGCAAGCGCAGGATCATGTCATGGGCCGCCGCCGCCTTAGCTGCAGCGATGATGTCTGCATCCTGTGCCGCAGGATCGAGACGGGCGATATTCTCGGCGATGGTGCCGTCGAACAGTTGCACGGTCTGGGGCAGATAGCCGATATGGCGGCCCAGCGTGTCGGGATCGTACTGGTCCAGCGTTGCGCCATCGAGGCGGATCTTGCCCCCTGCGCAGCGCCATACCCCGGTCAGCGCGCGGGCCAGGGTGGATTTGCCGGCGCCGCTGGGGCCGATGACGCCGATCGCCTCGCCGGGTTCCAGCCGAAAGGTCACCATGCGCAGCGCGGCCTGCTGTTCGCCCGGCGGCAGGATCGTTGCCTGGGCCACGTCGAGAATGGCCCGGGGTTGCGGCAGCGCGGTCAGTGGTGCAGGAGGGGGTGTCTCACTGAGCAGCCGGGCCAGGTTGGCCCAGGATTTCGCCGTCGATTGGACAAGGGCCCACTGGTTCACGGCCATTTCAACCGGGGCCAGGGCGCGGCCCATCAGGATCGACCCGGCGATCATCCCCCCGGCGGTCATTTCGTTTTGCAGAACCAGATAGGCCCCCAGCCCCAGCATTGCCGATTGCAGGAACAGCCGGAATGTCTTGGTCCCGGCCGCATAGCCGCCCTGGGCATCGCTGGCCTCGACCGACAGGCCAAGGGCGCGGGCCCGCAGCGCATACCAGCGCTGAAAGGCGTTGCCGCGCATCCCCAGGCTTTGGATCATGTCGGCATCACCGCGCAGCCGTTCCGACATCCGGTCAGCTTCAGCCGAGGCGGCCCCGGCGGCCAGCACTGGACGGCGGGTGCTGCGCTGGTTCATCAATGTCACCAGGATCAGGATCACGCCGCCGCCGATGGCCAGATAGCCCAGCCAGGGATGGAAGATGAAGATGCCGGCCAGGAAGATCGGCGTGAAGGGCAGATCGAACAGCGCCCCCAAAACCGGTGATGCCAGGAATTTCTGCACGATTTCCAGATCGCGCACCCCGCCGCCGGGCGCGCCGCCCTTGTTGCGCGCGGCATCCTCGATCGCGGCGCGGAACACGCGTTCATCCAGCGCGTCCTGAAACCGCGCGCCGATCCGGGCCAGGATGCGGCCGCGGACGTAATCCAGAATGCCCATCATCAGGTAGAGAAAGGCCACCAGCACGACCAGGGCGACCAGCGTCGCCTCGGATCGGCTGCCCAAAACGCGGTCGTAAACCTGTAGCATGAACAGCGGGCCGGTCAGCATCAGCAGGTTGACGAAGACGCTGAACACGCCGGCAGCCCAGAACAAGCCCCGGCTTTGGGCGCGGGCCCTGTGCAATTCGTACAGGCCGCGGGCGGTGTCTGTCTGGGCGGCCATGTCGTTTCCTTTGTGTGCCGATATCGGGGCTCTGGGTCTTTTGGCCCTCATTGATCTGTTGAGCAAGGCGGTCATTGCCCGTCTGGTATGCCCGGAGAATCCCCTGTATGGGGGGTGTGTCCAAACAAGAGGTTCATATCGCGGTGCAACTTAGCTGGAATCTCAAAAAACTTGCGTCTTTTCGCGGTGTCTTGCCGCTGTCGGCGTTGCTTTTGGCCGGGTGTGCGACCTCTGGACCGCCGGGCGCGGCCTTTGATGATCCTTATGAGGCGCAGAATCGGCGGATTCACGCCTTCAACAAGGGTGTGGACAGCACGGTTTACCGCCCGGTGTCACAGGCTTATGGCACGGCCGTGCCGCGCGCGGTGCGTGTAGGGATCAACAATTTCGGCGATAATCTGGGCGAGCCCCAGGGCGCGATCAACAGCTTGTTGCGCGGTGATATCGAGGAAATGGTGGTTCATATGTTCCGCTTTGCGGTGAATACGACCATCGGAGTCCTGGGCTTTTTCGATACCGCCTCGGCACTGGGCATGCCGGAACCGCGCAGCGATTTCGGCGAAACCCTGGCTGCCTGGGGCGTGGGGGAAGGCGCCTATGTGGAACTGCCCTTCCTGGGCCCCTCGACCCAGCGTGATACCGTTGGGCGGGTGGTCGATTTCTTCACCGACCCGTTCGCGCCGTTCATCGGCGGGGGGCTGCACGGCACGGTGCCGACCGGTGTGTCGACGGCGTCCTGGGCGCTGGCCGGGGTCGATGCGCGCTATGAATATGGCGAGGTGCTGGAGGATGTGTTGTACGGCAGCGCGGACAGTTACGCGCAAACACGTCTCGTTTACCTGAGCAGCAGACGCTATGATCTGGGGACAACCGCTGATGAGGGGGGTTACGTTGATCCCTATGCGGACCCATATGGGGATCCATATGCTGACCCTTACGCCGATCCCTATGCGGATTCTTACGCGGAGTGACCAAATGACCCTATCTCGCCGGAACCTGATGCTGGGCCTTTCGGGCTCGGCCCTGCTGGCTGCGATGCCGACCCTGTCTTTTGCCCTGACCCCCCAGGCGGCGGAGACGCTGGTTCGGCAGGTTGCCGCCGATATTACCCGGACGATCAATTCGGGCCGCTCCGAGACCCAGCTTTATGGCGATTTCGAGCAGATCTTTGAACGTTACGCCGATGTGCCGACCATTGCGCGCTATTCGCTGGGGGCGGCGGCGCGGGGCGTATCCGCTTCGGATATGCGGGCATACACAGCAGCCTTCAGCCACTATATTTCACGCAAATATGGGCGCCGGTTCCGTGAATTCATCGGCGGCGAGATTGTCGTGCAGGGATCGCGGACCGAGAAGACCATGGTCATCGTCAATTCTGTTGCCAAGTTGCGCGGGGAATCGCCGATCAAGGTAGAGTTCCTGCTGTCGGATCAGTCCGGGCGCGCGGCCTTCTTCAATGTGATCATTGAAGGCGTGAACATGCTGACCACCGAGCGCACCGAAATCGGGGCCCTGCTGGACCAGCAGGGGGGCAGTGTGTCCAAGCTGACCCAAAGGCTGCAGGCCACCAGCTGATCCAACAGCTTTGCCCAGGACCTCCAGCGCCCTTGTCCGATGGACAGGGGCGTTTGCATTTGCAGGGCAGGCGGGTCAGCCAACCCGCATGGCAAAGCCCAGGTCCAGTTGCCCGTCCTCCAGTGGAAGAAAGAAGTCCTGATAATAGATCGGTTGTCCTCCCGGCGGATAGGCGCCCACGTTCAGAACGGGTGACATGCCGCCATCGGGGCGCCCGCAGGCCTGGGCAACGTGATCCGGCGTTGGTTGAAAGCGCAGGTGTTGATGCAGGCGGGGGGCAGACGCATTCCCGCTTTCCAGAACCCATCGGTGATCGACTCGCAAAAGGCCTGTTTCAGCCGCTCGTGTTTCGGAAGTGCCGCGTTTTCACCCCGTTCCGGGGCCGGTCAGTTCCGGCGGAACAGGCGCAGCACGTCGTTGATCACCTGTTCGGCGATATCGCCGATGGCCGTGTTTGGCGTGCCGCGTGGGGCCTGGCCGGTGCCCTGGGCGATGCGCGGGGTCAGGGTGTCGGGGCCGGCCGTGGGCACGTCCATCGGCAGGGGATGTACCGGTTGGCCCTGGTTCACCCGCACCATCACCTCATGCCAGATCTCGGCGGGCAGGCCGCCGCCGGTGACGCCGGTCATCGGCGTGTTGTCGTCATAGCCCATCCAGACGCCGACCACGTAATCGGCGGTAAATCCGATGAACCAGGCATCGCGCAGGGCGCTGGTGGTGCCGGTTTTGCCCGCTGCCGGGCGTCCGTCCAGCCGCGCGCGGCCGCCGGTGCCGTTGTCGATCACCTGGGTCATCATCCAGACCAGCCGCCGCGCCGCGTGGTCCGAGATGACACGCTCGCCGATACCGCCGGATTTGCGCATCAGGGGGGTGTCCTCGCCCAGCAGGTGCAGCTCGGTCAGCCCGTAGGGGCGTACCGCCGATCCGCCGTTGAGAATGCCGGCATAGGCCGCGGTCATCTGCAGCAGTGTCGTCTCTGATGTGCCTAATGCCATGGCGGGGCCGGAATCAATCCCGCTCTGGATGCCGAAGCCTTCGGCAATGCTGCGCACATGATCGCGCCCCAGCGCCTCGGATACCTTGACCGCCGGGATGTTCAGGCTGTCTTTCAAAGCCTCGGTCAGCGTGACCATCCCCTTGTAATCGCGCGTATAGTTCTTTGGGGACCAGGGGCCGGAGCCGGGCACATTGATCGTGTAGGGCTCGTCCACCACCTGATCGTTCCAGTCATAGCCCATTTCCAGCGCCGTGGCGTAGATGAACGGCTTGAAGGCGGATCCGGTCTGGCGCAGCGCCTGGGTGGCCCGGTTGAAGGCGCCTGTCACCTTGGTCTGGCGCCCGCCGATCATGCCGCGCACCGCGCCATCGGCATCCATCACCACGATGGCGGCCTGGGCCTTGGATCCGGGGCGGACCTTGGTGGCGAAGATGTGGGCCAGGGCCTCTTCGGCACCGGTCTGGATTCGCTTGTCAAAGGTGGTGCGGATGATCACGTCCTCGGTGGTCTTGGACGATAAAAAAGCCGGGGCGTTTTCCATCACCCAATCGGCGAAGTAGCCCCCCGCGCGGGCCTGGGCCGCCTCGGACAACCCGGCAGGACGGGCGCGTGCGGCGGCGGCCTGGTCGCGGGTCAGATAGCCTTGTTCCTCCATCAGGCCGATGATCACGCTGGCCCGTTCCCGGGATCGCGCCAGATCCGAGGTCGGGGCATAGCGGGTGGGGGCCACCAGCAGCCCGGCCAGCATCGCCGCTTCGGCCGTGTTCACCTGGGCGGCAGATTTGCCGAAATAAAGCTGGCTGGCGGCCTCAAATCCGCGCGTGCCGGACCCCAGATAGGCACGGTTCATATAGATGGTCAGGATCTCGTCCTTGGAATATTTCGCTTCCAGTGCAAGGGCATAAACCGCCTCGCGCGCCTTGCGGCCCAGGGTTGAACGGCGGCAATCGGCCTCATACTCGGCCTCGGTTTTCCATTCGTTGGGATCGAAGGGACGGCCCAGACACAACAGCTTGGCTGTCTGCTGGGTGATCGTCGATCCGCCATGGCCCTGCAGCGCGCCGCGTCCTTCGCGCAGGTTGATGGCGATGGCGCCGAGGATGCCACGGGGGCTGACGCCGAAATGCTGATAGAACCGGCGGTCTTCGGTGGCGATGATCGCATGGCGCAGGTTGTCGGATACGGTATCGGCGGTGATCACGCCGCCAAACTGATCGCCACGCCAGGCAAAGGGTTGCCCGGTGGCGTCCAGAAAGGTGACGGAACCGCGTGCCCGCCCATCGACCATGTCGCGGGCCGGGGGCAGTTGCTGCATGACAGCCATGACCGCAACCCCCAGGATCAGGGCAGCCACCAGTCCCAGACGCCAGCCCAGCCCCCAGATCAGCCGGATCACACGCCGGACCAGCCGGGCCAGAACCCCCAGCAGACCGCCGCCGCCCGTACCGCCCCGGGATCGGCGCCGGCGGGGTTTGCGCGCGGCTGGCTTGTGTCGCGTCGTCTTGGTTTGGGACGTCTTGCGCCGGTCCGCGACCAGCGGGCGACGGGGGGTGTTCTGTCTGCTCATGGCGGCCTTCTTTCGGGGTCTGCCTCAAGGCGCAACATAACAAATCGTGTGCGCCGATGCACGAGGGGCAATATCCGGTCCCGGGTCCGTCCCCGTCGGAAGAGTCGGCGGAGGACTGCTGAGGCATACATTAACAGCACAAATTTTAAGCTTAATGATATGATTGTGCAAAAAATGTGCAATTATGCCGGCGAAACGCCCGAAACTTGCCCACGATTTCTTGAGGTCGCCCCGCCAGCCACGATTACTGCCTGCGTGATCGAAGCGGATGCACCAATCCGACAAGCGGAAAGGGAAACCAGTGAAACTAATCATTGCTGCAATCAAGCCGTTCAAGCTGGAGGAGGTGCGCGAGGCGCTCACCGCCATCGGCGTTCGCGGCATGATGGTAACGGAAATCAAGGGCTTCGGCTCACAGTCGGGTCATACCGAGATCTATCGCGGCGCCGAGTACGCGGTGAATTTCGTCCCGAAAGTGAAGCTGGAAATCGTCGTCTCGGATGCGATGGCCGAACAGGTGGCCGACACGATTCAGACCACGGCGCGGACCGACAAGATCGGCGACGGCAAGATCTTTGTTCTGGACGTCGCGCAGGCGATCCGTGTCCGGACCGGCGAAACCAATGAAGACGCGCTCTGACAGATGCGGATCGAAAAGGGACAAAACCTGATGCTTTCCAAGAAGTTTTTGATGCTGGCAGGGCTTGCGGCGGCGCTGCCATCCGTGGGCCTTGCCCAGGAAACCGCCGTGGTGGTTGACGTCGTCGAAGAGACGATCCCCGCAGCGGTACCTACCGATGTGGTCTTTATCCTCAACAGCCTGCTGTTCCTGATCGGCGGCTTTCTGGTGTTCTTCATGGCCGCCGGGTTCGCGATGCTGGAGGCCGGGCTGGTCCGGTCCAAGAACGTCACCATGCAGCTGACCAAGAACGTCACGCTGTTCGCGCTGGCCGCGATCTTTTACTGGCTGATCGGCTATAACCTGATGTACCCGCTGGGCGACTGGGCGATCGACGGTGTCTTCTCGGGCCTGTTCCCGATGCCGGCGGTTCTGGAAGCCGTGGGGATTACCGCCGAAGGGGCGGATGATTATGGCTATGCGGCCACCGCGTCGGATTTCATCTTCCAGCTGGTGTTCTGTGCTGCCACTGCCTCAATCGTTTCGGGCACCCTGGCCGAGCGGATCAAGCTGTGGCCCTTCCTGATCTTCACCGTCATTCTGACCGCCTTTATCTATCCGCTGCAGGCCAGCTGGAAATGGGGCGGTGGCTTCCTGGACGAGATGGGGTTCCTGGATTTCGCCGGCTCGACTGTTGTGCATTCCGTCGGTGGCTGGGCCGCGCTGGCCGGTGCCCTGATCCTTGGGCCGCGCATCGGCAAGTACAAGGATGGCATGGTGCATCCTATGCCGGGTTCGAACCTGCCCATGGCAACGCTTGGCATGTTCATCCTGTGGATGGGCTGGTTCGGCTTTAACGGCGGGTCGCAGCTGGCCATGGGGTCGGTTGGGGATGTCGCCGATGTGGCGCGCATCTTTGCCAACACCAATACGGCCGCTTGCGGTGGGGCCATTGTTGCCTTCATCCTGACCCAGATCATGTACAAGAAACCTGATCTGACCATGGTGCTGAACGGGGCGCTGGCTGGTCTGGTTGCGATCACGGCCGAGCCGCTGACCCCGGGTTTGGGCATGGCGACGCTGATCGGTGGCATCGGTGGCGTGATCGTGGTCTTCGCCGTGCCGATGCTGGACAAGATGAAGATCGACGACGTGGTTGGCGCCATTCCGGTGCACCTGTTCGCCGGGATCTGGGGTACGCTGGCGGTTGTTCTGACCAATTCTGACGCCAATCTGATGACCCAGATCTATTCGATTGTCGTCGTCGGGGCCTTCGTCTTCATCACCTCGGGTGTGGTGTGGTTCATCCTGAAGGGTCTGATGGGCCTGCGGGTCAGTGCCGAGGACGAGATCAACGGTCTCGACATGGCTGAACTGGGCATGGAGGCCTACCCCGAGTTCGCAAAGGGCTGATTTCCCTCCTTTGATCAGCTAAAAAGACGCCCGGATCGAATGGTCCGGGCGTTTTGCTTTGGTTCAGGCCGGCGTCAGTTTTGTGGGACAAAGCGGCCGTTAAAAGGATCTGTCGCTCACCCGTTGCCGCGCGGAATCAAGCCCGTAGGGCGCCGCGCATCGCCGGGCCGCCCCCCGGCACGGCGATTGGCTGCCACAGCCGCGAACCAATGAGGTCGCGCTATCACGGCAGCCATAAAGCGCACCCGATCCAGGCATGGATCGCCGCACCGCGGCCCGTCGACGCGCGGCTTGGTCTGGTGTTCCAGCGTCAATATGGCTTCAAACCAGCCGTTCAGTCCGGGTCTGACAAGAGATCCAGAAACGCCGGGCCGAACCGTTCGGCACGGCGTTCCCCAAGCAGGCGGGCCATTGTTTCCGGCGATCCGGGGCGGGTTTCGGCCACCCGGGCGATCACCGAAGGGGGGCAGCTCATCGGTTTCAGGGTGCCACAATTGCCGCGTTCCAGATCGCGGGCGGCCTGTTCCAGCCGATCGAACAGGCTGGCTGCCCCCCGGCCCGCCAGTTTGCGGCGACTGGGGTGGGGCATCTCCACCGCCTCGCCCCGGATTACGGCCAGAAAGATGGCCCCATAGCGTTCCAGCTTTTTCGCGCCGACCCCGTTCACCGCTGCCATGTCATCCAGCGTTGCCGGCCGCTGCGTTGCCATCTCGATCAGGGTCCGGTCCGGGAAGATCACATAGGCTGGCACACCCGCCGCTTCGGCCAGCTTGCGCCGTTCGGCCTTGAGCGCGGCCAGAAGTGGTGCGTCATCCTCGGCCACCAGTGCCTTGGGGGCGGCGCGCATGTGCATCGCGGCCGGATCACGGCGCATGGTGACTGTCTGTTCGCCGGCCAGCACCGGTCGGGCGGCCTCGGTCATGCGCAGGGCACCGCGGCGGCCGGGGTCCGGGCGCATCAGATCCCGGGCCATCATCTGGCGGAACACGCCTTGCCACTGGCCCTTGCCGATATCTCGCCCCACCCCGAAGGTCGGCAGCCGGTCATGGCCGTTTTGCGTGACCTTGGGGGTCAGCGTGCCCGTCAAGATGTCGATCAGGTGCCCGGCGCCAAAGTTTTCCCCCGTGCGCAGCATCGCCGAGAGGGCCTTGCGCGCCGCTTCCGTGCCGTCGAACAGGTCCGGCGGGCGGGCACAGCAATCGCAATTGCCACAGGGGCCGCTTTCCTCACCGAAATAGGCCAGCAAAGCCTGGCGCCGGCAACCCAGGGCCTCGGCCAGGCCCAGCAGGGCGTTCAGCCGGCCGTGATCGGCATCGCGCCGATCATCGGGGGCGGCGCTTTCGTCGATCTGGGCGCGGCGCAGGCGGATGTCGTCGGCGCCAAACAGGGTTAGCGTTTCGGCCGGCGCGCCATCGCGACCGGCGCGGCCTATTTCCTGGTAATAGGCCTCGATCGACTTGGGCAGATCGGCATGGGCCACCCAGCGGATATCCGGCTTGTCGATCCCCATTCCAAAGGCCACTGTCGCCACCACGATCAGCCCGTCTTCCTGCTGAAAGCGGGTCTCGACGCGGCGGCGATCCTCGGGATCCATGCCGCCATGGTAGGCGCAGGCGGAATGCCCCTCATCCATCAGGGCGCGGGCCAAGCTTTCGGTCTTGGCACGGGTGGCGCAATAGACAATGCCCGACAAATCACGCCGCGCCCCGGCATAGGCCAGGATCTGGCGGCGCGGGTTGTCCTTGGGGGCGAAGGCCAGGCGGATATTGGGCCGGTCGAACCCGCGCAGGAAGATCCGGGGCTGACGATCCCCGAACAGCCGGGTGACGATCTCGGCCCGGGTTTCGGCATCCGCCGTGGCGGTAAAGGCGGCCAGCGGCACATCGAGGGCGGCCCGCAATTCGCCGATGCGCAGATAGTCGGGGCGGAAATCATGGCCCCACTGGCTGACGCAATGGGCCTCATCGACAGCGATCAGGCCAACCCCCGCCCGGTGCAGCAGATCCCTGGCCGAGCTCGCCGCCAGCCGCTCGGGCGCCATGTACAAAAGCTTGAGCCGCCCCTCATCCAGCGCGCGATGCACGGCGGCGGTTTCCTCTTCCGTGTTGCCCGAGGTCAGCGCCCCGGCTTCGATCCCGGCCTCTTTCAGGGCGCGCACCTGATCGCGCATCAAGGCAATCAGGGGGGAAATGACCAGCGTCACGCCCCCCCGGCACAGGGCTGGCAGTTGGTAACAAAGGCTCTTGCCGCCGCCTGTGGGCATGATCGCCAGCGTGTCCTGCCCCCCGGTGACAGCGGCGACGATTTCCTCTTGCCCCGGGCGGAACCCGTCAAAGCCGAAAATGTCCCGCAGAAACCGGTCGGGGCTGAGGCTGGATCCGTCTGGCATGACACCCGTTCATTGTTCTTGCTGCTGGCCTGTGCGACTGTCCCACAGGACGGCCCGGGCAGCAAGCGGGCGGGGGCGTAGAACCAAGGGTATGGCCGCCGTGTCGAACTTTGCCGGTGTTCGGCGTTTCCTTGTGGCTGTTGGTCTAGCGCCCCGGTCGGGGCAGGCCGAAGACCTCGGTCACGCGGGCGTAATCCTGATAGCCCAGGCGGCTGAGGGGCTGAAAGGTGGTGACGTCGAAGATCCCGTCCCGCAGGCAGGTATCGCGGATATGGATGCCGGTCACCTCGCCGAAGATGGCGAAATTTGCCGCCCCGGGCAGCTGCACGATCTGGTTCAGTCGGCATTCCAGACTGGCGGGGGCCTCGGCCACGCGGGAACAGGCGATGGTTTCGCATGCCGTGCGGGCGATGCCGGCCTTGGCGAATTCGTCTTCTTCCTTCGGCCATGGCCCAGAGGAGGCATTCATCGCATCGCGCATGGCGTATTCGACGATGTTCACGCAGAAAACGCCGGTTTCACGGATGTTGGACAGGCTGTCCTTGGTGCCTTCACGGTCCGGTTTCGTCCCCAGTGAGGAAAACATGACCTGTGGGGGCACATAGGCGACAGCGTTGAAGAAGGAATAGGGGGCCAGATTTTCGGACCCGTCCGCGCCACGCGTCGAGATCCAGCCGATGGGGCGGGGGCTGACGATGGCATTGAACGGGTTGTGCGGCAGCCCGTGACCGTCTTCGGGGCGGTAGAACATGATCTTTCCTCGGCAGCTCTGTCCTGCCGAGATAGGCCCAAGCCGCCCTGGGATGCAAGATCGCTGCTGGCCCTGTCGGGGGCTCGGGTCAATGCCGCTGGAAGCGGGATTGGCGGGGGTCCCTATCCTGACGCGCGGGTACCCGCGCGGCCCGGGGGGCACGCAAACGGTGGCGGGTGATGGGGACGGCCAGGGCGATGAGGCCCAGTTGGGCCCAGAACAGCGGTTCGGTCAGAATATCCATTGTAGTGGTCCGATCCTGTGGCGGAACTGTGATGGGACAGACTTAGGCAATCTGTGCGGGGCTGCCAGGGGAGGGAGCAAAGTGCCGTTGCGTCAACGTTAGCCGATTTTGACCTCATAGGCGGTGTCGAACCAGTGTTCGCGCAGGTTCGGCGTGTCGGCGATCCGGTCGATCACGGCGAACAGGCCGGGGGTGTGGAGGGGTGTCAGCACCCCGTGCCATGTCCCGCGCAGCAGGTTGATGCCTTGGCCGGGGGCGGTCAGGAAGGCACGGGGACGGCCCGGTTTGCCGTTGTCGTCGGGGGCGGCGATGACCAGGAACGGGTGTTGAGTCATGGGCAGGAAGGCCTGGCTGCCCTCGGGGTGGCATTCGACCATTTCAAGCCGGTAGGGCAGGCTGCGCGGCTGGGCCTCGAACAGGCTGATCCCGGCGCGGCCGCCGGGGCCGAAATCCAGTCGTGCGAGATCGTGGAAGCGGCCGCAGAGGCCCTGGTTGATCATCCGGTCGGGGGCGCCGGAGGCGGCGATGACATCGCCGAAGGGGGCGAAGGTCGCCGGTGTCAGCGGTTCGGTGAGGATGGGTGCGGATGATGTCATGGGTATGCTCCTTGCGGGCGTACTATGCCGTTCTGATCGTGGAAGGGAAAGGGCAAGGGGGCCGGACCCGGCCCACCGTCCGCCTGGCAGGTCGGGCCGGTCGCGGTCCGGCCCGGGTGATATGGAGAGGGTTGGGTATGGGTGTCCCGTGTTGTGGGGTCAGTTCGGGGGCTCGCCATAGCCGGTCATTTCCAGGTATCCGCGTCCCGTTGCGGTTCCGTCGAAGCGCAGCGGCCCTTCCCAATAGGGGATTGTTGTGGGCATCCAGGCGTTCGGGTTGAGCGGGCGTGTGGTGATGTCGAGCCCGCGTTCCGGCCAGGTGATGCGCCAGCGCACGGGGATGTGGCCGCCATCGGTTTCGGCATGGGCCAGGGCGGTCAGCCGGATGTGTCCGTTGGGGATGTGCTGGGTCGGGCCCTGGGCGGGGATCCATGTTGCTGGGATGACATCTGGTGCGGCGCTGTCGCGCAACCGGTAGATCATCAGTTTGGCCCCGTCATCGAAGTGCAGGGCGAACCAGTCCCAGCCGGTCTGGGTTGTGCTGAGGGGTTGGCTGGACCATTCCCTGTCAAGCCAGGCGCGGCCGCTGACGGCGATTTTGCGGGTGCCGATATGCAGGGTGCCCTGGGCGGTGAAGTGGGGTTGGGAATAGTAGTGGCTGGCTTGACCGCTGGTGGATTTGATCGAATAGCCCGCATCGCCTTGCAGCACGATTGGCCCTTCGGCGGTCAGGGTAAGGGTATAGGAAAATCCTTCGCCCGCCGCGTTCAGGGCCAGTGTGGTCAGGTCTGTGCTGCCTTCGGGCGCGGCCATTTGCCAGTTGTTGATCCATGCGCTGAAGGGCTGGGTGGTGACGCCGGCCTGTCCGATCCCGCCGCGGGCCAGGGTTTCGGCGGTGAGGTGCTCGGTGGCGCTGGTCAGTGCGGCATGGGCGAACCAGATTTGTGGTGTGCCCCAACCGTTGCCCGTATCGGGGCGCAGCGCGGTGCGAAACAGGGTCCATTGGGTGCCGTAATCGGCCCCGTCCGTGCCGGTCAGTGTAGCGGTGACATACCACCATTCGAGGCGGAAGGCGGGATGGGCCCCGTGATCGGCGGGAAAGTGCAAGGGTGTGTTTGGCGAGGGCAGGCGAAACCCCTGGGGGTTTTCGCCGAGCCCGGCAAAGCCCTGGGCGGTTATGGGGGCTGGTTGGATCAGGATCGCAAACAGGATCAGCAGCAGGGGGTTAGCGTTCACTGGCGAAAATCCTCAGCAACTGATCCGGGGGGATGCGGGCGATTTGCAGGGCAGGCCAGGCTGCTGCGGCCAGTGCGGCGAGGACTGCGGCGGCGGCCATCAGGACCCAGTCGGCCGGGAAGAGGTACAGCGGCAGGCGCCAACCGAAGGCCGCGACATTGATCACCGCCAGCAGGATCCAGGCCAGTACCACGCCCAGAGGCACGGCCAGCACCGCTGTCATTAGCGCCAGGGTGGCAGCGCGAGCCAGTTCCAGCCGGGCGATGGTGGGGCGTGTCACGCCCATGGCCCAGATGGGTGCGATTTGTGGCAGGCGCAGGGTGGCCAGTGTCAGCAGGCTGGTCAGCATGGCCAGTGCGGCCACTGTCAGGGTCAGCAGGCTGAGCGCGCCGGTGACGGCGAATGTGCGCTCGAACACCGCCAGCGAGGTTTGCCGGACGTTGTGCTGATCGGTGATCTGCTCGGGGGCCAGGTCCAGCCGGGCAAGGGCCTCGGCGCGCAGGGCAGGGGCCTGACCGGGCGGGGCAAAGACATGCAGGCGCCGGGTGCTTATCTCGGGGAAGAGGGCTTCGAACAGGGCCATGGGCAGGGCGGCCTGGGGATGGGGATTGCCGTAATCGGGATAGATGGCCAGCACCTGCAGGGTTCTCCCGGCAAGGAGGATCCAGTCGCCCTGGGCCAGCGCGGCGCGGTTGGCGTATTGTTCGCTGATCAGTACCCCCTGGCCGGCGGCAAAGCGGGGCCAGATCCCCTGATCGTCGGTGATCAGGGGCCAGGTGGCTGCTAGGGCCGGGCCGGGGGTCAGCCCCTCGATTTCCAGTGTATCGGTGCCCTGCGGGATCCGGGTGAAGGCCCGGGGCAGAACGGTGGCGCCGGCGGCCTCCAGCGTCTTGGTCAGGGGGCGGGCCACGTCGTTTTCGACCGGCGCGACATAGAGGTCTGCGGCCAGGCGCTGATCCAGCCAGAGGGTAAAACTGGTGCGGAAACTGCCGACCATGGCCGAGACCCCGATATTTGTGGCCAGGGCCAGCAGCAGGGCCATGAGGGCCAGGGACAGGGCGGGCAGTTGCTGGCGGTTATCGGCCCAGAACCAGCGCAGCAGGGGACCGCCCGGGCGTCGTGCGGCCAGGGCTAGAACGATGGCCAGGCCGGGCGGCAGGGCCAGGGCTGTGCCGAGAAACATCAGCCCCAGCGTTGCGAATCCGGCGACCAGGCCGCTGCCCAGCCAGCCGGTCACCCCGGCCAGCGTGATCAGCAGGATGGCGGCCAGGGCTTGGCGGTGCTGGCCGGTTTCAGCGGCCCGTCGCCAGGCGCGGGGCTGGGCAGGTGTGAGCAGGGGCACGGCGCGCAGTTGCAGAACGGATTGCGCCGCTGCCGTCAAGGTGCCAAGCGCGGTCATGCCCAGCCCGGCCAGCACCCAGCCCGGGCGCAAGGCCAGGCTTCCTCCGGCGGGCACACCATAAAGCCCGCGCAGGGTGGCGGCGACATCGGGCAGCAGGGCGGCAGCGATGAGATAACCGAGCGCAATTCCCAAAAGCCCTCCGATCAGTGCAAACAGTGTCAGTTCCACCACCAAGGCCGTGGTCAACGCGGCCAGGGGTACCCCCAGGGCGCGCAGCGTGCGCACCGTGGTGCGGCGTTGCTCGACCGCCAAGCCGATGGCCCCGTGGACGATGAACAGGCCGACAGCGAAGGACAGGGCGCCAAAAGCGGTCAGGTTCAGGTGAAAACTGTCGGTCAGGGCGCGGGGGTTGCTGATCTCATCGGTGGGCAGCCGGATCAGGTCAGGGGCCAGATCGGTCAGGGGTGCCAGGCCGGGGGGCTGGTCGGGCAGGATCACCAGCCGGTCCAGCCCCGCCCGTCCCAGCATCTGCGAGACGATACCGATATCGCCGATCAACACCCCGGGGGCAGCGTTTGGCGATGGGCTTAGCGCGGGACCGCCGGGGGCGGAGGGCGGCAGGCGGGCGATGGTGGCGGCATCGCCGATCAACAGACCCGGCGGGGTGATGAACCGGGCCAGGGCCTCGGGGCCGTCCTGATCGCCCGCGCCGGGCAAAAGCGGCGCCGAGAGGGGATCCAGCCCCAGCAGCGTGACGCGCTGGCCCCCCATATCGGCAGGGCCCTCGACCATTGGGGCCAGCACCCAGCCGGCGCGGCGCAGGCCGACATAGGTGGCCAGCGGGATCTCAGCGCCGCCGGGGGCCACCAGCGTCCCTAATCCGTCCTGGCGCATCAGCGCCGCTGCCCGGTCATAGCTGGCCCGCGCCTCTGCATTGATCGCCTGGACCCCGGTCCACAGCGCGGTGGCCAGGGCCAGCCCGGCGATCAGCGCCGCCGCCAGACCGGGTCGTCGCTGCCAATGGGACAGCAGGGCAAGCAGGCTGGCGCGGATCATCCCGAAAGGCGCCCGGCCGACAGGTGCAGCCGCCGCCCCAGCCGCGCCGCCAGCCGGTCCGAATGGGTGACCATCAGCAGTCCTGCCCCGCTTTCGGCGACCAACGCCAGCATCAGGTCCAGCACCCGGTCGCCCGTGGCCTCATCGAGGTTTCCGGTGGGCTCGTCGGCCAGAACCAGGGCAGGTCGTGCGGCCAGGGCCCGGCCGATGGCCACGCGCTGTTGCTGACCGCCTGACAGGTGTTCGGGATAGCGCGCGCCCAGATCCGCCAGGCCAAGCGCCTGTGTCAGATGGGCAATCCAGTCGGCATTTGCGCGCCGGTTCAGCCGTGCCTGAAAGGCGATATTCTCGGTGACCGTCAGCGACGGGATCAGGTTGAACTGCTGAAAGATCAGCCCCACCGTATCGCGGCGATAGGCGGCCAGGTCCCGTTCGGCCAGTCCCGCGATGGCGCGCCCATTGACCAGGATGCAGCCGCCATCGGGCAGGTCGAGGCCACCGATCAGGGTCAGAAGGGTGCTTTTGCCGCTGCCGCTTTCGCCGGTCAGGGCCAGGCTTTGGCCGGCATCCAGGGACAGCGAGACACCACGCAGAACCTCGATCCGGCCGGCGCCCGAGGGGAACGCGCGGGTCACGTTCTCGACGCTCAGCAGCATGGCGATACCCGGGCGTGGATCATTCTGGACCGATCGCGGCGATCAGGCGCTGAACATCGGGGCCGAGGGCGTCGACGATCACCCGGACCCCTTCGGCATTGGGGTGAATGCCGTCGGCTTGCAGGTAAAGGCGCCGGGCTTCGTCCTCGCTGCCGGTGGCATTGATCAGCGGTTGCAGGAAGCTGGGGGCCAGCAACACCCCATAGACGGCGGCCAGATCGGGATAGATTGCATCGAAGGTGGTCTGATAGTCCGGCCCGTAATTCGCCGGTGCCTGCATGCCGACCAGCAGCACCGGTACCCCCTTGGCCTGGGCGGTATCGAGAATGGCGGCCAGATTGGCGCGGCTGGTTTCCGGGGCCAGGCCGCGCAGCAGGTCGTTGCCGCCCAGCGTCACGATCAGCCCGTCCACGTCATCGGTCAGGGTCCAGTCGATCCGTGACACCCCGCCCGCCGTCGTATCCCCCGACACCCCGGCATTCAGGATCATCGCCGTCTCGCCCCGTGCATGCAGCCATGTTTCCAGGGTGGGCACAAAGCCTTCGTCCTGGGGCAGGCCGTAGCCCTGGGTCAGGCTGTCGCCAAGTGCCGCAATTATGGGCTGGGCCGCGACGGAAAGCGGCATCAGCATCGTAACAGCTGCCAGAAGGTTGCGCAGCGCCCTGCGCGGCCCATATCCCTTTGGAGATATGTTTTTCAGGAGTGTGCCCATGACCGATCCCGTTCTTCTCGTCCAGGACGCCGGTTTGACACTGTCGGGCAATGCCGGCCCGGTCGAGATCCTCCACGGGATCACCTTGTCGGTGGCGCGCGGCGAAACGCTGGGTCTGATCGGGCCGTCTGGGTCGGGCAAGTCATCGCTCCTCATGCTTATGGGGGGGCTGGAACGGGCCACGGCGGGTCGGGTGGCGGCGCTTGGCCGCGATCTGACCGCGATGACCGAGGACCAGCTTGCCCTCTTTCGTCGGGATCATATGGGGGTTGTGTTCCAGTCCTTCCATCTTATTCCCACCATGACGGCGCTGGAAAATGTCGCAACCCCCCTTGAACTGGCTGGCCGCGCCGATGCGTTTGCGCGCGCGGCCGAGGAACTGGCGGCTGTCGGGCTGGCCGGGCGGGCCGATCACTATCCGGCGCAACTGTCGGGGGGGGAACAACAGCGCGTTGCCCTGGCCCGGGCCGCAGCCCCGCGCCCCGAAATCCTGCTGGCCGATGAACCCACCGGTAATCTGGACGGGGCCAACGGCGCGGCGATCATGGATCTGATCTTTGATCTGAGTGTACGTCACGGTACCACCATCGTGCTGGTCACCCATGACCGGCGGCTGGCCGAACGCTGTGCCCGGGTTGTCCGTCTGAGCGACGGGCGGCTGACGGATGATGCGGTGCTGGAGGCTGCCGAATGATGCTGCGCGTCGCGGGTCGGATTGCCCGGCGAGAGTTGCGCGGCGGACTTGCCGGGTTCCGCGTCTTCCTGCTGTGCCTGCTTCTGGGCGTGGCGGCGATTGCGGCGGTCGGCACCGTGCGGGTGGCGATCGAGGCCGGTCTGCGCGATCAGGGCGCGGTGATGCTGGGCGGCGATGGCGAGGCCGAGTTTGACTTTCGCCGCGCCACGGCCGAGGAACGCGCTTGGCTGGGCAGTATTGCGGAACGCACATCCGAAGTGGTGGATTTCCGATCCCTTGCCGTGGTCGGTGACGCGCGGGGCCTGACCCAGGTCAAGGGCGTGGATGGCGCCTATCCGTTGACGGGTGCGGTGGTGCTGGATCCGCCAATGCCCCTGGCCTTGGCCCTGGCGCCCGAGGGTGGTTTGCCCGGGGGGGTCATGCAGCGGATCCTGGCGGATCGGCTGGGCCTGGATATCGGCGGCACCTTCCGGCTGGGTGTGCAGGAATTCCGCCTGAGCGCCTATCTGGAAACCGAGCCCGATGCGTCTTCGGCCGGGTTCGGGCTTGGGCCGCGCACCATCGTCGACAGCAACGCCTTGGCCGGGGCGGGGTTGTTGGCCCCGGGGACGATCTATGACACGAAGATCCGGCTGGACCTGCCCGAGGGCGCTGATCTGGCCGCGCTGGAGGCCGAGGCCGAGGCGCGTTTCGGCGAGGCGGGCATGGACTGGCGTGACAGTCGCAATGGCGCGCCGGGTGTGGCGCGGTTCGTTGACCGGATCGGCGCGTTCCTGGTGCTGGTCGGGCTGGCGGGTCTGGCTGTGGGCGGTGTCGGGATTTCGGCGTCGGTCAGGGCCTACCTGGCCGGTAAGACCGCGACCATTGCGACACTGAAGACGCTGGGTGCCGATAACGCCACGATCCTGGCCAGTTATCTGATCCAGATCGGGGTGATGACGCTGACCGGTGTTGCAGCGGGGCTGGTGCTGGGGGCTGTGCTGCCGCAACTGGCCGCACCGCTGATCGTGGCGCGTCTGCCGGTGCCGGTGGATTTCGTCTTTGCCGCAGGACCGCTTCTGGAAGCCGCGCTTTACGGGATCCTGACGGCGGCGGTGTTTACGCTCTGGCCTTTGGCGCGGGCAGAAAAGGTGCGTGCGGCGACCTTGTTTCGCGATGGTGCACAGGGGGGCGATGCCTGGCCCCGGCCGGTCTTTCTGGTCGTGACGGTTGGTCTGGCGGCGGCCCTTGTCGGGCTGGCTGTGGCGCTGTCGGCGGATCGCTGGCTGGCGCTTTGGGCGGCGGCCGGTGTGGCCGGGGCGCTGGTTGCGCTCAGCCTGGCGGCCCGGGGGATCCGCGCCCTGACCCGCCGGTTGGCACGGCAGGGGATTGCGCGCGGCCGTCCGGCGCTGCGCCTGGCCCTGGCGGCAATCGGCGGACCCGGAGAACAGACCGGATCCGTGATGCTGTCCATCGGGCTGGGATTGGCGGTGCTGGCCGCTGTCGGTCAGATCGACAGCAACCTGCGCCGGGCCATTGCCACCGATCTGCCCGATGTCGCGCCGGCCTTTTTCTTCGTCGATATCCAGCCCGGCCAGATTGAGGACTATCGCACCCGCCTGTCCGGGATCCCCGGGGTGACGCGGGTCGATACGGCGCCGATGCTGCGCGGGGTCGTCAGCGAAATCAACGGTCGTCCGGCGCGTGAAGTGGCGGGCAATCACTGGGTGGTGCGCGGCGATCGTGGCCTGACCTATGCCGCGCAGCCTCGCCCGGGTACGGTGGTCACTGAAGGTCAGTGGTGGCCCGAAGGCTATGACGGCCCGGCGCAGATCAGTTTCGCCGCCGCCGAGGCCGCAGAACTGGGCCTCAGGCTGGGTGATGAGATTACCGTCAATGTGCTGGGCCGCGAGATTACGGCCACAATCACCAGTTTTCGCGAGGTCGATTTTTCCAGCGCGGGCATCGGCTTTGTCCTGACGATGAACCCGGCTGCGCTGGCCGGGGCGCCCCATACCTGGATTTCCACCGTCTATGCCGGGGCGGCGGCCGAAGGTGCGGTTCTGCGCGAAATCGGCGATGCCTATCCCAATGTCACCGCCATCCCGGTACGCGAGGCGATCGACAATGTCGCGCGTGTCCTGACCGGTCTGGCGGCGGCCCTGTCCTGGGGGGCGGGGGTGACGCTGGTGACGGGCTTTGTCGTGCTGGTGGGCGCGGCGGCGGCGGGGGAAGGGGCGCGTGTCTATGAGGCGGCGATCCTGAAGACCCTGGGGGCGACGCGCTGGCGGATCCTGAGCAGCCTTGCCTTGCGCTCCTGCCTGCTGGGGCTGTCGGCGGGGCTGGTGGCGCTGGCCGCCGGGGCGCTGGCGGGCTGGGCGGTGATCACCCTGGTGATGGAGGCCGAGTACAGCCTGGCCCTGGGCAATGCGGCGGTGATTATCCTGGGGGGTGTTCTGGCCACCTTGCTGGCCGGGATCGGTTTTGCCTGGCGGCCCCTGTCGGCGCGTCCGGCCCGGGTGTTGCGTGGACGGGACTGAAAGGGTGGGCTGCCTTTGGGGGGCTGCCTTTTTTCGCCGTCTGTGCCGTGCGGACAGGGGATGCCCCGTTTTCACCCATCCCCTTGGGGTGTAACGATGGGCCATGTCCTTCGTTCTCTCTGATCTTGCCGATCTGCCTGCCGCTGGTTTCGATGATCTGATCGACGCCCGCTCGCCCGCCGAATATGCCGAGGATCATCTGCCCGGCGCGTTGTCCCTGCCGGTTCTTTCGGGTGAGGAACGGGCCCGTGTCGGTACGATCTATGTGCAGCAGGACAAGTTCCTGGCCCGCAAAATCGGCGCCGCGCTGGTAGTCCGCAACATTGCCAGCCATCTTGAGGGGCCGCTGGCGGATCGGCTCGGCGGCTGGCGGCCGCTGGTTTATTGCTGGCGGGGCGGGCAGCGGTCCGGCACCTTCGGCTGGCTGTTGCGCGAGGTGGGCTGGCGGGCCGAGACGCTGGACGGTGGCTATCGCAGCTTTCGGCGGCTGGTGGTGCGTGATCTTTATGATCGGCCGCTGCGTCATCGGCTGATCGTGCTGGCCGGATCGACCTGCACGGCCAAGACGTTGCTGTTGCAGCGGCTGGCCGGGCTGGGCGTGCAAGTGCTGGACCTTGAGGGACTGGCCCGGCATCGGGGCTCGATCTTCGGGGGATATGCCGATCCGCAACCCAGCCAGAAGGGGCTGGAAAGTGTCATCGCTATGGCCCTGGCCCGTCTGGATCCCACCCGTCCCGTGGTGGTCGAGGCCGAAAGCAGCAAGATCGGCAACCGGCTGGTGCCGCCGCGTGTCTGGGCCGCCATGTGCGCGGCCCCCCGTGTCGAGGTGACGGCACCGCTGGTGGCGCGGGCCGATTATTTCAGCGCGGCCTATCCCGATCTGGTCGCCGATCCGGGGCGGTTTTCGGCGATGATCGGGCGGTTGGTGCCGCTTCATGGCCGGGCGGTGATCGAGGCCTGGCAGAGCCAGGTGGGCGAGGGCGATTTCAGGGGGGTCGCTGCGGATCTGATGCGGCGCCATTACGATCCGCGCTATGCCAAATCGGCGGCCCGCCACGGACCCGATGCACAGGCCGGTGTGATGTTCGACCGGCTTGATTCGGCCGGGATCGACGCAGGGTTGCCGGATCTGGTGGCGGCGCTGACGCGGGTCGATCCCGGGCTCTTGTCCGGCGCGGGATAGCTGCGGGGCAGGGCCGGGCACGGTGCTGGAATGAGTGCAGCGCGCGTGCCCGAGGCCGTGTGGCCCGGGAAATTGCGCCTGTCCGGCCCCTCAGCTTGGGCGTTGAGGGCTGCGACCGCCCCTTGGATGGGCGTTTGGGCCGGCTGGGGCGGGTATGTTTCATATCGCCAAGGCCTGCCAGCGGCCGGGCTCAGGGCGAACAAGGTGGGCCCTGCGTGCTGTTTGCCACGTTGCATGACGGATCGGCGGGGTCAGGCACGGCACAGGTCCGGCGGGCCAGTTGTGGCTGCGCCGATGATCCGGGCTTCGGCCTCGCCCGCGTCATGCAGGGCGGCGATCAGGTCGTCGGCCCGGGCTGCGGGTACGGCGGCCAGCAGGCCCCCGCAGGTCTGCGGATCCAACAGCAGATCGCTGAGCGGATCCTCGGCAAAGCCCGTCATTGCCGGCCAGCACGCATCGCGGTTGTCGCGATAGAGGCTGGAGCGCACCCCCCGCCCGGCCAGATCCAGTGCGCCTGCATCCAGCGGCACGGCATCCGGATCCAGCCGGATCGTCAGCCCCGAAGCCCGGGCGATGTTCAGCAGATGTCCGGCCAGACCGAAGCCGGTGACATCGGTCATCGCATGGGCGGCCGGGGCCAAGATTGCGGCGGCGGTGCCCTGGGGCCGGGTCATGCGTGCCAGCAGCCGCAGCACCAGATCCCCGGGGGCCTGGCCCCGCATCTCGGCGGCCAGCAGCACGCCCGACCCGATGGGCCGGGTCAGGATCAGCACATCGCCGGGATGCGCGCCGGCGATGGTGACAGGCGCGGCAGGGACCAGCCCGGTGATGGTAAAGCCTAGGGTCATCTCGGCGCCCATGGTGCTGTGGCCGCCGACCAGCTCGGCGCCGGCGGCCCGAAAGACGGCCTCGGCCGCCAGGGTGATCTCGGCCAGGGTTGCGGTTTGCAGGCTGCGCCGCATCCGGGGCAGGATCACCGAGGCCAGGGCGGCTTGTGGTGTGGCACCCATGGCCCAGATGTCGCCAAGCGCGTGGATGGCCGCGATTTGGCCCATGATCCAGGGGTCCTCGACCACCGCCCGCAGATGGTCAGTGGTCAGGACCTGCTGCTGGCCGCCGATGGCCAGCACTGCCGCATCGTCGCCGGGCCGGGACAGGATGTCGGGTCGCGCCGTGGGGGACATCCCGGCCAGTACCGTGCCCAGCCCGCCGGGGCCGACCTTGGACCCGCAGCCGCCGCAAAACGGTGCCGGGCCCAGTTCCTCGGCCAGGCCCGCCGCGTGTTCGCGGGGCAGGCTGGGGGCGGCCATGGCCGGCAGATCGCTCAGCATGGCCATGAAGCGCCGGTCGATCCGGTCCTTCAGCCGCCACAGCCAGGGCGCGGCCAGGGCCAGGGGCGGGCGGTCGGCGATGGCGGCCTGTGCGCCCAGTGAAATCAGCTTGAGGTAATGGCGTTGGGGGCGATAGGCCCGTGTCTTGCCCCCGCTCAGCGTGGCCCGCAGATTATGCCCCAGGATCGGGGCCTGGCGCACGGCGAAGACGCCGGCCTTGGGGCGGGGGCTGTGGGCCATATGGGCGCAATCGCCGGCCGCAAAGATCGCCGGATCAGAGGTGCGCAGCGCCCGGTCCACCCGCAGGTGGCCGTTTTCCAGCGCCAGCCCGGTGTCCGCCAGCCAGCCATGGGCCCGCGCCCCGGCCGTGCCACAGCACAGCCCGTGGGCGAATCGACGCCCGTCCGCCAGGCGGGTCCAGCCGGGGCCGATCTCGGCCACCGGGGCCTGTTCGATCACCTGGATCCCAGCCCCTGCCACGCGCCGGCGCAACAGGGCGGCGGCGCGTGGGGCCAGATCGCGAAAGGCCTGGCCGGCCTCGATCAGCCGAAGGGTGGGTTGGGCGGTGCGCAGGCGGTGGGCCATGGCCAGTGACAGTTCTGCTCCCGCCACCCCGGCGCCGATCACCGTCACCTCTGCGGGTGCCGCGCCGTTCAGGGCGGCCTCGGCGAAGGCGGCCCAGCGGGTGGCAAAGGGGCCCAGGGGCTTGACGGGTACGGCATGGGCGGCAAAGCCCGGAAGATCCGGCATGGCGGAGGTCACGCCGATATCGATGGACAGCACGTCATAGCGCAGCCCCGGCCGTCCGGCGACGGCGACGGTGTTTTCTACGTGGTCGATGCCCTCGGCTGTCCCGCAGACGAACCGGGCCCCCGCCGCCTGGGCCAGGCGCATCAGATCAATGTTCAGCGCGGCGCGTTCGTAATGGCCGGCGACAAAGCCCGGCAACATGCCCGAATAGGTGGCGAAGGGGGACGGGTCGATCAGGGTTAGCCGCGCTCCGGGCAGGGGGCGCATTGCCCAGCGGCGCAGGACCAGCGCATGGCTGTGCCCGCCGCCGATCAGCACCAGGTCGCGGGTCAGGGGCAGTGGGCTGTGCATGGGGGCTGGGTCTCCGGGGCAGGGCGCGCGCAGTTTGCCCGAGCCAGGGGGGAAGCGCCACCATGGGCCGTGCGATTTGCCGGCATTGGGGCTTGCGCGAAAGGCGCAGGCCTGATTCACTCAGCCATGACAGGGCCCGACAGCCGGGTCCAGACCCTTGGCAAGGAGAACGGCGATGGCCGGAGGCAATCCCTATGATTTCAGCGACATGTTTCGGATGTTCGATCCTGCCAGCGTGACATCCGCTTTTGATCCGATGAAGATGTTTGCCATGTTCGAACAGCGCCGGGCCCCGGATTTCGATCTGACGGGTGTGATCGACATGAATCGGCGCAACTTTGAAGCGCTGGTCGATGCCAACAAGGCGGCGGCCGAGGCCTACAAGGATCTGCTGGAAAAGCAGATGGAGGTCTTTGCCCAGATGACCTCGGCGGCGCGGGACCATGTGCAATGGGTGGACGAGGCTGCGGGCCCCGACGCCCTGAACCGCAAGACTGAGGCCTATGGCGAGGCAGTGGAAAAGGCGCTGCATTTGATGCGCAAGCTGGCCGATACCGCGCGCGATGCCAATGAGGCCGCCTATCAGCAGATCAAGGACCAGCTTGGCGAGGCGATTGGCGAGATTTCCAAACAGGGGGCTGCCGCCGCTGCACCGGGCAAGAAACGCTAGGGTCGGCACGCGGCGGGGAAGGACAGGCGCGATGCCCAGCAAGAACCGGTTTGCCGAAATGATGCCCGATCTCGTCGCCTGGCGGCGGGATTTCCATGCCCATCCGGAACTGCAATTCGACACCCATCGCACCGCCGGGCTGGTGGCGGAACGGCTGCGGGCCTTTGGTTGCGATGAGGTGGTCGAAGGACTGGGGCGCACCGGTGTCGTGGGTGTGATCCGGGGGCGCAATGGCGGGTCGGGTCGGGTGATCGGGTTGCGTGCCGACATGGATGCCCTGCCGATCACCGAGATGACGGGGGCCGATCATGCCTCGACCGTGCCGGGCAAGATGCATGCCTGCGGTCATGATGGTCACACGACCATGCTGTTGGGGGCGGCCCGCTATCTGGCCGAGACGCGGAATTTTCATGGGACCGCCGTGGTCATCTTTCAGCCGGCCGAAGAGGGCGGCGGCGGTGGCCGCGAGATGGTTGAAGACGGGCTGATGGAACGTTTCGCCATTGATGAGGTCTATGGGATGCATAACTGGCCCGGCATTCCCGTGGGCCAGTTCCAGATCCGTCCGGGCCCGTTTTTTGCCGCGACGGATGAGTTTTCGATCACGGTGACCGGGCGCGGGGGCCATGCGGCCAAACCCAACGAGACGGTGGACCCGACCGTGACCGCCTGTCATCTGGTTCTGGCGTTACAGACCATCGCCAGCCGGAATGCTGATCCGGTGGCGCAGCTTGTGGTCTCGGTTACCGGTTTTCAGACCGGAAGCAATGCCCACAACGTCATTCCCGATTCGGTACGGCTGCGCGGGACAGTGCGGACTCTGGATGCGGGGGTGCGCGACATGGCTGAACGGCGGCTGCACGAGATTGCCCTGGCGACGGCCCAGGCCTTTGGAGCGACGGTCGAGGTGGACTATGCGCGGGGGTATCCGGTGATGGTCAATTCCGACGCCCAGACCGCCTTTGCCGCCGATGTCGCCAGCCGGGTGGCAGGGGGCTGCGCCGAGGCCCCGCTGATCATGGGCGGAGAGGATTTCGCTTATATGCTGCAGGCGCGGCCGGGGGCTTATATTCTGGTTGGCAATGGCGACAGCGCGGCGGTACATAATCCGGGCTATGATTTCAATGATGAGACCCTGCCGGCAGGGTGCAGCTGGTATGCGGAGATCGTGGAGCAGGCGCTGCCCGTTGGGTAAGGGGAACGGGCTCTCCCGCCCGTCTTCGCCGCTGGCGCGGCTTATCCCGTTGGGCCGGGCGCCGCTGGCGCGGCGCTGTTGTGTGGGGTGACAGGTGTCGGTCTGGTGATCAGCCGCCGGTATGGCTCATGTGGCGGCTCATCCGGCCGTCGAGTTGTTGGCGCGAATAGTCGAAATCATGGCCTTTGGGTTTGAGGCTGATGGCGGCGCGGATTGCCTGTTCCAGTGGGCGCGGATCGTTCGGGAATATTCGGAGCGGTGTGTGCAGATCGGCCATGTCCTCTTGCCCCAGGCACATGAAGAGGGTGCCGGTGCAGGTCAGGCGTACGCGGTTGCAGCTTTCGCAGAAGTTATGGCTGAGGGGTGTGATGAAGCCGATCTTCTGGCCGGTTTCCTGCACCTGCACATAACGTGCAGGTCCGCCTGTGCGGTCGGTCAGGTCCTGTAGGGTGAAGCGGGTTTCCAGTTCGGTTCGCAGATCGCGCAGGGACCAGTATTGCCCCAGCCGGTTCTCGTTGCCGATATCGCCCATGGGCATGACCTCGATGAAGGTCAGGTCCATGTCGCGTTCTGCGCACCAGGCGGTGAGGGGGAAGAGTTCGTCTTCGTTAAAGCCTTTCAACGCCACGGTGTTGATCTTGATCCGCAGTCCTGCCGCCTGGGCCGCGTCGATTCCGCGCAGGACCTGATCGAGGCGCCCCCAGCGGGTGACGGCGGCGAAGCGATCCGCATCCAGTGTGTCGAGCGAAATGTTGATCCGTCGCACCCCGGCATCGGCCAGTGGCTGGGCAAAGCGTTCCAACTGGGACCCGTTGGTGGTCAGCGTCAGTTCATCCAGTGCGCCGCGATCCAGGTGGCGGGACATGTTTTGGAAGAAGGTCATGATGTCCCGACGGACCAGGGGTTCGCCGCCGGTAATGCGCAACTTGCGGACGCCCAGATCGACGAAGGCCGAACACATCCGGTCCAGTTCCTCAAGGGTCAGCAATTCCTTCTTGGGCAGGAAGGTCATGTTTTCGGACATGCAGTAGACGCAGCGAAAGTCGCACCGATCGGTGACCGAGACGCGCAGATAGGTGATCGCGCGCTGGAACGGATCGATAAGCGGGGCGGTGGTCTGGGTGTCCATGGCGAACCTGATTTTTTTGGTGGGTATACGCCAAGTGTGGGGGCGTGTCATGTGTGTGTTACCGCTGGGGTGCGGATCCAGCGCTCAGAGAGCGACGCAGGACGAGGGCATCCACGGATGCGCCGTCGGGGTGGCGGTAATAGGCCGTGCGCCGGCCGATCTGGTCATAGCCCCGGGTTGTATAAAGCGTCTGTGCGGGGTGGTTGTCAGCGGCGACTTCGAGAAAGGCCTCGGTTGCGCCGTGGGTGCGGGCGGTGGTTTCGAAGCCATTCAGCAGGCGGGTCCCAAGCCCCTGTCGTCGGGCCTCGGGCATGACCGCGAGGGTCAGCAGCTCGGCCTCGCCGGCCAGGGCGCGGCCGAGGACAAAGCCGGCCTTGTCCGTCACGGCGAAGACGCCGGGCCCTGCCAGAAGATCGGCGATCGCGGCGGCATCCCAGGGGGGTGGGGTGGTGAAGCAGGCGGCGTGGATCCGGGCCAGGGCCTCGGGGGTCACGACAGGATCACCGGGGGGGCGTCGCGTGCGGGTGCGGCATCGGCCGGGCGCAAGTAGAGCGGCGCGGGCCGGGGGTGGGGGGTACCCAGCTGGCGGACCGCGATCCGGGCGATCGCCTCGGTCAGAGGAACCGGTTGGGGGACAACTGGGCGCGTGCCGGCCAGTGCCGCCGCACCGGGGCCGGTCAACGGGGTCTCCCCGGGGGGCAGGCTGTCGACCAGGGTGGGCGGGCTGTCCGGGCCGAAGCGTTGGACATAGGCGCGGCCGCGCGGGGCGGGCAGCACGGCGGTGATCGGACGGGGCAGTGCGAAGGCGGCCGCCTCAAGCCCGCTGATGCCGATGGCCGGACGGTTCAATGCCAAGGCAAGGCCGCGCGCGGCGGCCACGGCGATGCGGATGCCGGTGAAGTTGCCGGGCCCGATGCCGACGCCAAGGCCATCCAGTCCCTCCCAGGGGATGTCGCCTTCGGCCAGGACCTCGTCCAGAAGGCTGATCAACCGTTCCGCTTGCCCCCGGGACATGGCCTCGGTGCGGCTGGCCAACAGCCGATCCCCGCGCAGCACGGCAGCCGAACAATGCGCCGCCGATGTGTCAAAGGCCAGAAGGGTCGTGCCGGTCATGTGTTCAGACGGAAACCGGGCGTACCTCGACCACCTCGGGGATATAGTGGCGCAGCAGGTTTTCGATGCCCATCTTCAGCGTCAGGGTCGAGGACGGACAACCTGCACAGGCGCCCTGCATGTGCAGATAGACGATCCCTCGATCAAACCCGTGAAAGGTGATGTCGCCGCCATCCTGGGCCACGGCCGGGCGCACGCGGGTGTCCAGCAGGTCTTTGATCTGGCCGACGATCGCCGCATCGGGTCCGTCATGATCGGCATGGCCGGCGCTTTCGGCTTCGCCTTCGATGGCCGGGGTGCCGGACTGGTAATGTTCCATGATCGCCCCCAGAATGGCGGGTTTCACATGGTCCCAGTCGGTGTCTTCCGCCTTGGTCACGGTGATGAAATCGCTGCCCAGAAACACGCCGGTAATCCCGCCGACAGCGAAGATGCGATGGGCAAGGGGGGATTTCCCGGCTGTGTCGGCGCTGGGGAAATCGGCTGTGCCGGTGCCCAGAACCGCCTGGCCGGGCAGGAATTTCAGCGTTGCCGGATTCGGCGTGGATTCAGTTTGGATGAACATCGCGGGCCCCCTAACGGTTTGCCTTGGATATGAGGGCCCGGGGCGCGGCTGTCAAGATTTGGAATGGTTCTAAGATGGGCTCAGACCAGTGCCTCAAGCCGTTCCTTGGACAGGCTGCCGGGGACAATAGTGAAGGGCACGGGCAGATCACCGGAGGCTTTCATCATCTGTGTGACCAGGGGTCCGGGCCCTTTCTTGTCGGTGCCGGCACCCAGAACAACGATGCCGATCTCGGGGTCGTCCTGGATCTGGGCCAGCAGTTCGGCAAAGCCCTCACCTTCGCGAATCACCAGTTCGGGCTCGATGTTCTGGCGGTCGCGCATCCACTTGGCGAAGACTTCGTAATGGGCCTGGATGCGTTCGCGGGCCTCTTCGCGCATGATGTCGGCGACCCCGATCCAGTGGTTGAAGTCCTCGGGCGGGATGATCGCGAGGATTTCAACCCCGCCGCCGGTGCGCGCCGCGCGCATGGCGGCAAAGCGTATGGCATTCAGGCATTCTCGGCTGTCGTCGAGCACGACGAGGAACTTGCGCATCACGGATCTCCCAACTTCCGGCCAAGTGTGGCCTGTGCATCGCAGAGTGGCAACTGTTTCGCGTCAACGGGATATGCGACATGATCGGTCGGGCTGGATCCCGGGGCGATCCGGTTCGGGTGCCCCTAGCCCCGAGAAGCGTCCCGCTGGGCGCATGGCAGCTTTTCGGTCACGGCTATTGTGCAGGCGCAGCACAAGTTCCATATTGGATACCAAGGCACCCCTCCTCCTCCCTGGGTGCTTTGATTGATACGGCGGCACCGATCCTCCTCCCCGGTGCCGCCGCTTTTCTTTTCAGTGACAGGAATGGGTTTGGCCAGATGGCATGCTCCGGTGGCCCCGGGCCATGTGGCTGCGTGGTCTTGATTGATGGCGCCGTTGCCCGTATACGCCCGCGGTGGCCGGTTGTGGCCGCTGTCAAAAGATCAACATCAAGAAACGCCGTGTTTGGCCCATCCGTCGCTGGGGGCCAATTCCGGTAGGAGAAGCGACATGAAACTGAACGAACTGCGCGACAATCCCGGCGCCACGAAAAAACGCATGCGCGTTGGGCGCGGTCCCGGCTCGGGCAAGGGTAAAACCGCCGGCCGTGGGATCAAGGGCCAGAAATCGCGCTCGGGTGTGGCGATCAACGCCTATGAGGGCGGCCAGATGCCGCTCTACCAACGGCTGCCCAAGCGGGGCTTCAGCAAGCCGAACCGCAAGAAATTCGCCGTGGTCAACCTGTCGAACATCCAGGCCTTCATTGAGGCCGGCAAGCTGGACGCCTCGGCGCCCATCGACGAGGATACGCTGCTGAACGCCGGTGTCATTCGCCGCAAGCTGGATGGCGTGCGGATCCTGGCCAAGGGCGAACTGGCGGGTGCCGTCACCCTGACCGTCACCGGCGCCTCGCGCGCGGCGGTCGAGGCCGTGGCAAAGGCCGGCGGTTCGCTGACCGTGACCAACGCGGCGGCTGCGGCCGAGTAACTGGTTGTGAGCGGCGCTGAAGCCGCTTACATCGGCCCTCAGGTTTTCCGCGCCGCCGACCGGATCAGCCGGTTCGGCGGCGCTTGTACGAAAGAGGCATGCATATGGCATCAGCCGCGGAACAAATGGCCGCCAATCTGAGCTGGGGCGCCTTCGGCAAGGCGACCGAGCTGAGACAGCGGATCCTGTTCACCATCGGGCTTCTCGTCGTTTATCGTCTCGGCACCTATATCCCGGTGCCCGGCATTGATGGTGGCGAATTGCGCGCGTTCATGGAACAGGCCGCCACCGGGATTGGCGGGATCCTGAACATGTTCACCGGTGGCGCGATTTCCCGGATGGGGATCTTCGCGCTGGGAATCATGCCCTATATTTCGGCGTCGATCATCGTTCAGTTGCTGGCCGCCATGTGGTCGCCGCTGGAGCGGCTGAAGAAGGAAGGCGAGGCTGGCCGCAAAAAGCTGAACCAGTACACCCGCTACGGCACCGTTCTGCTGGCGACCGTGCAAGCCTATGGTCTGGCGGTCAGTCTGGAATCCGGTGGGCTGGTCACGGATCCCGGCTGGTTCTTCCGCGTGGCTTGCCTGATCACCCTGGTGGGCGGGACGATGTTCCTGATGTGGCTTGGCGAACAGATCACAGCCAGGGGTATCGGCAACGGGATTTCGCTGATCATCTTCGTCGGCATCATCGCCGAGGTTCCTGCCGCCCTGGCCCAGTTCTTTGCCTCGGGCCGGTCCGGTGCGGTCAGCCCGGCGGTGATCGTGGGCGTGATCGTCATGGTCGTGCTGGTGATCGCCTTCGTCGTGTTCATGGAACGCGCCTTGCGCAAGATCCACATCCAGTATCCACGCCGGCAGGTGGGGATGAAGGTCTATGACGGTGGTTCCAGCCACCTGCCGATCAAGGTGAACCCGGCGGGTGTGATCCCGGCAATCTTTGCCTCATCCCTGTTGCTTCTGCCGGCGACGCTGGCGACCTTCTCTGGCAATCAGACCGGGCCGGTCCTGTCCACGGTTCTGGCCTATTTCGGGCCGGGTCAGCCGCTCTATCTGCTGTTCTTCACGGCGATGATCGTGTTCTTCACCTATTTCTACACCCATAACGTGTCGTTCAAGACCGATGACGTGGCTGATAACTTGAAGAACCAGAATGGCTTCGTGCCGGGGATCCGGCCGGGCAAGCGGACCTCGGAATACCTTGAATACGTGGTGAACCGGGTGCTGGTGATCGGGGCAGGCTATCTGGCGCTGGTTTGCCTGATGCCCGAGATCCTGCGTAGCCAGCTGGCCGTGCCCTTCTATTTCGGGGGGACCTCGGTGCTGATCGTCGTGTCGGTGACCATGGACACGATCCAGCAGGTCCAAAGCCATCTTTTGGCCCATCAATATGAAGGGCTGATCGAGAAATCCCAGTTGCGCGGCAAGAAACGTTCGCGCAGCGGCACGCCAGCACGCGGAGGTCGGGGCAGACGATGAACATTATTCTTTTGGGACCGCCGGGGGCCGGCAAGGGTACCCAGGCGAAGCGTCTGGTTGACGAGCGTGGGATGATCCAGCTGTCCACCGGGGACATGCTGCGCGAAGCAAAGGCTTCGGGTTCGGCGATGGGCAAGCGCGTGGCCGATGTCATGGCCCGTGGTGAGCTGGTCACCGATGAAATCGTGATCGGCCTGATCCGCGAAAAGCTGGAGGCCGGCGGTGGATCCGGGTTCATCTTTGACGGGTTCCCGCGTACCCTGGCCCAGGCCGATGCGCTTGGCGATCTGCTGCAATCCACGGGCCATACCCTGGATGCGGTGATCGAGCTGGTGGTGGACGATGAGGCGCTTGTCGGCCGGATCGTCAACCGCGCCAAAGAGGCGCAGGCTGCCGGTCAGCCGGTGCGCGCCGATGACACGCCCGAGGTCTTCGCCGACCGGCTGCGGGCTTATTACAAAAGCACGGCACCGCTGCAGGGCTATTACTACGCCAAAACCGGGCTCAAGACGGTGGATGGCCTGAAATCCATGGATGAGGTGGCGGCCCAGATCAGCGCGATTCTGGATCGCTGACCTGCAATTTCCGGTTGTGGTGGGTAAGCGCTTGACATCGCGTTAAAGCCCTCTTGACCGCCTATCGGAAAAGCTTTAGCTGACAGCTTCTCCACGAGAGAATCGAATGCGCCTTGCCGCCCTCGGGCTGTGCCGGGCACCGGAGATCGGCAGAGGCGGGCCCTGAAGCGGCCCGCTAATGTTGTGAAAAAAGGTTCTGGAACTACGGAACCGCAACGAAAGGAAAGCCACGTGGCACGTATTGCCGGTGTGAACATCCCGACCCATAAACGGGTCCCTATCGCCCTGACCTATATCCATGGGATCGGGTCTGCCGCTGCCAATGAGATCTGCACTTCGGTCGGGATCGACCTGACGCGCCGGGTCAATGAACTCAGCGATGCCGAGGTTCTGGCCATCCGCGAACATATCGACGCCAATCACACGGTGGAAGGTGATCTGCGCCGCGATGTTCAGATGAACATCAAGCGCCTGATGGATCTGGGCTGCTATCGTGGTCTGCGCCATCGTCGCAACCTGCCCGTGCGCGGTCAGCGCACCCACACCAACGCCCGTACCCGCAAGGGCCCGGCCAAGCCGATCGCCGGCAAGAAGAAGTAAGGGAGGGCAGAACCAATGGCACGCGATACCCGCCGCAGCGCACCCCGCCGCAAGGAACGCAAGAACATCGCCGCTGGTGTGGCGCATGTGAACAGCTCGTTCAACAACACCAAGATCCTGATCTCCGATGTTCAAGGCAACGCCATTTCCTGGTCGTCCGCCGGCAGCATGGGGTTCAAAGGGTCGCGGAAATCCACACCCTACGCCGCCCAGCTGGCCGCTGAAGATGCTGGTCGCAAGGCGCAGGAACATGGCGTGAAGACGCTGGAAGTCGAGGTTCAGGGCCCTGGTTCGGGTCGTGAAAGCGCGCTGCGCGCCCTGGCTGCCGTCGGCTTCAACAACACGTCGATCCGTGCCGTGACGCCGATCGCGCATAACGGTTGCCGCCCGCCGAAACGTCGCCGGGTCTGACCAAGATACGCCAAATTCGGGCCGCGCTGTAACAGGCACGGCCCGGATTTGTCATTTTTACCTCGGGTGTCGCCGGCTTTGGACATGGGCCGGGGGCGAGCATGGAGGCGACAGGCATGATCCAAAGAAATTGGCAAGAACTTATCAAACCGACCCAGCTTGAGGTCAAGCCGGGTGCGGATCCGTCACGGACCGCAACCGTCGTCGCCGAGCCGCTGGAGCGTGGCTTTGGCCTGACCTTGGGGAATGCCCTGCGCCGGGTGTTGATGTCCTCCCTTCAGGGGGCTGCGATCACCAGCGTGCAGATCGACAACGTGCTGCACGAATTCTCGTCCGTTTCCGGCGTGCGCGAAGACGTGACGGACATCGTTCTGAACCTCAAGGGCGTGGCGATTCGCATGGATGCCGAAGGCCCCAAGCGTCTGATGGTGCAGAAGGCTGGGCCCGGCGTGGTGACCGCCGGTGACATTACGGAAAGCGCCGGGATCGAGATCCTGAACCGCGATCACGTGATCTGTCACCTCGACGACGGGGCGCAGCTGAGCATGGAACTGACGGTGGACACCGGCAAGGGCTATGTTGCCGCTGATCGCAACCGCCCCGAGGATGCGCCCATCGGCCTGATCCCGATTGATGCCATCTATTCGCCGGTGCGCAAGGTCAGCTACGATGTTCAGCCCACCCGTGAGGGCCAGGTTCTGGACTATGACAAGCTGACCCTGAAACTGGAAACCGACGGTTCGGTCACCCCTGATGATGCTGTGGCCTATGCCGCCCGCATCCTTCAGGATCAGTTGCAGGTCTTCGTCAACTTCGACGAACCCGAGCCCGCGCGCTCGGAAATGGAAGATGACGGGCTGGAATTCAACCCGCTGCTTCTGAAGAAGGTTGATGAACTGGAACTGTCCGTGCGTTCGGCCAACTGCCTGAAGAACGACAACATTGTCTATATTGGTGATCTGATCCAGAAAACCGAGGCCGAGATGCTGCGTACCCCGAACTTCGGGCGCAAGTCTCTGAACGAGATCAAGGAAGTTCTCTCGGGTCTGGGCCTGCATCTGGGCATGGATGTCGAGGATTGGCCGCCCGACAATATCGAAGATCTGGCCAAGAAATTCGAAGATCATTTCTGATCCATGGCGGCGGTCCGGTTGGGGCCGCCACCGCACGACCCGGGCAATTCCGCCCCAAGGAGAGCCCCTGCTACGCACGGGGGCCGGACAAAGCAAAACACGAAGGACCTGAAAGATGCGTCACGCAAGAGGCTATCGTCGCCTTAACCGTACCCACGAACACCGCAAGGCGCTGTTCGCCAACATGGCTGGCTCGCTGATCGAGCATGAGCAGATCAAGACCACCCTGCCCAAGGCCAAGGAACTGCGCCCGATTGTTGAAAAGCTGATTACCCTGGGCAAACGCGGTGATCTGCACGCCCGTCGTCAGGCTGGCAGCCAACTCAAGCAGGATGCCTATGTGGCAAAACTGTTCGAGGTGCTGGGCCCGCGTTACAAGGATCGTCAGGGTGGCTATGTCCGCATCATCAAGGCGGGTTTCCGTTACGGTGACATGGCCCCGATGGCGATCATCGAATTCGTCGACCGCGATGTTGACGCCAAGGGCGCCGGTGATCGCGCCCGGGTCGCAGCCGAGGAAGCCGCCGAAGAGGCGTGAGTCCCGGCTTTGCGACAGGATTGAGGGAACCCGGCCTGATGGTCGGGTTCATTTTTGTCACGCTACCCGATTCGCGATACTCTGAGCCCATGGCCGATCTGTTCGATACTTCCCCCGATTCCGCGAGGGCTGCCCCCCC
>JBKDZR010000037.1:0-9205 GCA_047971485.1 Qingshengfaniella sp. | reverse complement strand
TCGTGGCTCTATTCCGGTGGCCTTAAGCAACTCCGAGGGAGCTGGCTCTGTCCGGGCCCTGGTCCGGTTACCTGGCGCCCACCTGTATATACAGGTCCTCGGGAATGCGCACCACCACGGTTGCTGCGGGCCCGCCACATGCCCCACCATCAAAGATCCCTGTCAGAGCAGCGAGATCCGGGATCTGTGCCTCTTTTCGCCTGTGCAAGTCGGCTCTGCGGCCTTGTTGACGCTGACACAGCAGACCCAGCCGCGCCAGCGCCGGACCCGGGGCTGGCGCACCCAACATATGAACGGCGCGATTTATGACAGCCGTGGTACGCGACCTTTAAGCGTTGCGTTGCCTTCAGCCAGAGCGCCAGACCGGTGGGCCGCCCCAGTGATGACGCGGCGCCCGTTCCGGGCTTTTCCTGCCCCAAGGGGATGAACGACAACTTTGTCCGCAAAGCCGACATCCCCAAATGATTGAGCCCTAAGCCCCAGTGATACCACGGCAAAACCGCTGATCTCAAAAGGCCTCGGGACGGGCCTCGCGGGCCATGTGGTCGAGAACGGCATTGGTAAAGCCCGCCTCACGCCCCTCGGGAAAGAAGGCCTGGGCGATCTGTACATACTCCACGATAACCACCTTTGGAGGCGTTTCATGGGCAACCAGCTCGGCCCCCGCCGCGCGGGTCAGCGCCCGCAATGTCGGATCAATGCGCGCAATAGGCCATTTCGCCACCAACGCCCGATCCGTCATCTGGTCGATCCGCGCCTGATGGGACACGGCATCCTCGACAATCCGGCGGAACAGGCGGGGGTCGCCCTCGGCCATGTCATAGTCCTCGAAATGCTCGCCAAAGCGGTAATCGGTGAATTCACGCACCACCTTGTCGAAAGAGGCCCCCGACGCCTCCATCTGGAACAGCGCCTGCACCGCAAAAAACCGTGCCGCCGATTTCAGCTGGCGTCGCTCGGCAAGCGGCCGCTTGCCTGTCCTGGGTTTACCTGTCGGGTCGGTCATACGGTCTTCGGCCCCCCGGCGCCACGATCGGCCAGGGACAGGCCACCGGGACGAAAGCCCACCCCTTTGCCCTGTCCCGAAAACCGCCGGCTGAGCGCAATCAGATGCAGCGCCGCCGCCGCCGCCCCGCCGCCCTTGTTCTGGACCGCCGCATCGGCGCGGACCTGGGCCTGTTCAAGGGTTTCAACGGTCAGGATCCCGTTGCCAATGCAGGCGCCTTCCAGCCCCAGCAGGGTGATCGCGCGCGAGCTGTCATTGCAGACGGTTTCATAATGCGTCGTCTCGCCGCGAATGACACAGCCCAAGGCGACGAACCCATCATAATCGCCGCCACGATGGGCGATGCGGATTGCGATCGGCACCTCAAGCGCGCCGGGAACCTCGATCACCTCGGCCAGACCCCCGGCGGCCTCGATCTCGGCGCGCGCACCGGCAACCATCTGTGCCGCGATCTCGCCGTAATAGGGCGAACAGACGATCAGAACACGCGGGGCCGGCCCTTCGAAAACGGGACGCGGCAGGGTGGTGTGGCTTTCACCGGCCATGGGTTACTCCAGCGGAACGGCGCGGGTCCCGGCAATCGACAGCCCGTAAGCTTCGAGCCCGACAACACGGGGACGCGGCGAATTGGTCAGAAGGACAAGGTTCGACAACCCCAGCGAACTGAGGATCTGCGCCCCCAGCCCATAGCGGCGCAGGGTCTGAGGACTGGCATCTTCGGCCAACAGTTTGAGGGTGGTATCGCGCAGCAACACCATAACGCCCCGCCCCTCCTGGGCGATCAGGCCCATGGCGCGGCCAAATTCCGCAGTCCGACCCGCACCGCCCAACCCGACGATATCCTGCAACGGATCCAGCGCGTGCATCCGAACCAGAACCGGTTCAGGCCCGGAAATGTCGCCCCGCACCAGAACGATATGTTCATCGCCATGGCTGGCATCGGTGAAGATCTGCATCTTCCATTCACCGCCAAATTCAGACGTGACCACCCGTTCCGCCGTCGCCTGGACCAGATTGTCATAGCGCCGGCGATAGGCGATCAGATCGGAAATCGTGCCGACCTTCAGGTTGTGCATCTGGGCAAAGGCGATCAGGTCCGGCAGGCGGGCCATGGTGCCGTCTTCGTTCATGATTTCACAGATCACGCCCGATTCGTTCAGCCCCGCCAGCCGCGCGATATCAACAGCCGCCTCAGTATGGCCAGCCCGGACCAGAACCCCACCGTCGCGGGCCCGCAGCGGAAACACATGCCCGGGCGTCGCAATATCGGTGCCGGTCTTGGACCCATCAATCGCCACGGCAACGGTGCGTGCGCGATCATGGGCGGAAATGCCGGTGGTCACCCCCTCACGGGCCTCGATCGAGGTGGTAAAGGCGGTCTCGTGCCGGCTGGAATTCTGCGAGGCCATCAGCGGCAAACCAAGCGCGTCGATCCGCTTGCTGGTCAGCGCCAGACAGATCAGGCCGCGGCCGTGGGTGGCCATGAAGTTGATCGCCTCGGGCGTCGCCATCTGCGCGGGAATGACCAGATCGCCCTCATTCTCGCGATCCTCGTGATCGACCAGGATGAACATCCGGCCATTGCGGGCATCCTCAAGGATTTCCTCGACCGAGGAAATGGCCGAACTGTAATCTGTCTGGGACATGGGGGCTCCGTCAGTCATCGTCGGCCACATAAAGCACCGGCCCCGGATTGACCAGTGGCCGGACGGGGCCGCGCGCAAGGGGACAGATCAGTCCCATTCCCGCAGCCGGGCAACATAGCGGGCCAGCATGTCGATTTCCAGATTTACCCGATCCCCGATCCGGGCCGTACCCCAGCCCGTCACATCCCGGGTGCGGGGGATGAGTGTCACACTGAAATGCGATCCCTCGACCCGATGAACCGTCAGCGAGGTGCCGTTCAGTGCCACACATCCTTTCGGCGCCAGAAAACGGGCCAGTGCCTCGGGGGCCCGAAGGGTCAGGCTGTTGCTGTCAGGATCCTGGGCAACGATTTCAGCCACGCCATCGACATGGCCCGAAACGATGTGTCCCCCCAGTTCATCGCCCAATCTCAGCGCCCGCTCCAGATTGACCCGGGTCCCGACCTGCCAGTCACCCAGCGTGGTCCGGGCCAGCGTCTCGGTCGAGGCCTGAACCTCGAACCAGCCGGATCCGGGACCCTCCCCGCCCCGGTCGATCACCGTCAGGCGCACCCCGTCACAGGCGATCGAGGCCCCCTGCACAATCCCCGCCGTGTCATAGCCGGTGGCGATCCGCACCCGAAATCCCCCCTGCCGGGTCACCCCCAGAACGGTTCCAAGATCGGTGATAAGTCCGGTGAACATGGCTGCGCTCCCGCCTTGTCCGTTGGGGATACCCAAGCCCGCGCTGCGGCGCAAGCCGGGGCGGTGGCTGCGACCGGGGCGTCACACCTGCCCGCCCATTCCCCGTTTCCCGCCCCCGCCGCTGGCGGATCGGACAAAATGGGGATAGCCATGGCCAAACGGCAGGAACCGAAACGGGGGACATATCGTGCAGCTTCTTACCGGTGGCCTGAAGCTTGCCCTGGCCGGCGCGCTCAGTCTGGGCCTGTCCGCCTGTCAGGGCATGATCCCCCGAACCGGCCCCAGCAAGGGCGAAATCTTTGACAGTTCCGTCCAGCGCGCCGGCGATACCTATGTCGTCACGGTCAATGACAGCATCGCGCGCGCCGCCGAATATACCCCGACCCTTGCCTTTTCACCCGGCTTTCGCAATGCACCCGTCCTGAATGCCGATACGATCCGGGCCGGCGACACGTTGGGCATGATGGTCTGGGAAAACGTGCCCGAGGGCTTGTTGGGCATCGGGGGCAGCCCGGCCCCGCTGGAACGGATCCAGGTCGACAGCACCGGCGATATCTTCGTGCCCTATGTCGGACGGATCCGCGCGGCGGGCAAAACCCCCGATCAGCTACGCAACGAAATCAGCGAAACCCTGGGCACGCAAACCCCCGACCCCCAGGTCATGGTGACCCGCATCGCCGGCGATGGGGCCACCGTCTCGGTTTCCGGGATGGTCGGCGCCCAGGGCGTCTATCCGATCGAACGCTCGACCCGGACGCTCTCGGCAATGCTGGCCCGGGCCGGCGGCCTGACCATCGAACCCGAGATCGCCAAGGTCACGGTCCTGCGGGGCACCACCAGCGGCACGATCTGGTTCGATTCGCTCTATGCCACACCGGCCAATGACATCGCACTGCGCGAAGGCGATCGGGTGTTGGTGGAAAACGACGAACGGTATTACGTGGCCCTTGGCGCCACCGGGCGGCAGGCCCGGATCCGCTTTGAAAGCCAGGAACTGTCTGCGATCGAGGCTTTGGCCCAGGTCGGCGGGCTGTCAACCACCACCGCCGATCCCACGGGCATCTTCCTGCTGCGCGAGGAAAACCAGGACATTGCCCGCCGGATCACCGGCCAGCCGGACCTGACCGGCCCCCAAAAGATCGCCTATGTGTTCAACCTGACCGAAGGCAAGGGCCTGTTCGCCGCCCGGACCTTTACCATTCGCGACGAGGATACGCTTTATGTGACCGAGGCGCCGATCTCGCAATTCAACAAGGCGATCTCGGCCATCCTGGGAACATCAATCACCACCGTCGCCTCGGTTCAGACCGTATCGAACCCCAACTGAACAGCCGCTGGCCTGCCGTCTCAGGGGACGGCGCGCCGCCAGCGATGCACCACATCGGCCCCGATCTGGCGGGTCCCCTCCAGATCAAAGCGCGGTGCCTCGGCCAGGCGTGACAGGCCAAGCGCGCCAAGGGCAGGCCGTCCCTCGGCACCCAGAGCCACACCCGCGCTAAAGCCGATCAGCGCATCCACCAGCCCTGCCGACAGCAGCGCCGCCGCCAGATCCCCGCCGCCTTCGCAGAACACCCGGGTCAGCCCCCGCGCACCCAAAACCTGCAGCATTGCCACCGGATCAAGATGGCCGTCAGGACCGAGACCCACCTCCAGACACTCGGCCCCGCGCGCCGCCCAGGCCGCACGCCGCGCCGGATCGGCATCCGGACCATGCAACAGAATCAACGGAATCTCCGCCGCGCTGGCCGCCAGGCGCCCCTCTTCGGGCAGGTCCAGAAGGCGCGCGGCGATCACCCGAACCGGCTGATGCGCGACACCAAGATCGCGCACCGTCAACAGCGGATCATCGGCCCGCGCCGTTCCGCCCCCCACCATCACCGCATCATGGCAGGCGCGTTCCCCATGCACCATCCGGCGCGCCGCAGGACCAGTGATCCAGCGGCTTTCCCCCGTGGCCGTGGCGATGCGGCCATCGAAACTGGCTGCCAGTTTCAGAGTCAGCATCGGACGCCCCTGCCGCACCCGCAGCAGGAACCCGGCATGATCTGCGGCGGCCTGATCCGCCAGAACCGCCTCGGTCACCTCAATCCCGGCGGCCCGCAACCGTGCAAGACCGCCGCCATCGGTCCGTGGATCCGGGTCGCGCAGGGCCACCACCACCCGTCCGATCCCCGCCGCAATCAGCCGATCCGCACAGGGCGGCGTCCGGCCATGATGGGCGCAGGGTTCCAGCGTTACATAGGCGGTCGCTCCCCGCGCCGCTGCCCCTGCCTGATCCAGCGCCACCGGTTCGGCATGGGGCCGCCCCCCCGGACGGGTCCAACCGCGCCCGACAACCCGGCCATCGGCCACAATAACGCAGCCGACCGCCGGATTGGGCCAACAGACCCCCAACCCGCGCCGCCCCAACGCCAGCGCATGCGCCATGTGGCGGACATCATCCGGATGGGTCACGTGTCTTGCGGCACGCCGGGGCGCAATTCGGATACGAATTTATCGAAATCATCCGCAGCCTGGAAGTTCTTGTAAACACTGGCAAACCGCACATAGGCCACCGTATCGATCCGGGCCAGCGTTTCCATTACGATCTCCCCGATCGTGTTGGAGGGGATGTCCTGCTCGCCCAGGGATTCCAGACGCCGCACAATCCCGGAAATCATCTTTTCCATCCGATCCGGTTCAATCGGCCGTTTCTGGCAGGCGATACGGATGGACCGTTCCATCTTGTCCCGGTCGAAATCCTCGCGCCGGCCATTGGTCTTGATGACCACCAGATCACGCAATTGCACCCGTTCATAGGTGGTAAATCGTCCCCCGCATTCAGGGCAAAACCGCCGCCGCCGGATCGCCACGTGGTCCTCAGCGGGCCGGGAATCCTTAACCTGAGTATCAACATTTCCGCAAAACGGACAGCGCATGCAGTGGCCTTTCTTCCCATGCCGACGGATCGGTGCTGACTTTCCGCGACTATAGAAAGACCGCCAGCGCTTGGGTAGGGGGGAATTTTAACCACTAGATACAGATTCAATCCTGTGTTGCGACGAGATCCACCATCGCGCAGTCTGAAGGCTCAAACCAAGCGCAGCAACGGAGGCAGACCATGACCGGAAAGGTTCTTTTCATCACCGGCGCATCAAGCGGAATCGGTGCGGCAACAGCCCGCGCGGCGGCCAAGGCGGGCTGGAAACTGGGGCTGATGGCGCGCAGCGGCGACGCGCTGGCCGAACAGGCCGAAACGCTGGGCAGCCCGCAGGTGGCCTGCCCGCTGCCCGGTGACGTTACCGATCCCGCCCAGGTCGAACGCGCCCTGCACGCGACAACCACAGCCTTTGGCCAAATCGACGCGGTCTTCGCCAATGCCGGGCGCGGATCGCGCCATCACGGCACCGAGGGCGGCGATATCGCGGACTGGCGCGGCATGGTCGACCTGAACATCATGGCTGTCCTTTACACCGCCAAGGCCGCCCTGCCCCACCTGCGCCAGACCCGAGGCCATTTCCTGGTCACCGGGTCGATGGCCGGGCGCATGCATCTGAAGGGCTCAATCTACGGGGCGACGAAGTGGTTCATCCACGGGTTCGCAGGCAATCTGGCGGATGAAATGGCCGAATGGGGTGGGCGCTGCACCCTGATCTCGCCCGGCATGGTCGACACGCCATTTTTCAACACCCCCAAACCCGACAAGCTGCAGCCAGAGGACATTGCCCGCGCCGTCATGGCCGCCCTGGATCAGGACCCCCGGGCCTGCGTCCGCGAAATCTATGTGACCCCGGTCAACTGAACGCCAGCACCACCTGACGGGTGTGTGGGGCCAACCGGTGTTCGACGAGATAGATGCCCTGCCAACGCCCCAGCGTCATGCGACCGCCCTGAACCGGTACCGAGAGGGACACGGGCAACAGCGCTGCCTTGATATGGGCCGGCATGTCGTCCGGCCCCTCGGTCACATGGCGCAACCAGCCCATCGAAGGATCACTGGCCTGGGGCACCAACCGATCAAGATACCCCAGCAGGTCTACCTGCACATCCGAATCGGCATTTTCCTGAATCAGAAGCGAAGCGGAACTGTGCCGCACGAAGATCGTCAACACTCCATCCGCTTTCGGGCGCGTCCGGGTCAGCCAGCCGGCGACCTGCCCGGTGATCTCGTAACATCCCGGACCAGTTGTCGGGAGGGTCAGTTCGGTCAGCACTGTGCCCATGCGTCAGTCGTCCAGGAATATTTTCCGCTGGTCGCACAGGTTGCGTCCATGGGCGATTTGCAGGTTTTCCCCGGCCTGGCGCATGCTCACGGTCAACCCGGTCCGCGGCGGCACCTGATCACGCGATACGGCCCGAAAGGCCCCGCTGCGCCGCCCGTTAAAGGCTGGATCCGGGGCAACCGGATTGATCAGCACGACCCGATCGACATCCGACACACCCAGCCGGCGATAGGCGTAATCCGCCGCAGCACAGAAATAATCCGGCCCTGCCCCGCCGGCCTTGCCCAGAACGGTAAACGCATCACTGCCCGCGATCGGCTGAACGATATAGCCGTTACGGGCAACAAACCCGCCAGCCGGACCGGCATTGGCCGCCTGCGCACCCAGGACAGCCGCCGACAAGGCAAGTGCCCCGAAAAAAGAAGATGCAAAGCGAGACATGGCACATTCCCTGTATCTGCCAGCCCTGTAGCGGGCGGATCACATGGGCAAACCTATCACCCAAATGCGCGCAGGGCCAATCAACCCTTCGCGTTCAGCCCGGGTCACTCTGCAGCGCAAAGGGCCACAGCATGGGCGATGGTCAAACTTTCCCCAGCACGCCCGGCGGTAACCTGAACACTGCCCAGCCCATCCCCGTCCTCCAGGGCGAAAACGGCGCGGCGGCGCCCGCCCGCATCCTCGGCAATCGGATCAACCACAGCGATCCGCCGATTTTGGGGTTGATCCAGCCGGCGCCAGGCATAATCCCCTGCGGCACAAAAGAAATCCGGCCCCGCCCCGCCCGAGCGGGCCAGAACGGTGAACTGCCCGTCCCCCGGACCCGGTGTAACGCGATAGCCATTGTGGGCGATGAAATCCGCCTGTTGCCGCCCTTGCCCGCCCAAGACCCAGGCAAGTGCGGCAATCGCCGCCGCTCCGATCAGGAAAACCGTGAACATCCGCATGCGCCGGCCACCGGCCCCCGTGACTGACCCGGTGACTGACCCCGGATTTTACTGATCAAGGAAACTGCGCAACTTGCGCGAGCGGCTGGGATGCTTGAGCTTGCGCAGGGCCTTGGCCTCAATCTGGCGGATCCGTTCGCGGGTCACACTGAACTGCTGACCGACCTCTTCCAGCGTGTGATCCGTGTTCATCCCGATGCCAAAGCGCATCCGCAGCACCCGCTCCTCACGCGGCGTCAGCGATGCCAGAACCCGCGTTGTGGTTTCCTTCAGGTTGTCCTGAATGGCACTGTCCAGCGGCAGGATCGCGTTCTTGTCCTCGATGAAATCACCCAGCTGGCTGTCTTCTTCATCGCCGATGGGGGTTTCCAGACTGATCGGTTCCTTGGCGATCTTCATCACCTTGCGAACCTTTTCCAGCGGCATCTGCAGCTTTTCGGCCAGTTCCTCGGGTGTCGGTTCGCGGCCGATTTCATGCAGCATCTGGCGGCCGGTGCGCACCAACTTGTTGATCGTTTCGATCATGTGCACGGGGATGCGGGTGGTGCGGGCCTGATCCGCAATGGACCGGGTGATCGCCTGACGGATCCACCAGGTCGCATAGGTGCTGAACTTATAGCCCCGGCGGTATTCGAACTTGTCCACCGCCTTCATCAGGCCGATATTGCCTTCCTGAATAAGATCAAGGACTTGCAGGCCACGGTTGGTGTATTTCTTGGC
>JBKDZR010000036.1:0-3842 GCA_047971485.1 Qingshengfaniella sp. | reverse complement strand
TCCCGGAGCCCTCTGCGGCCCCGGTGGCCGTTGTCGCCGAGGAACTGTCCCAGGACAGCCTGGCCACGGTGGCGACCGAAGAGGCCCCGCAGCCGGAGAACCGTCCAAAGCGGCGCGGTTGGTGGTCATCGGGTCGTTAAGACCTGCTTCGCCCAAAACCCGGCGTTGGTTTTGGGCGGCGTGATCCAGGATCCCGGCCGGCGCTATCCTTTGCGGATATAGTAGCGCCGGCCTTTTTCGGCCTGTTCACTTGCCAGCAGGGTGTGCCCGGCCTCGGTGCAGAAATGGGGCACGTCAATGATGGCGGCTGGATCGTCGGCCAGCAGGCAGACGATTTGGCCCGGTTCCAGGGCTTGCATGCGTTTGCGGGCGCGCAACACGGGCAGGGGGCATAACAGTCCGATTGCGTCGATTTCAAGATCGGTTTTCATGGCTGCGAAAATAGGCGCAGGGGTGGCGGAAGGCCACGTGAATGTTATGCCCGACGGCGTGACCTTGGGGGGCGCCTGGTCTATAGCGTTTCGTGAAAATGCTGGACCGGATGACGCGCATGACCTGATGGAGCGGCTGTGCGTTCGAACCGGAAAATTGTCAGCCTCTGGATAAGTGCTTAGCGGGACGACATGTTCGGGATCGAGATCATTGACGCCGGCCTGGTGCCGGCCATGGCCGTGGCGCTGCTTGGCGGCATGCTGTCTTTTCTGTCACCCTGTGTCTTGCCTATCGTGCCCCCCTATCTGGCCTATATGGGCGGTGTGACGTTGCAGGCGACCGAGGGACCGGTGGAGGCCAGCGAAGGTGCCCGGATGCGCACCTTGGGGGCGGCGGCATTTTTCGTGCTGGGGCTGAGTACGGTGTTCCTGTTTCTGGGGTTCACTGCATCGGCCTTTGGTGCGTTTTTCTTGCAGAATCAGACGCTTTTTGCCCGGATTGCCGGCGTGGTCGTCGCTGTGTTCGGGCTGCATTTCCTGGGCGTATTCCGTATCCCACTGCTGGACCGTGAGGTGCGGCTGGATGCAGGGGACCGTGGTGGCAGTGCCTTTGGCGCCTATGTTCTGGGGCTGGCCTTTGCCTTCGGTTGGACGCCCTGTATCGGTCCGCAACTGGGGGTCATCCTTACCCTGGCCGCCAATGAGGCCTCGATTGCCCGGGGCACGACCTTGCTGGGGATCTATGCGCTGGGGCTGGGGGTGCCGTTCCTGCTGGTTGCGGTGTTCATTGATCGGGCGACGGGGGTGATGGCGCGGCTCAAGCGGCACATGGGGCTGATCGAGAAGACCATGGGCCTGCTGCTGCTTGCGGTCGGGATCGCGATGATGACCGGCGTCTTTTCGCGGATGAGCTGGTGGTTGCTGGAAACCTTTCCCGGGATGGCCAGTCTGGGGTGATCTGAGCGACGCTGCCCCGGGCACTCAGCCCAGGCGATGACGAAACAGCCATGCCGCCAAGGGCAGGGTGAGCGCGGCCAGGATGATCAGCGGCAGCAAGGCCGGGGCGATATCGGCGAAGGTCGCGCCCTCCAGATAGATCCGCCGCACGATGTCGATGCCAAAGCGCAGGGGGTTGGCGTAGGTCGCGATTTGCAGAACCTGCGGCATGTTGCCGACCGGCGTGATCAGGCCTGACAGCAGCATCAAGGGCATCATCAGCAGGAACGTATACAGCATGGCCTGCTGCATCGACAGCGACACCGCCGAGATCGACAACCCGATCCCGACCGCAGCCGTCGTGAAAACCAGAAGCCCGAAATAGAGAAGCCAGATCTGGCCGGCAAAGGGGATTTGAAACCACAACAGGATAACCAGAAAGATGATCGTTGATTGCCCCAGTCCGACCATGATGGAGGGCAGCGCCTTGCCGATCAGAATCTGCGAGGGTGTCAGCGGCGTCACCAGAAGCTGGTCAAACGTGCCCTGTTCACGTTCCCGTGCCACCGATAGCGCGGCCAGCAGCAGGGTTTGCAGCATGCTGAGCGAGGCGATCATCGCCGGCATCAAGTTCCAGCGCGATTCGTAATTGGGGTTGAACCACGCCCGGCGGGTGATTGTGATTGGCAGGGTCTGACCGATCGACTGGTTATAGCCTGCAACAATCGTGCCGATCTGGCGCGATGCCGCCCCCGCCGTGGCCGAATTGCGCCCGTCAAGGATGATCTGCATATCCGCCGTGCGTCCGGCCGCCAGATGGGACGCGAAGTCGGGCGGGATCACAACTACCAGCAGCGCATCGCCGCTGTCGATCTGCGCGGCGATCTGGGTGCTGTTGTCCAGGGTCGCAATCTGGGTGAACACGCCGGTGCCTTCGATCCGCGCAAGGATTTCAGCCGAGGCGGCGCTGCGGCTGTGATCCAGTACAGCATAGGGGGCATGGGTCAGGTCATAGGTGGCGCCATAGCCGAACAGCAGTGTCTGCATCAATGCCGGCGCGATCAGCAAGGTGCGGCTGGACGGATCCTTCAGGATTGCCAGAAGTTCCTTTTGGATCAAGGCGATGGTCTGGGTAATGTACAGGATCAGCGCGGCCATGGGATCACTCCAGCGTCTTGGCCAGCTTGCGCTGCGCGACCGCGATCAGCACCACCGCATAGGCGGCCAGCGCGGCATTGGCGCGCAGGATCTGCGGCCAGTAGTCGCCGGCCATGAACAGCGTCTTGACCAGCCCCATGAAATGCGTTGCGGGCAGGGCGTGGCTGACGATCTGGATGAAGACCGGTACATTGCGCAGATCGAAGACAAAGCCCGACAGCATCAGCGCCGGCAAAAAGCTGACCAGCAGCGCCACCTGGCTGGCGGCAAACTGATTGCGCGTGATGCCCGAGATCACCAGCCCCAGTGCCAGCGACACCAGAAGATACAGAAGTGAGGACAGCCCGATGATCCACAGCGATCCGCGGATCGGCACACCGAAAACGACCTTGGCTGCCAAGAGGCACAGGACCAGGTCGATCACGCCGATGACCAGATAGGGGGCCAGCTTGGCCAGCACCATCTCCAGCGGGCGGGCAGGGGTGGCGAACAGGCTTTCCAGCGTGCCGCGTTCCCATTCCCGCGCGATCAGCAGCGAGGTGAGGAACGCCCCGATCAGCGTCATCACCAGCACGATCAGGCCCGGCACGACGAACCAGGCGCTGTCATTGGCCTCGTTGAACCAGACGCGTGACACGACCTGCACATTGGCGCTTGTGGGGGCCAGCCCGCCCTGATCGGCCAGATGCTGCATCGCGGTCTGGATGGCGCTGTTGGCATAGCCCTCGATCGACTGGGCGGTGTTGGAATCAACGCCGTTCAGGATCAGTTGCATCGCGCCACTGCCTGCAGTCAGATCCCGCATGAACCCGGCCGGCACGCGCAGGATCGCATCGGCCTGGCCGAAGCGGATCATCTGTTCGGCATCGCGCAGTGACCAGGTCCAGATCGGATCCAGATAATCCGATCCGGCCAGCCCCGCGACGATCGTCGTGGTGAGGGCAGAGCTATCCTCCATCACCACGGCGATCCGGGCGTTGGTCACGTCAAAGGACAGCCCATAGCCGAACAGCAGGATCATCACCACCGGCAGCAGCAACCCGACAAACAGATTGCTGCGGTCGCGCAGCATCTGGCGGGTTTCCTTGCGGATCAGGGCGATCAGGCGCGTGGGAGAGATCATGCCGCTGCCCTGCTGCCCGTACGGGCGGCTTCGACAATGGCGATAAAGGCGCTGTTCATATCACGCGCCCCCCCGTCACCGGCCATTTCGCGCACCGCGCGTGGTGTGCCGATGGCCAGCATCTGTCCCGCATCCTGAATGGCGATGCGGTCGCAATATTCGGCCTCTTCCATGAAATGGGTGGTGATGATGAT
>JBKDZR010000035.1:0-18182 GCA_047971485.1 Qingshengfaniella sp. | reverse complement strand
AGTAAACTTTCGCCTCGCCTCGCCGCTTCGGCTTTGCTAGACAGCCGGCCAGCCACCGTCCCGTTGGGGAATCGTGGCGATCTGCGGGTGTGGCGAAATTGGTAGACGCACCAGATTTAGGTTCTGGCGCCGTAAGGCGTGGGGGTTCAAGTCCCTCCACCCGCACCATTTTTTCAAGATCGCATGGTGCGATCAAATCCCTGGAGTGTGTGCGACCTTTGTCGAGTGCGCGTACCACCCGAACAGTTCCCCCAGGAGCTATCCGCAGCCTGATGCATGAACTTTGCAGCCCAATTATTTATTTTAATTATATTTTTTAAAATTTTGGTCTCTCTTGTTCGACCATGCTTTCATCCCTGACATCACCCCCGGGATCGCTTGAAGCATGCCGGTTTTCGGGCCTGCCGCGCAATTGCTGGGCAGAAACCGTCAACGATTGCGTGATCGGCCGTTTCAGGGCTACAATTGCTTGAAAAACACGTGTCCCCGCACGATATAAAGACCCGGTGGTTGTGGTCTTTCGGGCCGCGACAGTGTTGAAGTGATCAGGAGGGATCATATGGCTGATTATCAGACGATCCGCGCAGGGGCCGGCGTTCGCACCGCGCAGATCGATGAGGGCCTCCGCGCCCATATGAACAAAGTTTACGGCACAATGTCGGTGGGCATGCTGATCACCGCGCTTGTCGCCTGGGCCGTGGCCGGGCTGGCCGTGACCAGCGATCCCAGCGGTGCCGTGGCTCAGATCGGGGCCAACAGCTATCTGACCAGCTTTGGTGCGGCGATCTATACCTCGCCGTTGAAATGGCTGGTGATGCTGGCGCCCCTGCTGTTCGTCTTCGGCTTCTCGGCCGGGATCAACCGCATGTCGGCGGCCACCGCCCAGACCGTGTTCTATGCCTTTGCCGCCGTGATGGGGCTGTCGATCAGCTCGATCTTCCTGGTCTTCACCGGTACCTCCATCGCCACCACCTTCCTGGTGACCGCCATCGCCTTCGCGGGGCTGAGCCTCTATGGCTACACCACCAAGAAGGACCTGTCGGCAATGGGCACCTTCCTGATGATGGGCTTGATTGGTCTGATCGTGGCGATGATCGTGAACATGTTCATCGCCTCATCGGCCATGTCCTTTGCCATTTCGGTGATCGGGGTTCTGATCTTCGCTGGGCTGACCGCCTATGACACCCAGAAGATCAAGACCACCTATATCCAGATGGCCTCGGCCGGGGATCAGGAATGGCTGGGCAAGGCCGCGATCATGGGCGCCCTCAGTCTGTACCTGGACTTCATCAACATGTTCATGTTCCTGCTGCAATTCATGGGCAACCGCGAATAACAGCCGCTGCCATGGACTGAATGTTCCAATCCCGCCGGGTGCTCTGCTCGGCGGGATTTTCTTTTGGTCATCGTTGCCAGCGCCGGGGCGGGATCGGGGCGATGTTCGGAATGGGGTTTGTCTGCAAATGCGTGTGCCCCTGATCGCTGCGGATCAGTGCGCGCCCAGATCCCTCAGAACGTCAGCGGCAATTTCAAAGGATCGACAGCGTGCCGCGTGGTCGTGGATCTGGCCGGTGATGATCACCTCATCCGGGGTGTAGCGAGCCAGAATCGCCGCGATCTGTGACCGGACCTGTGCAGGGCCGCCGACAGCGGTGATCTGCAGCGCCTCGTTGACGCTGGCCAGAACCCCGGGCGGCAGGGCGTCCTCAATGCGATCGACCGGGCGGGGCAGCTTGCCGGGACGCCCCATGCGCAACTGGGCAAAGGCCAGTTGCATGGAGGTTCGCAGCCGCCCACCTTCCGCATCCGTATCCGCGGCGAAGACATTCATCGCCAGCATAAAGTGCGGCTGTGGGCAGGCCTCGGACGGCTGAAAGCGCTGTCGGTAGATGGCCAGCGCCTGCTCCAGTGCCGCTGGGGCGAAATGCGCGGCGAAAGCATAGGGCAGACCCAGATGTGCGGCCAGTTGTGCCCCGTAAAGCGACGATCCCAGGATCCAGACCGGGACATGGGTGTTCTCACCCGGCAGGGCGCGTACCGCGGCCTCGGGCCGTGGGGTGCCGAGATAGGTCAGCAATTCGACCACGTCCTGAGGGAAGTCCTCACCCCGGTCCATGGACCGGCGAAGCGCCCGCATCACGGCCATATCCGCCCCAGGGGCCCGCCCCAGTCCCAGGTCGATCCGGCCGGGATGCATTTCGGCCAGGGTGCCGAATTGCTCAGCGATCACAAGGGGGGCATGGTTGGGCAGCATGATACCGCCGGCCCCCACTCGGATCGTCGTCGTATGATCGGCGATATGACCGATCAGCAGGGCGGTGGCGGCACTGGCGATCCCGGGCATGGAATGGTGCTCGGCCAACCAGTAGCGGTGATAGCCCCAGCTTTCGGCCTGACGGGCCAGAGCGACGGAATTGGTGATGGCCTGACGGGGATTGCTGCCCTCGGGCACGGGTGCGAGATCAAGAACCGAATACTGCATGCCACCTCCCTGCGCGTGATGTGCTTCATATATTCACCGTCGTCCCGAAATTTAACCCGGCTTCAGGGGACGGGTGGGGTGAATTGGGCGCGCCACTGATCCAGGCGGCGGTAAATGTTGCGCTAGGCTGTGTTGGCCTGCTGGATGATTTTCATGATCCGGCCGGGCCACCGGCGTTGTGGCGGGCAGCGTGGTCAGGGACGTGGCGATGGACATATCCAGCAGGGTCATCACACCGCCCCTTTTGCCTGATGTGCCGGATCGCGACCTCATTGATCGGGCCGGGTCGGGCTGGCCTTGTTCCCGGGTGTCCGAACAAGGCGTTGCCAGCCAGACAAGAGACGCTATTGCTGATCGGGACACAGCCGCTTTTCTGAAGAAAGAGACCACATGCCCCAGCCATCCGCCCATCCCGACGATCCGCATTACATCACGCGCAGTGGTTGGTTGCGGGCGGCTGTTCTGGGCGCGAATGATGGCGTCGTATCGGTCTCTTCGCTGATTGTCGGGGTGGCAGCGGCCGATCCGGATCCTGCCACGGTTCTGATCGCCGGGGTTGCGGGGCTTTCGGCCGGGGCCATGTCGATGGCTGCCGGGGAATATGTGTCAGTGTCGTCGCAATCCGATATCGAACGGGCGGATGTCGCGCGGGAACGGCAGGCGCTTGACGACCATCCCAAGGCGGAATTGGCGGAATTGATCGCGATCTATCGGGAACGGGGGCTGAGTGATGCCACCGCCCGGCAGGTTGCGCGGGAACTGTCCGAAAAGGACGCGCTTGGCGCCCATGTCCGCGATGAACTGGGCCTGTCCGAGGCGCTGGCCGCCAATCCGTTGCAAGCGGCCTTTGCCTCGGGCCTGACATTCAGCGTGGCGGCTGCGATTCCGCTGCTGGCGGCCTGGCTTGCGCCGAGTGGGGCGATCATCCTGGTGGTTCTGATCGTGACGGTGGTGACCTTGGCCATCCTTGGGGCGCTGGGGGCAAAGGCCGGTGCGGCGCCGGTCTTGCGGGCCAGCGTGCGGGTGGTGGTCTGGGGGGTGTTTGCTATGGCTGTCACGGCCGGAATCGGCCGATTGTTCGGGGTCAGCGTTTGATCGGGGCGGTTCGGTCACGCCTCTCCGAACCGGGGGCGAATCCCGGCATCGACGACACGCGTCCCAGGACGGGCACCGCTGGTCAGAAAACGCCGCCCGTGTCGAGGCACGGCTGATCAGACGAGCGACGACGGAAGACACTGGCCGAGGCCGGGGCCACCGGGCTATTTCACGATCAGGCCCCGGGCCGACCCCGCGATCAGCAGGGCCGTATCGCGCATGGCGATCACCGGGGAAACATGCGGGGGCAGGGCCAGATAGCGCGGCCGCCATTCGGGCTGAAATTTCTGCTTGAAGGCGCGCAGGCCCTCAAAGTTGTAAAAGGCCCGGCCGTGGCGATAGATCAGCCGGCCGAACCGGTTCCAGGACCGGGCGACGGCGCGTTCCGACAGACCGGCCAGCGGCGCGGTGCCCAGGCTGAATTCCTCGGCGCCCTGGGCCTGGTAATGGGTGATCAGACACAGGAACATGTATTCCATGATGCCCGAGGTTTCCTGGGGAAGATAGCGCATCAGATCCACCGCCAGCCGCCGTCCGTCCGCTGCCGGCAGGATGTTGGCGAAGGCGATGATCTGGCCGGCCTTGCGGACCACGGCGATGTCGAAATGCGCCAGATAGGCGGGATCGAACCGGCCCACGGAAAAGCCCTTTTCCCGGCCGGTCTTGCCCCCCAGCCAGGCATCGGAAATGTCGCGCAGCCGGTCGAACAGCGCGGGATCATGGGGGGCGGCCAGCAGGGCAAAGTCATAGCCGTCGCGCTGGCGCTTGTTCAGGGCCGCGCGCATCGTCCTGAACCGCTTCCCGGCCAGGCTGAAGCGGGGCAGCGAGATCACCGCTTCTTCCCCGATCTTGTTCAGGCTTAGGCCAAGTTCGACCCAGAGGGCCAGATTGCGGCCGCTGACTTCATAAAAGACGGGGCGGCCGTTTGCCCGGGCGGCCTGATCGGCAAAGGACCAGCAGAGGGCCTCGAATTCGACCGGGTCGCCCACCGGATCACCAAGTGCCACCCAGGATCCGCCGCGCACGGCATATATCAGGAAGGATCGGCCGCTATCGGAGAACAAAAAGCGCTTGTCCCCGGTTTGGCTGAGCCAGGCCTGGGGATCGTCGCCCGCCGCGCAAAGTGCCGCTCCCCGGGCCAGGGCTGTCACATCGGAGGCCTCGGCCGGGGTCAGACGCAGGGGCCGGGTCAAGGTGAACACACCAAAAAGCAGCAGCAGCGCGGTTGCCGCCAGTCCGGCCCGCAACGCCCGTGGCGTGGTCGATTCCGGCGAAAACTCGGACCACAGGTCGCTGGAATAGGGGACAGTCTTGTGCATGAAGAAAAAGAACGCGGCAGCGGCGATACTGACACTGAATACCGTGATGAACCAGCGTGGCCCGAAGATGCCCTCGGTCAGGCTGCCAGGCCGGTCAAACGCTTTGCGACAGGGGATCAGTGTCAGGGCCCCGATGCCGAGGAACGCGGCGTTTTCAAGCCCGACATTGTTCAGGGCCGAGGCGGCTGCCCCGGCCATCAATGCCCCGATGGCAAACCACCAGGCCGAGGCGACACGGCGCGCCAGCCCATGGGAAACGATCAGCAGCATCACCCCGGCCATGGCTGATGCGATGGTCCCGCCTTCCAGTAGCAGGGTGCCGACCAGATCTGCCTCGGCCATGGCGCCGGCGCCCACCGACGGGATCATCGTCACCAGCAGCACCCAGATCCCGTAGCCGAACACGACCGCCGCAACCAGCATCGGCGACAGCCCGTGCAGTGTTGCCATGGCGGGGCGGATCTCTGGCATACGGGTCAGGATTGCCTTCCGCAGACCGCTGGACAGGCGCAGTTCGTTCAGCGCGACCAGGACAAAGGCCAGGGCGAAGGGCACAAGGAAATAGATCAACCGGAACAACAACAGCGCGGCGGCGGCATCGCCCACCTGCACTGTGGCTGGTAGCGTTCCGATGATCACGGTCTCGAAGACGCCCACCCCGCCGGGAACATGGCTGAGCACACCAAGCATGGTGGCCGCTGCGTAAACGGCCAGAAAAACGGCAAAATCGGGCTTGCCGACCGGCAACAGGATCCACAGGGCGAAAGCGGCGGTGATGATGTCGATCAGCGTTGCGGCAAGTTGGCCAGTCAGGTCGGGCAGGCGGGGCAGGCGCAGGGTGGTCCCCCGAAGGATCAGGCGGCGCTGGCTGGCTGACAGCCAGATGATGACGGCCAGAGAAAGCACAACGCACAGGCCGGAAACCAGGCGGATTGTCCCTTGCCCATAGGGCAGATAGGTGCCGACGGCTGCGGGATGCACGGCCAATGCGCCCAGCCCGACCAGGGTCAGGCCGACCCCCATGGTAACGGCGATATAGCCGGATAGGGTGGCCACCTCGAAGGCATTCAACCCTGCCGCTGAATAGATCCGATAGCGCACGGCACCGCCCGAAACCGCGCTGATCCCGATCGTGTTGCCGAAGGCGCAGCCCAGAAACCCGCCGATGGCGACAAGGCCTGATGGCAGTGTCTTGCCGATGAACCGCAATCCGAACCAGTCATAGAAGACAAGCGCGCCATAGCCCAGGGCCGTCGCCCCCAGGGCCGCCCCCAGCGTGACCGGCGGAATGGCCCGGATCTGTGCCATGACATCGGCCGGATTGACCGGACGCAGCAGGTGATAGAGCGCATAAAGCCCCAGCACGAACAGGCCCGCACCCAGAAGAACGGGCAGCGCGCCGCGCAAGGCGTGCAGTTTCAGGGCCATGCGGCTTGCGGATGGTGCGATGGTCACGATGTTGATGCAGTGCGTGCAGGATATGCGAAACGGGTGAAGACTGGAAGCCACTGATGTGATGACGCAGAGGTCTTACAAAACCGTAAGCCGCTGCCAGACCGTCCCATATCCGGCATTCTGCAAGGCGAAGGATTCGGCCGCAAGCCTCCGTATCCGGAATTCGCGTCAATTTGACCTGTTGTTCCAGCCGGATCATTGTCAGAACTGCGCGGATGATCATTTGCCTTGCGGCAGAACCGGGTGGCCGGCCGCCCCGCGGGTGAGAAAGGACATATGGAATGTTATCGACACTGACCAAACCACTTGTTGCCCTGGTTGAGCGTTACCTGCCCGACCCTTATATCTTCGTGCTGTTTCTCACCGTTGTCGTCATGGCCTGCGCCGTTCTGTTCGAAGGCGTCGGGCCGCTGGCGGTGGTCGAGATGTGGGGCAACGGCTTTTGGACGCTGCTGCAATTCTCGATGCAGATGGTGTTCGTGCTGGTCGCGGGCTACATGATGGCCTCAACGCCGCTGGTGCGCCGGTTGCTGGCCCGGATAGCGGGTATCGCCTCAAGCGCGCGGGGCGCCATTGTCCTGGTGACGGTGGTTTCGCTGGCGGCCAGCTGGCTGAACTGGGGCTTCGGGCTGATCGTCGGGGCGCTGTTCGCCAAGGAACTGGCCCGCAAGGTGGAGGTCGATTACCGGCTTCTGATCGCCTCGGCCTATTCGGGGTTCCTTGTCTGGCATGGCGGGCTGGCCGGATCCATCCCGCTGGCCATCGCCACCGAGGGCCACCCGTTTGCCAGTGCGATCGGGGTGATCGGGACATCCCAGACAATCTTCGCACCGTTCAACCTGATCATCGTGGCGGCCCTGTTCATCGCCGTGCCCCTGGTTAACCGCATGATGATGCCGGCGCCGCAGGACAGCATCTATGTCGACCGCAGCAAGCTGGTCGAGGCCAGCGCGGAAGACCGCGCCGCCCTGACCCCCGCCGACCGGCTGGAACGCAGCCCGATCCTGTCCTGGATTGTCGGGGCGGCCGGTGCCGTCTGGTTGCTGATCTATTTCCTGAAGGGGGGCACGCTGTCGCTGAATGTCGTGAACTTCTTGTTCCTGACCCTGGCGATCCTGCTGCATGGCACGCCCTATAACCTGCTGATCAGCCTGCAAGAGGGGGTGAAAGGCGCGGCCGGGATCGTGATCCAGTTCCCGTTCTATTCCGGGATCATGGCGGTGATGGTCGGGTCCGGTCTGGCTGCGTCGATCTCGGACGGGCTGGTGTCGCTGGCCAGTCCCGAAAGCTTTCCGTTCTGGGCCTTCCTCAGCGCGGGCATCGTCAACTTCTTCGTCCCCTCGGGGGGTGGCCAATGGGCAGTGCAGGCCCCGGTGATCCTGCCGGCGGCCGAGGCGTTGGGGGTCGATGCCGCCCGTGCCGCGATGGCCGTGGCCTGGGGCGATGCCTGGACCAACATGATCCAGCCGTTCTGGGCGCTACCGCTGCTTGGGATCGCCGGGCTGCGGGCGAAGGACATCATGGGGTTCTGCGTCGTGCAACTGGTGGTCAGCGGGGTTCTGATCACCCTGGGTCTGACGCTGTTCTGATAGGGACTGCCCGGTCCGCGCGACAGGTGCGGGCCGGGTTCCGTGATCGGGGCTGGACCCGCGGGCATGTCGGCGGCGATTGCCGCCTGTGGGGCGGGCCTGCCGGTGCACCTTTTGTGCTCAAGAACCAGGAACATTTCCTCAGCTTCATGCAGTCAGACATGGCGGCGGAACTGAACACCCGGCTGGCCGATGAATTCAACGTGCGGATCCTGGCGACAAACTGGTTCCGCCTGCCGCGCGTGTTCCTGACCAAGGAAAGCTGCGTCACCGCGCCCGAGGACATCGTCGGCAAGCGGGCTCGCTCATTCAATCTGCCGATGTTCATCGCCGGGTGGAGCGCGCTTGCCACCGTGCCGGTGACGATTTCCTATGGCGAAACCTATATGGGCCTCAGCCAGGGGGTGGCCGGTATGACGGAATCCGCTGTGAGCAGGCCTTTTCGTCGAAATTCTACGAAGTGCTGCCCTATGTCAGCGATGCGCAGATAATGTATCCGCAGAACTCGGTCTATGTGTCCGAGGCGGCCTATCAGGCGCTCAGCCCCGAGGATCAGGCCATTGTTGCCCAGACGGCGCAGGATGCGGCGACCATTTTACCCAGATGGTCATGGATAAACAGGCCCCGAACCGCGAGGCGATGGAGAAATCCGGCGTGACCTTCTGTGCCATGCCCCCAGAGATGCGGGCCGCCCTCGCTGCCAAGGCCACCATCGGCTGATGATAACAGCGCTGTGAGCGGATCAAAATCCGGTCGCTTCGCGGTGTGATCCTGACGGGCGCGGGGAAGGCCCGTGTCGGTGTCAGCCCGGGCCGGTGGTGCCCGCCGCACGGGCGACCTTGGTCGCCAGGGTGATGAAGTGCCGGTATTCGTCTGTCGTCAGCCCGGGCAGGATATCCAGCTGGAGACGGCGAACCACGGGCAAGGCCGTGATCAGCAGCTTGTCCCCCTTTGCCGTCAGGCTGACCGCGCGGGCCCGCTTGTCGCGGCGGTTGATGGTCCGCGTCACCAGCCCCTTCTGTTCCAGCCGGTCGACAACGGCGCCGATCGTGGCCTTGTCCTTGTCGATGGCCTGGGCAAGTCCGGCCTGGTCGATGCCGGGCTTGTGGCGCAGCGCGTCCAGTGCGGCGAACTGCACCGGCGTCAGGTCCAGCCCCGCCGCACGCATGTTCTGGGCAAAGACCTGGGTTGAAATCTGGTGCATCCGCCGGATGAGATGGCCGGGCAGGCTGAAGCTGACAGTGTTCAGGGCGTCTTCATTCATGGGGTCCGCCGTCTGGCCATGTGGTTTCGGGCTAATGGTATCTACACATACTTTTTCGTTGACCGAAAGCTGGAATCGCGACATTGGTAAGCTGACTTATTAATTTTGGGCCTGACAGGGGAAAGCCATGCAATACCATCTCAACGGATTCCGGCCGGGCGACCCCGAACTGTCCCAGGCTGCGCCTGGACGCAGCGATGTCGCCACGCCCCTGCCGGAAAAGGTGGATGTCCTGATCGTCGGCAGCGGCCCGGCGGGCCTGACCCTGGCGGCGCAACTGGCCGCTTTTCCGCAGATCACCACCCGGCTGGTGGAACGCAGGTCAGGACCGATGGAAAAGGGGCAGGCGGACGGCATTTCCTGTCGGTCCATGGAAATGTTCAACGCCTATGGCTTTGCCGAGAAGGTGTTGAAGCAGGGCTATTGGGTCAATGAAACCACCTTTTGGAAGCCGGACCCGGATCAGCCCGACCAGATCATCCGCAATGGCCGCATTCAGGATGTCGAAGACGGGCTGTCGGAGATGCCCCATATCATCCTCAATCAGGCGCGGGTCCATGACATGTATCTGGAGGTCATGCGCAAATCCCCCTCGCGTCTGGTGCCGGATTACAATTTGCAACTGGTGAATCTGGTGGTTGATCCCATGGGCGGCACGCATCCGGTGACAGTCACGCTGGAGCGGGTGGACCCGGGGCATGAGGGCGAAAAGCGCACGGTTCAGGCCCGCTATGTGGTGGGGTGCGATGGCGCACGCAGTGCGGTGCGCAAGGCCATCGGGCGGGAACTGGTGGGCGATTCCGCCAATCAGGCCTGGGGGGTCATGGATGTGCTGGCCGTCACCGATTTTCCCGATATCCGCTGCAAGACGCTGATCCAGTCGGCGAGTCAGGGCAATATCATCATCATCCCGCGCGAAGGTGGCTATCTGACCCGTTTTTATATCGAGCTGGACAAACTGGATAAGAATGAGCGCGTCGCCAACCGCAACCTGACCATCGACTCCCTGATCGCGGCGGCACAGCGCATTTTCCGGCCCTATGATCTGTCGGTGGAACAGGTGGCCTGGTGGTCGGTCTACGAGATCGGCCAGCGACTGACCGACAAGTTCGATGACGTGCCTGCCGATCAGGTTGCCACCCGGTTGCCCCATGTGTTCATCGCCGGCGATGCCTGCCACACCCACAGCCCCAAGGCCGGCCAGGGGATGAACGTGTCCATGGGCGATGCCTTCAACCTGGGCTGGAAGCTGGCCTCGGTGCTGACCGGCCGCTGCCCACCGGAAATCCTGCACAGCTATTCGGCCGAGCGTCAGGCCGTGGCCGAAGATCTGATCCGCTTTGATCGGGAATGGTCCCGGATCATGAGCGAACGGCCCGAGACAGATGAGGGCGATACCCCGAAATTCCAGCGCTATTTCATTGAACATGGCCGCTACACGGCCGGCATGTCGGTGACCTACACGCCCTCGGCCCTGACCGGTGCGGCAACATGGCAAGGCTTGGCCAAGGGGTTCGAGATCGGCACCCGGTTTCATTCCGCCCCGGTGATCCGGCTGGCCGATGCCAAGCCGATGGAGCTGGGCCATACGGTGCTGGCGGATACGCGCTGGCGGGTATTTGCCTTCTGCCCTGCGTCTGACCCGGCGGCCGAGGGGTCCGCCATTCGTCGGCTGTGTCGGTTCCTTCATGAGGATCCCACCTCGCCCCTGCGTCGCTTTACACCACAGGGGGCGGACCCCGATGCGGTGATCGACCTGCGGGCAGTGTTCCAGCACCCCTATCGCGCGCTGGCGCTGGAAACCCTGCCGGCGGCACTGTTGCCACGCAAGGGCGCGCTGGGGTTGGTGGATTACGAGAAGATGTTCTGCGCCAACATGAAGAATAATGTGGATATATTTGATTTAAGAGGAATTAATCGTCAAGAAGGGGCCTTGTTGATCGTGCGGCCTGATCAATATGTGGCCCATGTCCTGCCGCTGGATGCCCATGCCGAACTGGCGGCGTTTTTCACCGGCATTCTGCTGCCCATGGCTTGAACACAGAAAGACCGGCCGAAGCCGGTCTTTCCGCCACATCCTGTTGCATGTCGTGAGGGAATCACGCAAAGAACGCAGCATAAGGTATTGCTTTATAGTGTAATGTGCGGAAACGTTTGTCCGTTTTCCGCACATGCATCAAGTGGGATCAGGCGGCGGTCTTGTTGCGCCGCTGACGGTAGGCCAACCCGCCAAGGACGGTCAGCCCGGTCAACCCCAAGGCCAGACTGGCAGGGGCTGGCACAGCGGGGGTGTTGCTCTGCTCCGGTGGCAGCGGGGGTGTTGGGCCCAAGGGCAGAAGGCTGTAATTCCAGAAGCCGGCCCAGATCGAGCGTTCGTTTTCCTTCTTTGAATCGGTCTTGAAAATCCAGTTGCCCAGCTTGCTGTTGTCGGGGCCTCTGGTCCGGCCAAGCAGGGCAAGATCGTTGGTATTGATCGAGCCGGGGATGGCGATGACATCGGTCAATTGGCGGCCCGGAACGCTGAAGGCGTTGTTCAGCGTTACTTCGTCGATCGTCATGATGCCATCGTCATTGGCATCGTTGAAGGTCAGCGAAAAGCTGTCGATGCCCTTTTGATTGCTGGTGGCCAGAAAGTTGTATGTCGTCGCAACGGCCGGAGATGCTGCCAGCACGGCCACGGCAAGGAGTGACGCGATGACGGGTTTCATGGAAGTGCCTTTCATTCCCAAGAGGAGGCGCGTGAAATCTGCGCTTGTGAACGGCATGTAGGCATGTGGACGCAAAGGGGAAGAGGTGACCTTAGGTCGCCTGAAAGTACTGAATTTCAAGGAAAAATATGGGGTAGCGCAGTGGTTTTTGAAAAATTGTCTTGCTTGTCAGATTGTTACGTCGAAAGCGCCGCTCAATTTTTCGGCTTTTGGCCCTCGACTTTGGGAATCGACGTTGCGTCACAACCTGGGATTGTGTTGTCTTCGGGATGGATCATTGGGTCTCGGGCAGAACCTGGGGGCCGGCCTCGGTCAGGATTGCATCAAGACGGATATCGTGGGGCTGTGGAAAGATCGTGGCCAGCCGAGCGGCCTGGAAACCGGTGCCGATCGTGAAGGGCCGCGGGGTCAGGGCGGCCAGTGTCCGGTCGAAATACCCGCCGCCATAGCCCAGCCGATACCCGGCCGGATCCCAGCCGACCAGGGGGGCCAGGGCGATATCGGGGTTCGGCCCCCGGGCTTCGGGCGGGGGGACCGGAATGTTCCAGTCGCCCCGGACCATGCGCGTGTTTGGGGTCCAGCGGCGAAAGACCAGCGGCGCGGCGCGGGTTTCGACAACCGGCAGCACTACGGTGACCCCATGGGCATCAAGCGCGGTCATCAGCGGGCGCAGGTCCGGCTCGCCCTTGATGGGCCAGTAACCGGAAAAGACCAGCCCTGCACCCCCGGCAAAACGGGCGTCCAACAGATCCCGCAGCGCCTGTGACAGGGCTGTGGCGACCGCTGACTGGTCTGCAACGCTCAGCCCGCGCCGGGCCGCTTGCAGCCGTTGCCGTTCGGCGCGGCGCCAGCGGGCGACATCCTGGGCCTGAACGGGATCGACGTGTGTTTCTGCGGTGGTCATGCAAGGGGAAGAGGCCAAGGGGCGTGTGTCGGGCCCTGTCATGGCACAGAACGGGTCCATGCGATCCCGCCCCCCGGTGTGAAAGATGTCCCGATGTCCTGCACGCTGCCCTCCCAATGCGCGCGGCGATTGCCCGGGATCAGTATGGCAGAGTTTCGCCCCCTTGGCGACAGGGCTGTGCCGCTCAGGTCACCGTGTCGGCCATGGCCATCAGCGTGGTGTGGATGTGATCGGGCGTTACGGTGGCTTTGCGGATCAGCTGATCGAACAGGCGGGTAAAGCTGCGCACGTCCTCGGGGCCGGTAAAAACGAGGTCGCTTTCCCCTAGGTAAAAGACCACCCGATCCCGGCCATAGACGCTGAAGGCCGGGGCGAAGGTGTGCGCTGCATCAAAAAGATACAGCCGTAATGCCGGGTAGTGCCGATCGGCCAGTCCGGCCATGACCTGAAGGGCCCGCAAACGTTCCTGGGGATCAATGCCTGCCCAGATCCAGGTGCCGTCAGCCAGCGCCTGAACTGACTGGATCGGCATCGCAATCTCGACATCGAGATCGTCCAGATCCTGCCGTTCCAACAGCCGTTCACCGGCCCCTGCGCGCCGCAGATCGGGGGCAAGGGTGCCGGTCAGAAACGCGGGCAGGGCAGTGGGTACATAACGCAGCTTTGATCCCGGGGGGCCAGTGTACCAGGCCTCGTTCACCAGGGGCATGCCATCCTCGATCCCGTGGGGCGTGATCAGTTGGCGGCCACCTGGCGCGTTCTCCAGACCCAACAGCCAGTCGATGGACACACCTTTGTGGTGGGCAATCCGGTGCAGGGTTTCGGCCCGGGGCAGACGTGTGTTGTCGGGGTTGAGAAACTGTGAAAGCGCGGACCGGTCCAGACCGATCTCATCAAGAAAACGGGCCTTGCTGCCGCGATCGTCATCAACGAGGCTGGCAAGGCGGTCACGGAAAATGCGGGCAATCGTTAATTTCTTCATGATGCCGAAATACAGTAGTGAACGTGAGACAAAACCAGCATAACACAATCATTATAGCTGGTTTGGTTCCACAAAATTCGTTTGGAAGAGATACATAGTGGCGGCTTGGCCACAAACCGGGTGTATTTGCCCACGCCTTCGGGCGGGGCGGTCCGGGGGATCCGGCCGGCTTATGGCTTGTCAGTTGCCTGCGCCTGCCCCATCACGGTTCCAGCCGCACAACAGGGACCCGAGATGATCCGCCCACCCCCTCGTCCTGGCAACAGGCCGCCTGCCACAGGACCGGTTCGCCGGCAGCTGGTCTAGTGCCGGTCCTGCGCACCCCCTGGCGGGCTGTTGCGGCGGCGTTCGCGCTGAACGGTGTCTTGCTGGGTGCCTGGGCGGCGCGGGTGCCGGCTGTGGTTGTCCGCCATGGCCTGAGCGATCTGGATCTGGGCCTGTTGCTGCTGGCGATGGGGGTGGGGGCGCTGGCCTCTTTTGCGCTGGCCGGGCGGCTTGCCGATGGGCTGGGGGCCATCCGGGTGACTCGCTGGTTTGCGGGGGCCTATCTGTGCGCGCTGATCCTGGTTGGGATCGCGCCAAATGTTGTCGTTCTGGCCGGGGGGCTGTGCCTGTTTGGCATGGGGCACGGGTCCATGGATGTGACGATGAACAGCTGGGCCACCGAGGTTGAGCGGCACATGGGCCGGCCTGTCATGTCGTCCTTCCACGCGATGTGGAGCCTGGGGGCCGGGGCTGGTGCGGCCACGGGTTTCGTCGCGACCAGCATGGGGGTCCCGGTCGCGCTGCATTTCGCGCTGGTTGCCGTCGGGGCGGCGGCACTGCTTGCCCCGTTTCTATGGATTCCATGGGTGTCGCGGACACGGCGCTCGGCTCGGCGCGGGCCGATCTTCGCCTTGCCGCGCGGGGCGCTGGTCCTGGTTGGCCTGATCGCCCTGTCTGCGGGGCTGGGCGAGGGGGCGATGACCGATTGGAGCGCGGTTTTCCTGCACGAGGTGGTCGGCACCAGCGAGGCCCGCGCGACCCTGGGCTTTGCCGTGTATTCCGTGACCATGGTGGCGACGCGGCTGTGTGTGGACCGGCTGGTCATGCGGTTTGGTCCGGCCCGGGTGACCCGGGCCAGTGGGCTGATGGCCTTGATCGGAGTGGGGCTGGTTGTCGGACCTGTCAGCCTGCCTGCCGCGCTGGCGGGGTTCGTCGCGATGGGCATGGGCTATGCCGGGCTGTTCCCGCTGGCCTTCAGTCGGGCGGCGGCCGATCCAGACATCCCGCCGGGGCAGGGCATCGCCTCGGTGGCGACCCTGGGCTATGGGGCGATGCTGCTGGGGCCGCCTCTGATCGGGCTGATTTCCGATCTGAGCAGCCTGCGGGTTGCCCTGTGCCTGCTGGGTGGGGCTGCGGTTCTGGTTGCCGTTCTGGCCCCGGTGCTTGACCGCAAGCCTCTGCCTTTGCATCGGGACAACGGTCTGTCGTGATCCTTCAGGGCGCGATTGAGGCGAAGCTCTGCATTCGTTCTTCGATCAGTTTGCGAACATTGACCAGATGGGCCTGCATTAGGGCTTCGGCGCGGTCCGGATCGCGTTCGGCGACCGCTTGGGCGATGGCCTGATGTTCGGCATCGCGCGCGGCCCGCCGCTTGACGCAGGGTGGGGCCTTTCGGGCCAGGCGCACGCGGCTGTCCGTGCCAACCCGGCGCAAAAGATCATAGATTTCCTGGGCAAGGGGATTGCGTGAGGCCCGGGCCAGTTCGCGGTGAAAGGCCAGATCTGCCGTGCCATAGTCATCGCCCTTGCGCCCGGTGGCAACCCGCTGGATGCGGCGGATATCAATGGTCGAGGCGCGAATGGCCGCCAGCCGGGCGAATTGCGGTTCCAGCATCAGGCGCAGTTCGATGACATCACCGGGATTGGCCACGCTGACGAAATCGTCGATGCCGCGCGTGTCCCGGCGCACCGATTTGCGGCCCACCTGTGCGGGCGGCAATTCCCCCTGGGCACGCAGATCGGCCAGCACCCGGCGCAGGCGTGACCGGGGGATATTCAACTGACTGACAAGCTGGCGTTCCGAGGGCAGATCCTGATCAGGCCCACCGAGTTCGACCAGCGCCTTGCGTAATGCTTCGGGGGACAGGACCGCCGCGTCCCTTTTGTTCGGGCTGGCTGGATCTTGCGTCAAGATGATATCCTTCGACCTGATTGTGCAGCCTCTTCCTTTACAAAGAGTGTAAATTTTCCGCAATCATCCTGACAATCACGCTAGCAACCAGCCCCAGCCAAATCAAGACCATTGACATAAATGATCTTTCAATGGTTCATTTTTGAGGCGGTATCTGCGCCGCGTGCAGGTCCTGCCGGATCAAGCTATCAGGGGTGGGGATTTCTTGGAATACGACTATGTGATCGTCGGGGCCGGATCGGCGGGATGCGTTCTGGCGAACCGTTTGACAGCCGATGGTAAGACAACGGTTCTGTTGCTTGAGGCGGGAGGCTGGGACCGCGATCCGCTGATCCATATCCCCCTGGGCTGGGGCATGATCTTCAAGGAACGTCGCCACGATTGGGGCTATTTCTGCGAACCCGAGGATGCGGTGGATGGACGTGCTGTGGAATGCGCGCGCGGTCGGGTGATCGGCGGCAGTTCCTCGACCAATGCCATGGCTTATGTCCGGGGAAACCGGGGCGATTATGCCCGATGGGCGGCGGAACCGGGCATGGCCGATTGGGGCCCCGATGCCGTGCTGCCCTATTTCAAGCGCCAGGAAAGCTGGATCGGTGGGGCCGATGATCAACGGGGCGGGGACGGGCCGGTCGGTACCCAGTTCTGTTCCTATCGCGACGGGCTGGTCGATGCCTTCGCGGCGGCCGCACGGGGGCTGGGCCATGGCTGGACCGAGGATTACAACGGCGCAGAACAGGAGGGATTTGCCCGTTTGCAGATGTCGATCCGCAAAGGGCGGCGGGCCAGCGCGGCCAATGCCTATCTGCGCCCGGCCCGCAAGCGCAGCAACCTGACGGTGGTCACCGGTGCCCTGGCCCAGCGGATCGGGATCGAACAGGGCCGGGCCACAGAAGTGCGCTATCGTCGGGGCGGTGTGACGGTGGATGCGCGCGCCACGAAGGAGATCATCCTTGCCGCTGGCGTGATTAACACACCGCAGTTGCTGATGATTTCCGGGGTCGGAGATCCAGCGCACCTGGCGGAACACGGCATCCGGACTGAGGTACCCCTGCCCGGGGTCGGGCAGAATTTGCAGGATCATGTCTCGATCATCGTCATGTATCACCGCAGCGCGCCGGGGCCGTTTCATGCAATGATGCGCTATGATCGGATCGTGCCGGATCTGGTGAAAACGTATTTGGGCGGAAATGGATTTTCCGGTGATGTGCCGGGGGGAATCACGGCCTTTCTGCGCAGTTCGCTGGCCACGGATGTGCCGGATATCCAGATCCTGTTCACCGCTGCACCGCTGGCGGCCTGGCCCTATATGAAACCGTTCAAACAGCCCTTCCCGGACGGGTTTGCCACGCGCCTGGTGCTGACCCGGCCCCAGGCGCGGGGGCGGGTGTCGCTGCGATCGGCCGATCCTGCAGCAGCCCCGGCGATCCGTCAGAATTTCCTGTCCAACGATCATGACTGGCAGGTCCTGCGAGAGGCCTTTTCCACTGCGCGGGACGTGGCGGCTGCCCCCGAAATGGCGCCCTATGTGAAGGCCGAGATCGCCCCTGGCCCCGTCTGCCAGACCCCGGAGGAAATCGACGCCTATATCCGCCAGACCGCGATCACGGTGCATCATCCGGCCGGGACCTGCCGGATGGGTGGGGCGGACAATCCGGACAGCGTGGTTACCCCGGATCTGCGGGTCAAGGGGGTCGACGGTCTGCGGGTTGTGGACGCCTCGGTGATGCCGGACCTGCCCAACGGCAACATCAATGCCGCTGTGCTGATGATCGCCGAACGGGCGGCGGACCTGATTGCTGGCAAGACGGTTTTGTCGGAACCCGGGGGTAATGTGGGTGATTGAACCATTAATGTAATAATGGTTTTTAATCTGCCAGCGCCTCCGCGATCTTGTGTGTAAATATAAAATATAATCAATAAGATAGAAATATTCCGGCCAAGAATCTGGGGTGTTCTGTTCAGATCCGCTATGTGACCAAAAATATAAACCAAAAACTTGTTTTGGTTTTGTTTTGTGCTAGGCTGATCAGGGAATCGCGAAAGAAGTGAGGATCTCATGTCGGAGACAACGACGACCCACAGCGCGCCGACCAACAGGGAAACAGCGCTCAAGACCATGTATGACCAGATTTCGGAACGGAATATGTTCCCGTTTTGGGCGACCACCGATGATGTGACCAATGATGAGGTGCGCCAGCTGATGGCA
>JBKDZR010000034.1:0-19347 GCA_047971485.1 Qingshengfaniella sp. | reverse complement strand
ATCCACAGCCCGTGCAGCGCCAGGGTTTCGTTCTCCACGGCCTCGCGCACGAAGGGGAAGGTCATCAGGTTCTCCAGCGAGACGATCACCGACTGCTTTTCCAGCGCGCGCAACTGGGCTTCGTCGCCCTCGATATCCTTCACACGCTCATAGCCGGGTTTCAGGATGTCCATCCAGCGCCCGACAAAACTGCCCTGGGCCTGCAGTTCCGGTGCTCGGCCCGTGCACATGTCATGGCAGCCCTTCACCCCACCGCAGAGCGAATGGGCCATGACCACCAGATTGGAAATCTTCAGAACCTGAACGGCAAATTCGATCGCCGCCGAGGTGCCATGATGGTCGCCATCGGGTTCGCAGGGCGGAATCAGGTTGGCGATGTTGCGATGTATGAAAAATTCGCCAGATCCAGCCCCGAACAACTGGCTGGAATTCACCCGGCTGTCGCAGCACGATACGATCATGCAGCGGGGGCGCTGGCCCTCATAGGCCAGACGTCGGTACCAGGCCTTGTTTTCCTGATGATCAGTGGACTTCCAGCCACGGTAGCGTTGGACCAGATAGCTGGGCAGCGGGCGGATACCCGAAGGCGGGGGCGTGGTGTCGATCATGGCGCCCTCATACGAGGCCTTTCAGCGCAATTCGAGAGATTTTCGTCTTGGGAGAAACGATTTGTTGGAGTTGTGCGGTCAGGCTGCGGCTGGTGTGGTATGAACCGTAAGGGGTGAAAAGACGTGCAGGTGGAGATAAGCTATCCGGACGAAGTGGTGGCCATCGAAAACGGCCGAATTTGGGACCGGGTCGACAAAGGGGACGGGATTGCCGCCGAAAATGCCCTGTGTGAAATGGTGGAAGCCCTGGCGATCGCGATGGCGCGTGCGGAACAGGCCCATCTGGCCGGGGATCTGACGCGGTTGGTGGCGGCGATCGGGCCGTTGCGGGCGGTGGCCAGCACGTTGGGGCTGGAAAAGCTGGCCAGCGTGGCCGACAGCGTGGCCGAATGTGCCGACCGGTCCGACTGGGCAGGTACGGCGGCGACGCTGGCGCGCATGTCGCGGCTGGGGGATAAATCCCTGTCGGTGGTCTGGAATCTGCCGATGAGTTCGGGTTGAGCGCCGTCCATCTTGCAGGGCGCCGCCAAAAGCGTAGGGTCGGACGTCAGACAAGGAAGGACCCTTCGTGACCGAGACCCCGCATTTCGCTGATCCGGGCGCTGCCGCGCGCCCGCTTTATCTGTTGGACCCCGAGGGGCTGGAGGCTTGGCTGGCCGATCAGCCCGATCCTGTAAGGGCCTGGGTGCGGGCGACCGGGTTCACGGCCGCCGAGGGGCAACTGTGCCTCTTGCCGGATGGGTCCGGGGCCTGTGCGGGGGCCGTTTTCGGCATGGGGGGCACCGCCGCGCAGGCACGTGGCCGGTTTGCCGTGGCGCAGGCCGTTCCGGGGCTGCCAAAAGGGGGCTGGCGGATTGCGACACCGCTGGATGCGGATAGCGCCGCCGAGGCGGCGCTGGGCTGGTTGCTGGCCGGGTACCGCTTTACGCGCTATGCTGGCAAGCCGACAGAGATGGCGCAACTGGTGGCGCCGGACAGTATCGATCCGGCGCGGATTTCCGCCATTGCCGCAGGCGAGTATCTGACCCGTGATCTGATCAATACACCGGCATCCGATATGGGCCCGGCGGAACTGGAACGCGCGGTGCGCGATCTGGCCGGTGCGACCGGGATGCAGGTGTCCTCGGTCGTCGGCGATGCGCTGCTGGCCCGGAATTTTCCGATGATCCATGCGGTGGGCCGTGCCTCCAGCCGGGCACCGCGCCTGATTGACCTGACCTGGGGGGATCGGGGGCCAAAGCTGACGCTGGTCGGCAAGGGGGTTTGCTTCGATACTGGCGGGCTGAACATCAAGCCGGGCGCCTCCATGGGGTTGATGAAGAAGGACATGGGCGGGGCGGCTACGGTGCTGGGCCTGGCGCAGATGATCGCGGCGCTGGATTTGCCGGTGCGCCTGCGGGTGCTGATCCCTGCGGTCGAGAACGCCATCAATGGCAGCGCGTTCCGGCCGCAGGACATTCTGATGTCGCGCAAGGGGCTGAGTGTCGAGATCAACAACACCGATGCCGAGGGACGGCTGGTTCTGGCCGATGCGCTGGCCCTGGCCGATGAGGAACAGCCCGATCTTCTGGTTTCCATGGCCACGCTGACCGGGGCCGCACGGGTTGCCGTGGGGCCGGATATCGCGCCCTTCTACACCGATGACGATGCCACAGCCGCCGCCTTGTCGCGGGCGGCCAGGGGGATGCGCGATCCGGTCTGGCGGCTGCCATTCCACGCGCCCTCGGAGGCGATGCTCGATCCGGGGAGTGCGGACCTGGACAATGCCCCTTCTGGCGGGTTTGCCGGTTCGATCACGGCGGCGTTGTTCCTGCGCCGTTTCGTCACCGACACCGCGCGCTATGCCCATTTCGACATTTATGGCTGGCAACCGGCCCCGGCCCCGGGGCGTCCCAAGGGCGGGGTCGGGCAAGGCGCCCGAGCCCTTTTGGCCGCGCTGCCCGAGGTGCTGGGCCTGTGAGCGGCGCGACGAAACTGGGGCGGGCCCAGGTTGTTGCGCCGGTCGCGGATCTGCTGAACCGTCCGGGGGGGGCGCGTCAGCGTCAGCTTCTGTTCGGTGATCAGGTTGATGTGCTTGACCGTGAAGAAGGCTATGCTTCGGTTCTTGCACTCAAGGACGGCTACGGGGGGTATATCCGTCGCGATCAGCTGGGTCCGGTGGCGGTGCCGACCCACCGGGTTCAGGCCCTGGCCACCCATCTCTATGAACGTCCGGATTTCAAATCGCCGGATGTTGCGGGGCTGTCCTTCGGGTCGCAGCTGTGCATCGAGGCGGTCGAGGGCGCCTTTTCCCGGTTGCGCGAAGGGGTTTGGGTGCCCAGCGTCCATATCGCCAAGCTGCACCGCACTTTCCGGGATCCTGCCGGCGTGGCCGAGCTGTTTCTGGGCACGCCCTATCTGTGGGGGGGCAATAGCCGGCTGGGGCTGGATTGTTCGGGCCTGGTGCAGACGGCGCTTTTGGCTTGTGGGGTGGAGTGCCCCGGCGATTCCGGTGATCAGGAGAGCGCAGTTGGCCAGAAGGTGGCGGATGATCAGCCGCTTGTCCGCGGCGATCTGCTGTTCTGGAAAGGGCATGTGGCCATGGCTGTCGATGCCGAGCGTCTGATTCACGCCACGGCCTTTCGCATGGCCACGATCTATGAACCGGCTGCTGATGCGGCGCGCCGGATCCTGTCCCAGGGCGGAGGGGCGATGACATCGCGCCGTCGGCTGACCCTGCCGGAGTGATCAGACGGGCCGGATCAGCTTGCGTTCGAGGACGCGTAGCACGGCCCGCAGGTCATGGCCGCGCTTGAGGATCTGGCCGTCCATGCCCAGCACCAGATACATCCCCTGGCGGCCGCGCAGCCGGGGGTGTTTCTCGATCCGGTAGAGGGGATGTTCTGCCGTCCGCCGGAAGACCGAAAAGACCGCGTGGTCGCGCAGGCAGGAAATACCGTAATCGCGCCATTCACCGGCGGCGACCATGCGCCCATAGAGGGCCAGGATAACCTGCAATTCGCGTCGGTCGAAGGAGGTTTGTTCCGGAATGCGGGTCCGGGCTGGAAAGGGGGTTGGCGTTTGCACGGTCATGTTCCCCAGCTTGCGGCGATTTCGGCGCCGGATCAAGCGGCGGTTGCAGGTCCTCGCGCCGCTGTTCAGGGCAACTTGAACCGAAATGCAGGTTTCTTTCCGGAAAGCTTCAGAAGCTTGCCGTTTTTCTGCCATGTTTTAACGCTAGCCGAGGGGCAGTAGCCGCAAAGCTATAGCCCTCGGTGTCACCTGTTCATGCCCCCACATTAGGGTGACATCGGGGCGTTTTGGCGTTTGTTTCATCACTGGTGAGGACGGGATATCACAACACCGTCAGAAGCGGCGCCAAGGCCTGTGTGCCGTCTCGACAGGCCGGGGTGCGCAGGATAGCTCTTCCCCAGCGAAAGGAGCTATATATCATGCGTTTAAGCCATTTTTCCGGCCTGGCCGGATTCGCCGCCCTGACGGCTGTCACGGCCCTGTCTGTTCAGGCCGAGGTGACCAATCCCACGGTGCAGGAACGGATTGATGCGATGAAGACGATGGGTCTGGCGACCCGCAGCCTGTCGCAGATGGCCCGGGGCCAGGCCCCCTTTGATGCCGATGCGGTCGCAGCGGCGAAGGAAACGCTGGTCCGGATCTCGACCGAGCTGCCGGACCTGTTTCGTGCCGAGGAAACCGATCCGGAAAGCGGCGCCTTGCCGGCGATCTGGCTGGACTATGGGGATTTCGAGGCCCGCGCCGCCGGCATGCTGGAGGCCGCTTCGGCCTTGGATCCGTCCGCCGAGGCCGGGCTTGGCCAGGGTGTCGCACAGATCGGGCAGGCCTGTTCCGCGTGCCATCAGGCCTACAAGGCGGATTGATCAGCCGCAGAAAACGCGGCCGACCTTGCTGCTGGGTGTTGTGGTAAAGGTCAGCCGGTTCGCGTCATAATCGCGGGTTACAAACGCATCGGGGCCGAGCACGCGCACGTTCAGCCCCGTGTCCAGCGTATCGACCACGCTGATGTCCTGACCGACCAGATCGGTATAGAGGCTGGCATCACAGGTGGCGTTCGCCATGGCGATTGCCCCGGTGACTTCATCGTCCCTCAGGTTGCGGGGCGGTCCACAGGCGATGAGGCCGATGGTGGACCCAATCAGGACAAGCGGGGCGAGACGCATGACGATCCTCATTCTTTACGCAATGTGCACACAGTGCGGTGCCGTCTCATTCCGCCGCTGTCAAGGTCATTGAAACCGGTCGGCGTTTGGAACAGTGTTCATTCAACGAAAAACGGAGGATACCCCCATGCGGACCAAAGCAGCGGTGGCGATTCAGGCAGGCAAGCCGCTTGAAGTTATGGAGGTCAACCTGGCCGGTCCCCGGGCGGGTGAGGTTCTGATCGAGATCAAGGCCACGGGCATTTGCCACACCGACGAGTTTACCCTGTCCGGTGCCGATCCTGAGGGCCTGTTCCCGGCCATTCTGGGCCATGAGGGCGCCGGTGTGGTGCTTGAGGTCGGCGAAGGCGTGACCAGCGTCAAGCCGGGCGATCACGTCATTCCGCTCTATACGCCGGAATGCCGCGAATGTTTCTCCTGCCAGTCGCAAAAGACCAACCTGTGCACCTCGATTCGGTCGACCCAGGGCCAGGGCCTGATGCCGGACGGGACCAGCCGGTTCTCGACCCTGGATGGGGATCCGATCCTGCATTACATGGGCTGTTCGACCTTTTCGAACTATACGGTTCTGCCCGAGATCGCCGTTGCCAAGGTGCGTGAGGACGCGCCTTTCGACAAGATCTGCTATATCGGCTGTGGCGTGACCACGGGTATCGGCGCGGTGATCAACACGGCCAAGGTGGAAATCGGCGCGACGGCGGTTGTCTTTGGTCTGGGCGGTATCGGGCTGAACGTGATTCAGGGCCTGCGTCTGGCCGGGGCCGACATGATCATCGGGGTCGATCTGAACCCGGGCAAGAAAGAAATGGCCGAGCGTTTCGGCATGACCCATTTCGTCAACCCCAAGGATCTGGATGAAGATGTCGTTCCCTACCTGATCAACCTGACCAAACGGCGGGGTGATCTGATTGGCGGGGCCGATTACACCTTCGATTGTACTGGCAACACCACGGTCATGCGTCAGGCGCTGGAATGCGCCCATCGCGGTTGGGGCGAATCGATCATCATCGGTGTGGCTGCGGCTGGGGCCGAGATCTCGACCCGCCCGTTCCAGCTGGTCACTGGCCGGGTCTTGAAGTGCACGGCCTTTGGCGGCGCCCGCGGACGGACAGATGTGCCCAAGATCGTCGACTGGTACATGGACGGCAAGATCGAGATCGACCCGATGATCACCCACACCCTGGCCCTGGAAGACATCAACAAGGGGTTCGATCTGATGCACAAGGGCGAATCCATTCGTGCCGTTGTGACCTACTGAGGTCCGCGCCAAAACGATTGCGATCTGTCCCCGCCGGGGGGCGGATCCGCTGCAGGAGGACGCCCATGCCGGATGACCGGACCAAGCTGTTGGCCGTGCTGATTGATGCCGACAACGTCCCGGCCAGCTATGCCGAAGCGATTTTCGAGGAAATCGCCGGGCTGGGCGAGGCCTCGATCCGGCGCATCTACGGGGATTTCGCCCGTGACGGTCTGCGCGGCTGGGCGAAAAAGCTGGCCAATCTGGCGATTGTGCCCATTCAGGCGCCGTCAAACACCCGGGGCAAGAATTCCTCGGATATCGCCTTGGTGATTGACGCCATGGACATCCTGCACACGGGCCGGTTCGATGGATTTGTTCTGGTCAGTTCCGACAGCGATTTCACCCGGCTGGCCAGCCGCATCCGTGAACAGGGCACTGATGTCTTCGGCATGGGTGAGCGCAAGACACCGGAATCCTTTCGGCGCGCCTGCAAGCGGTTCATCTATGTCGAGAACCTTGATGGCGATTCGACCGAGGTGCCGGAGGGCGATGCGGTGGCCCCGGCCCGCGCGTCGCGCAAGATGACACCGCTGGATGCCCGTCCCCTGATCATGCGCGCCTTCGATGCAATCGAGCAGGATGACGAATGGTATTCCTTGGGGCAGATTGGCCAGCATCTGACGGAAACCAATCCCGATTTCGATCCGCGCAACTATGGCAAGAAAAAGCTCTCGGATCTGATCACCGAGTTGAAGATCTTTGAGATTCGCCGCGGGGCCGGTAATCAGTTTGAGGCGCGTCGCCTGGATTAACGGCGCAGGCCCCGATCCGAGCCCCGCAATCCCTGCCACAATCCTCGTCTTGTCTGGCGGGTCTACGCCGCAGATGTGGCGGGGCGTTGCAGTCCTTGGTCATTCAGGCGATGCTCCCCCTGGATGCGTGGTGTGCAGGGGCAGAGACGGATGGGCGACATGTCGGGAAAGTCGGTTCTGGTCACCGGGGCCAGTCGGGGCATCGGGGCGGCCACTGCCCGGGCCTTTGCTGCGGCGGGGGCCAATGTCACGCTGATCGCCCGCTCGCGCGAGGAGATCGCTGATCTGGCCGGTGAGATCGGTCCCCAGGCTCTGGCCGTGCCGTGCGATGTGTCCCGCTACTGGGAGGTAGAGGCCGCCGTGGATGCGGCCCTTTCAGCCTTTGGACAGATTGACGTTCTGGTTAACAATGCCGGGGTAATTGAACCGATTGCCCGGATTGAGGAAGCCGAGCCCGAGGCATGGGGCAAGGTCATTGATGTGAACACCAAGGGGGTGTTTCACGGCATGCGCGCGGTTTTGTCGCCGATGCTGGCGGCCGGTCAGGGTACGGTGCTGACCGTTTCGTCGGGTGCGGCGCATAAACCGGCCGAAGGTTGGAGCCATTACTGCGCGTCAAAGGCAGCCACGGCGATGCTGACCCGGTCGTTGCATCTGGAATGTGGTGGGCGGGGGATCCGGGCTTTTGGCCTGTCGCCGGGCACCGTTGCCACCCGCATGCAGGCCGAGATCAAGGCCAGTGGTATCAACCCGGTCAGCCGGCTGGAGATGTCCGATCATATCCCGCCTGAATGGCCGGCACGTGCCCTGTTGTGGCTTGCCGGTTCCACGGCCGACGATCTGCTGGGCAGTGACGTGTCCCTGCGCGATCCTGTGATCCAGCGCCGCATCGGCTTGATCTGAGGGGGCGGGCCGGCGGGTGACGGATGGCACGACGGCAGAGCAGACCGATGCGCTGGTCATCGGTGCGGGGCCGGCCGGGTTGATGGCGGCGGATGTTCTGTCCGCTGCCGGGTACCGGGTGCTGCTTGCCGAGGCTATGCCATCGCCTGCGCGCAAGTTCCTGATGGCGGGTAAATCCGGGCTGAACCTGACCAAGGACCAACCCATGCCGTCGTTTCTGGCGGCTTATGCCGAGGCTGCGGATTGGCTGGCCCCAATGGTCGGTGCCTTTGGCCCGGCCGAAGTCCGGGCTTGGGCTGAGGGCCTGGGGCAGGCGATGTTCACCGGCTCCAGTGGCCGGGTGTTTCCGCAGGTAATGAAGGCCTCGCCCCTGTTGCGGGCCTGGCTGGGCCGGCTGGCAGGGCAGGGGGTGCGGATGCAGACCCGGTGGCGCTGGCAGGGCTGGCAGGCGGAGCGGGCGGTTTTCTCGACGCCGGAAGGCGCGCGTCAGGTTGAGGCGCGGGTGACGGTGCTGGCCCTGGGCGGTGCCAGCTGGGCACGGCTGGGATCGAACGGTGGCTGGACCGGCATTCTGGCGGATGCCGGGGTGGCCCTTGTCCCGTTTCAGGCGGCGAATGTCGGCTTGCGGGTGGACTGGAGCCCCCATATGGCGCGCCATTTCGGTCAGCCGGTCAAGGGCGCGGCGATCCATGTGGGCGACCGGGTTCACCGGGGTGAGTTCGTGATCTCGCGCGATGGGCTGGAAGGTGGCGGGATTTACGCGATCAGCCGGGCCGCGCGTGAGGGTGCGATGCTGGTCCTTGATCTGGCCCCGGATCTGGGGCCGGGGGCTTTGGCGGCGCGTCTGGCCCGGCCGCGGGCCAAGCAATCGCTGGGCAACCATTTGCGGCGTGCGGGGTTGGGGCCTGTCCAGATTGCGCTTTTGCGGGAATGGGCGGGGACCTTGCCGGAAGAGGCCCAGGCGCTGGCCGCTTTGATCAAGGCGCTGCCGGTGCGCCATCAGGGGGTGCGCCCGATGGATCAGGCGATCTCGGTGGCCGGGGGCGTGCCGGCCGCTGCGCTGGATCCGGGGCTGATGTTACGGGCTCGGCCGGGGGTGTTCTGTGCCGGCGAGATGCTGGACTGGGAGGCGCCGACCGGCGGCTATCTGCTGACCGCCTGTCTGGCCACGGGGCGGTGGGCCGGGCGGGCGGCGGCGCGCCTGATGGGCTGAGCCGGGCGGCAGGAAGACCTCTGGCTGCGGAGCCTTGGGATACAGGCTTTAGCGGTTCTGTGCGGCGTGCATCGGGGCTCAGCGCCGGGCCATGAAGCACAGCCGGAACACCGCGCGTTCGACCAGCGCGCCTTGCGGGGCGGTTTGGCCGCCGCTGCGCAGGGCCAGGTCGGTATCCAGCAGCAGGCGCAGGGCCTCGTCCAGGCGGGTCTGGCCCCAGCGGCTGGCCTGGCGCACGGCCTTGTCGCGCCCCGGACCGAAGAGCGGCGGACGCATTCGGCCGGCGCCTTGTTCCGGTCCGCCGGGGTCGGAAGCCAGCCCGTGGAGCAGGCGGAAATGGCGGGTCAGGGCGATGCAGATGGCCACCGGGGCGACGCCCTGATCGGCCAGCCGGTGCAGGGTTTTGCCCAGGCGCGCGTCCTGACCTTCGGCGACCAGCGCGGTCAGATCGTCCAGACCTGCCTCGGTGGACAAGGGGGCGATGGCGGCGAGATCGCTGGCATTCAGGGGGGTGTCATCGCCCAGTTTGTAGAGGGCCAGTTTCTCCATTGTCTGGGCAAAATCCCCGGGGTCGAGGGTTTGGGCCAGGGCCACCAAGTCGGTCATCATCGGGCCGGGGATGTTACGCAGGCCGGCCTTGGCGGTGGTGGCCTCGATCTCGGCGCGACTGGGGGGATCGGCGTAGATCGCGGCGATCAGGGCCTTTGGGTGGGTTTCGAACAGTTTGCGCAGTTTTGAGCGCTTGGTCAGGTTGCCGGCGGTGATGACCACAAAGGCATCGCCAGGGCGCCAATCGTCCAGCGCGGTTTCCACGGCCTTGATCTGCGCGTCCAGCGCGCCTTCCAGGTGCACGACACGCCGCCCGCCACTGTCGAAGAACCCCTGGGCGCGCATGGCATCGGACAGGGCGCCTGGTTCGCCGCGCAGATCGGCCGGTGACAGGCGGGTCAGGCGCATGTCGGCAGGATCCTGATCGTCACTGGTCAGGGCGGCGTCGATCACCTGCTTGCGTTTCAGGGCGACGCGCATGGCATCGGGGCCGTAGATCAGCAGGGCCGGGCAGGCCGGATCGGGCCGGGTGAAAAAGCCGGCGGCGGTGCGGCCGGTCAGTTTCATGGGCTGACCGGTGACAGGACGAGAAGCTCGGTCATGATCTTGTCCGACAGGATCCGCATCAGCCGATCGGCGGCGTCCTGTTCCGCCGTCAGGGTGGCAACGGTGGTGCCGGTGGCGGAATAGGCGGTGAAGCTTTGGACCTGACCGGTGCCGAGCTGTGCGCCGGTGGTGCTGTCGGTCAACCGCCAGTCGGCCTGTCCGGTCAGGTTGAACCGGTTGGTATCCTGCGATGCGGTAATGGCGATCCGGTCGGTTTCGGTGCGCAGCTGGAAGGTCAGGGTATAGCGGGGGTCCCGGGGGGGACCGAGCCTGTCTTCGAGATGCTGGGCCAGGGTGAAGGCGTCGCTGCCCTTGGGGGGGATAACTGTCACGCGGCCGGCCAGCAGGCTGCCGGTGCCGCCGGGCCCATAGACTGGCCGGAACTGACAGGCGGCCAGCAGGGTCAGGCCCAGCCCCGCCAGGATTTGGCGGCGGTGGGGGCGGGGATCAGACCACGACATTGACGATGCGGCCCGGGACGACGATCAGCTTCTTCGGCGCACCTCCGGCCAGAGCCTTTTTGACGGCCGGGTCATCAAGCGCCAGTTGTTCGATTTCGGGTTTGGGCATGTCCTTGGGTACGGTCAGTTCCGAGCGCCGCTTGCCGTTGACCTGGATCGGCAGGGTGACGGTGTTTTCCACCAGCAGGGCGGGATCGGCGACGGGCCAGGGGGCTTCGGTGACCAAGCCCTGTCCGCCGAGCATGGACCAGAGGTCCTCGGCCAGGTGTGGGGTCATGGGCGACATGAGGCGGGCCATGACCTTTAGCGCCTCGGCCTTGTCCGCCGGGCTGGCCGGGGATTTGGCGATGGCGTTGGTGAAGGCGTAGAGCCGGGCGACCGAGACGTTGAAGGCGAAGCCGTCGATGCCGTCGGTCACGTCGCGGATGGCGCGGGCTGTTTCCCGGGCGAGCGCCGCGTCGGAGCCCCCTGCGGGGGCCGCCTCTGCGGCGCTCTGGCTGACGTCGTCAGCCAGGCGCCAGACCCGGCCGAGGTGTTTGTAGGCGGCCTCGGCGCCGGCGGCAGTCCATTCCACGTCGCGTTCCGGGGGGCTGTCGGACAGCATGAACCAGCGGGCGGTATCGGCACCGTAGGCCTCGATGATGGCCACCGGGTCGACCACGTTCTTCTTGGATTTCGACATTTTGGCCGAGGGCAGGACCTCGATCTCGCGGCCGTCTGCCTTGAGGAAGGCCTTGCCGTCGCGCAGGTCCACCTCTTCGGGGAGGTGGTAGGTGGGGCGGCCATTCCGGGCCTGGGTTGAGCGGTAGATCTCGTGGGTGACCATGCCTTGGGTGAAGAGTGCGGCGAAGGGTTCGCTGGCGCTTTTGGGCAGGTGGCCGCATTGGGCCATGGCCCGGGCGAAGAAGCGCGAATAGAGCAGGTGCAGGATCGCGTGTTCGATGCCGCCGATGTATTGATCGACAGTCATCCAGTAGTCGGCCTCGGCGCGGTCGGTCGGGGTTTCGGCCCCGGGGCTGGTGAACCGCGCATAGTACCATGAGGAATCCACGAAGGTGTCCATGGTGTCGGTTTCACGCCGGGCCGGTTTGCCGCAGCAGGGGCAGGTTGTGTTGGCCCATGTCGGGTGGCGGTCCAGGGGGTTGCCGGGCTGATCAAAGCTGACATCGTCGGGCAGGCGGACGGGCAGGTTTTCCTTGCGCTCGGGCACCGCGCCGCAATCGGGGCAGTGGACGATGGGAATCGGGCAGCCCCAGTAGCGTTGGCGGCTGAGGCCCCAATCGCGCAACCTGTACTGGGTGGTGCCGGTGCCCCAGCCGTCGGTTTCGGCGCGGGTGATGGCGGCGTTGATCCCGTCGGTTCCGGTTTGGGTGTCTTGGCCGGCGAAACCGGCGACGTAGCGGACGGGTTCGGTTTTCGGGGGGACGAAGGCGGGGGCGCCGGTTTCCGGGCGCTCGCCTTCGCCATTGCTGGGGATGAAGACCGAGGTCACCGGCAGGTCGTATTTCCGGGCGAAATCGAGATCGCGCTGGTCATGGGCCGGGCAACCGAAGATCGCCCCGGTGCCATAGTCCATCAGGATGAAATTGGCGATCCAGACCGGCAGGGTTCGGTTCGGATCCAGCGGGTGGCGGACGGTTAGCCCGGTGTCGAAGCCCTTTTTCTCGGCGCGTTCCAGATCGGCTTCGGAGGTGCCGGTGCGGCGGCATTCCGCGCTGAAGGCGGCCAGATCGGGGTTATCGGCCTCCAGTGCCCTGGCCAGCGGGTGATCGGGTGAGATGCCGAGAAAGCTGGCCCCCAGCAGCGTATCGGGCCGGGTGGTGTAGACTTCGATCCGATCCATGCCGCCGGCCGGGACCGTCAGGTCAAACCCGAAGCTCAGGCCCCGGCTTTGGCCGATCCAGTTGGCCTGCATCAGGCGGACTTTCTCGGGCCAGTCCTTGAGGGTATCCAGCGCGTCCAGCAATTCACCCGCGTAATCCGAGATGCGGAAGAACCATTGCGTCAACTCGCGCCGTTCCACCGGCGCGCCCGAGCGCCAGCCCTTGCCGTCGATCACCTGTTCATTGGCCAGCACGGTCATGTCCACCGGATCCCAGTTGACCACGGCGTTCTTGCGATAGACCAGCCCCTTTTCGAGGAAGTCGATGAACATCGCCTGTTGCTGGCCGTAGTATTCGGGATCGCAGGTGGCGAACTCGCGGCTCCAGTCGATGGACAGGCCCAGGGGTTTCAGCTGATCGCGCATGGTGGCGATGTTGCCGTAGGTCCAATCCTTGGGGTGGCCGCCCTGTTCCATGGCTGCGTTTTCTGCCGGCATGCCGAAGGCATCCCAGCCCATGGGGTGCAGCACGCTGTGGCCGGCGGCGCGTTTGAAGCGGGCCACGACATCGCCCATCGTGTAGTTGCGCACATGGCCGATATGGATGCGGCCTGACGGGTAGGGGAACATCTCAAGCACGTAGTATTTGGGTTTGCTGTCATCGCGGGTCGCGGTGAAGCAGCCTGCGGCATCCCAGGCCTGTTGCCAGCGGGCTTCGGTGGTGGCGGGGGCGTAGGCGGCCATGTGGGTTCCTTCGGGCTTGGATGGTGCTGCTGGCGTCATAGGACAGTGGCGCGGGGGCGTCTAGCCGGGGCCCTTGTGGAAGGGGTGGCTCAGTCCGTGTCTGGCTTTTGAACGGGGGAACAGATCTCGATCAGATAGCCATTGGGATCGCTGACATAGGATGTGGTCTGGCCCCAGGGTTCATCGCGGGGTCGCTGCACCGGCGTTGCCCCGGCGGCTATGGCCCGGTTAAACGCGGCGCGCACATCATCGGTTTCCAAGGCGATCTCGAATACCGGCACCTTTGGGTCGGGTTTGCCGGGGGTCTTGCCAAGCTGGGTCATCAGCGCGGTCGCGGAAAAGGCCAGTTTGGTCTCGCCTGTGGACAATTCCCCGTAATCGCCGCCCTCATGCAGGAAGGCGCGTGTCAGGCCAAAGGCGCGTTCGTAGAAATCCAGCGCGCTGGCGACATTATCAACGAAGAGGATCGTATAGCGCAGTTTTATGATGAAGCCTCAAGGGTGGAAGGGAAGGGGCGTGGATAGGGACTTGCCCGTTATCTGATGCCGGTCAGGAAGTTGTCGTTAAGCTGCCGGGCCATGTCGCGGAAGGCGGGCAGGTGCGGGGCAAGATCTTGCCCCAGGCGTGCGGCCTTTTCCGGGCCAAGGGCCTGTTCCAGGCTGGCGCGGTATTCGGGGATGCCGCGCCAGTCGGCGACTGTCTGTTCGGTGATCTCCACATGGAACTGAAAGCCGTAGGCGCGTGGCCCGACCCGGATGGCCTGGGTTTGGCAGGCGGCATTTGAGGCCAGGATTGCGGTGCCCTCGGGCAGGCGGGCGACCTCGGCCCCGTGCCATTGCAGGGTGTCGATCGTAGGGGGCAGGCCGGCGAGGGTGGGATCGGCCAGACCGGCTGGGGTCAGGTGCACCTGGGCCAGGCCCACCTCTGGTGCCGCCATCAGGCCGGTCTTGCCACCCATCGCCTCGGCCAGCAGCTGATGGCCCAGGCAGATGCCCAGATAGGGCCGCCCGAGATCACGCACCCAGCGGCGGATTGCGGCTTTCTCCGGGGCCAGCCAAGGGTGCAGATCCTCTTGCCATACATCCATCGGTCCGCCCATCACAGCCAGGATGTCATGGTCTTCCAGCGGGGGGATCGGTTCGCCGGCGTCCAGTTCTACGACATGTTCGCGATGCCCGGCGGCGCGCCAGAATTCGCCGAACCGGCCGCTATGCTCGACATCGAGATGCTGGAAGGTGAGGATTTTCATGGGAACTCCGGCTGGGGGACTTGGTTACTTTTCTCCATTTTGAGGGCGAAGGCCAGAGTGTTGCCCCGATGGGGTGCTGGGCCAGGACTGGTTTGCGGACAAGGCTGGGGTTGATCCCCTTGGCGCGGAATCAAGCCCGGAACGGGCGCCGCGCCAGCGCCCGACCGGCCCACCGGTCTTGCGCTATTGCTAAAGGCAACGCCACGCAACGCTTAAAGGTCGCGCTACCATGGCCACCATAAAACGCGCTGATCATAGGTCAGGTGCGCCAGCCCCCGGTCCGGCGCTGGCGCGGCTGGCTCTGTTGGATCAGGGCAGAAAGGCCTTAAACCGGTCCTGGGGAACGGGACGGCGAGATCCGCCCCAAAGCGGTCGGCATAACCGGGGCAGAATGCGCATTTCGCCATATACTTCCCCGCCCGGTCTCGTTACAGACACGGATCGCGCAGGGTGCTGGATGGCCCGGCCGACCTGCGATGCAACGGATGGAACCCCCGCCATGATCCCCACCCTGGCCCAAGCGCTGTCCGAGCGCGGCTATGACACCCTGACCGCCGTTCAGCAGGCCGTGACCGAGGCGGGTCTGGAGGCCCACGATCTGCTGGTCTCGGCGCAGACGGGGTCTGGCAAGACGGTGGGCTTCGGACTGGCCATCGCCCCGACGATCCTGGACGGGGAAGGCCGCTTTGACCGGGCCGCCGCGCCCCTGGCCCTTGTCGTGGCGCCGACCCGGGAACTGGCCTTCCAGGTCAGCCGCGAATTGGGGTGGCTCTATGCCCAGGCCGGGGCGCGGGTGGTGTCCTGCGTGGGTGGCATGGACATGCGCACTGAGACCCGGGCGCTGGCTGGCGGGGCCCATATCGTCGTTGGGACACCGGGGCGTCTGCGCGACCATATCCAGCGCGAATCCCTGGACATGAGCGGCCTGCGTGCCGTTGTTCTGGATGAAGCCGACGAGATGCTTGATCTCGGCTTTCGCGAAGATCTGGAATTCATGCTGGGTGCGGCGCCCGAGGATCGCCGCACCCTGCTGTTTTCCGCCACCGTGCCCCCGGCCATCGCTCGTTTGGCTGCGCAATACCAGCGCGATGCCCGCCGCATCACCACCCGCAGCGAAACCAGCCAGCATGCCGATATCGCCTATCAGGCGGTGCGCGTGGCGGCGCAAGACAGCGAACATGCAATCTTCAATCTCCTGCGCTTTCACGATGCACAGAATGCCATCGTCTTTGCCAATACCCGCGCGGCGGTGAACCATCTGGCGGCCCGTCTGGCCAATCGCGGGTTCGCCGTGGTCAGCCTGTCCGGTGAGCTTAGCCAATCCGAGCGCACCCATGCCCTGCAAGCCATGCGCGACGGGCGGGCCAGGGTGTGCGTGGCCACCGATGTGGCGGCGCGCGGCATTGACCTGCCCAAGCTGGATCTGGTGATCCATGCCGATCTGCCCGGCAATACCGAAAGCCTGTTGCATCGCTCGGGTCGGACCGGGCGGGCCGGGCGCAAGGGGATTTCCGCGCTGATCGTGCCGCCGCGCATGGGGCGCAAGGCCGAGAATCTGCTGAAATGGGCCAAGATCAGCGCCGATTGGGTTGAGGCCCCCTCGGGTGACGAAATCCGCCGCCGCGATGAGGAACGCCTGCTGGAAGATCCAGCCTGGGACGAACCCGTCGCCGAGGATGAGGCCGCTTTTGCTGCCCGCCTTCTGGAACGCCGGGGCGCCGAGGCTATCGCTGCCGCCTATCTGCGCCTTTATCGCGCCGGGCGTTCGGCCCCCGAGGATCTGCTGCCGCCCGACACCAAGCCACCGGCGCGGGAACGCAAGGCCTTTGGCCCCAGCCGCTGGGTGGCCCTGTCGGTCGGCCGCGAGGAACGGGCCGAGGCGCGCTGGTTGCTGCCACTCCTGTGCCGGGCAGGGAACCTCGACAAGACCGCGATCGGCGCGATCCGCGTGCAGGGCGCCGAGACCTTCGTCGAACTGAGCGAACCAGTTGTGGACGGGTTTCTGGCTGGTCTGGGCGCCGATGGGGTGCTGGAGGATGGCATCACCGCCCGGGCGGTAGAGGGGGCCCCGGATCTGGGGCCGCAGCGGTCGGGGGGACGTCCCCTGCGCCGGGATCGCCCGGATCGTGCCGATCGTTCGGATCGCCCCGCACGGCCAGATCGTCCCGCGCGACCCAAGGACAAACCGGCTGGAAAAGCCCCCTATGCAAAGCCTGCCCCAGCGGCTGCCGAATCAGCCCCGGATCCCCGGGCCGAGGCACCTGCACAGGCCCCCGCGCCGCGCCCGCGCAAGGCCGCCCCGCCGGCCGGGAAATCTGCATCGGCCAAGGGCAAATCCTGGGACAAGCCGCGTGAGAAAAGCTGGGACAAGCCCCGCGAGAAGAGTTGGGACAAACCCAAGGACACCCCCAGGGGCAAGGGTGGTGACAAGCCGTGGGCCAAACCCGGCGCCAAGCCCGGTGACGGCCCCAAGCGCCGCCCTGCCGCCCCAAGCGATGCGCGCGATACATCAAAGCGCTTTACCCCGCCGGGGGCAGGCAAGCCGGGGGCAGGCAAACCCCGTGCCGGCAAACCGGGTGGGGGAAAGCCCGGCGGTGGCGGCAAGTTCGGTGGCCGCAAGCCGGCAGGACCGGGTGGACCGCGCGGTGGCTCAAAGCCGCCGATGCGCCGGCGGGGCGACTGACCCCGCGGCCCAAGCCCGGCTGGCCCATGGGCTGGATTGGGGGCGATGCCGCGAAGGCGGCAGCCCCTCAGCGCAGGCTGGCCAGCAGCGACGGGCTGGCCTTGCCGGTCACCGTCATTCCCCGACTGCGCTGATAGGCGGAAATCGCCGCCTCGCTGGCCGGGCCGATCACCCCGTCGCTGCCGCCCGTGTCAAACCCCACAGCGGTCAGGCGGCGTTGCAGTTCCTGCCGGTCGGCCATGGTCATGCCCTGTGCGTCGGGGGGAAAGCGGCCCCGGATGGGCCCGCCACCGGCAATCCGGTCAGCCAGATGCCCGACCCCGATCACATAGTTCTCCGAGTTGTTATACCGGGTCAGCACGGTGAAATTGCGAAAGGTCACAAAGGCCGGCCCGTTCCGCCCGTCTGGGGCAATGACCGAGGCCGAGCCGTGATCGCGCAGCGCCTGCCCATCCATGTCGCGCACTCCGGCGGCCGTCAGTGCCGCAACGCTGCGGGTGGTGCCGCGCCCCAGCGGGCCGGAATAACCGGCGGGCAGACGGACCTCGATCCCCCAAGGTTGCCCGCGCTGCCAGCCATGGCGCGCCAGATAGGCTGCGGTCGAGGCCAGGGCGTCGCTGGGATCCTCATCCCAGATGTCGCGGCGTCCATCCCCATCGAAATCCACCGCATAGGCCAGATATGACGTGGGAATGAACTGGGTGTGGCCCATGGCCCCGGCCCAGCTGCCGCGCATCTTCGCCGCCGTTGTGTCGCCCTCTTGCAGGATCTTCAGCGCTGCGTCCAACTGGCTTTCGAAGAACGCCCCGCGCCGCCCGTCATAGGCCAGGGTCGAGACCGCCGAGATCACCGGGATATCGCCACGCCGGGTGCCAAAGCGGCTTTCCACCCCCCAGACGCCGGCGACGACCTTGGCATCTACACCATGACGGGACTCGATCGCGGTCAGGGCGCTGCGATGGCGGGCAAAGGCGGCCCGGCCCTCGGCCACCCGGTCGTCATTGGCGATCAGCGCCAGATAGTCCTCAAGCGAGCGTTTGAATTCCGTCTGGTTGCGATCCCGGGCAATGACATCGGGAAGATAGCCGGCGCCGCGAAACGCCGCATCGAACGTGGCCGGGCGGATGCCGCGCGCCAGGGCCCGGCCCCGATAGCCGGCAACCCAGGCGTCATAGCCGCTGTTGGCCACCGGCTGCATCGGCGTTTGGGCCGGGGCCGACAGGTGGGGGGCACCGGAACAGGCCGCTAGGGCCGTGCCGGCCAGTCCCAGGGTCATCGCGCGTCTGGTCAGGGTCATCATCGTGTCCGCCTTGCATCCGGTGTGTCCCGCAATGGGTAGCGCATGCCGGGAAAAGCGCAAGCCCGGGGCCCGGGCGCGCGACGGGTCAGCGCCGGGCCGCCTTTGGGGCTTTGCGGGGTTATCCCCGCAGGATCCGCCACAGGCTGAGCGCCAGGTCCGTCATGTCGCCGGCGCGCGCGGCCAGGTGTTCCCGGGCCAGGCCTTCCTCGCGGCTGTCGGTTGCCTCCAGCCGGGCCAGCAGCCGCATCAGCCGGCGGCGATGGGTGCCTGTCAGCACTTGCAGCGGGTCGGCGATCAGCCCGGCGAATGTGGTGACGATCGAGGCGCCGGCGGCCAGGGTCAGCCCTGTCGCTACCAGCTCGGTCAGGGACAGGCGGGCGGGGAAGATCCCGTACCACAGGGTGCCCAGGCGTTCGCCCAGCGGAAAACCGGCTACCGCCGCGTTCTGGGCCAGCATGTCCGCCACGGGCCAGATCAGCGAGATGACCCCGGGTGTGGCCGCGTGGAACATCCCCAGCCCCAGTCCCAGAACAATCAGAGCGGTGGTGATTTCGGCCACCGCGTTGCGTATGGTGGCATAATCGGCCACGAGGCGCGCGGTGGTCAGGGGGGGCGTGGCCGGGGCCAGTCCCTCGGCCTCCAGATCCCGGAGAAAGCCGATCAGCCGCTCGGCTACGACCTGCGAAACCCGGGTGATCAGCAGGACCTGCCGCGCCGCCAGCCAGTCGGCGGCCCGCCGCATTCCGGCCAGCCGCAGGATCAGCGCGGCCAGGCGGGTCAGGACATAGATCGGGGCCAGCACGACATTGACCGGTGCGCGCAGCAGATCCAGCCCCAGGGCCGCGCGGTGCAGGCGTAACGTGCCGCCGATCCCATAGGTTTCACGCACAAAGGCCCGGATACGGGCTTTGCGGGTGGGCTGTGGTGGGGGGGTGATCATGACGGGTCCGGGCGCAGTGGATGTCGCCCGCAGCCGGGCGCA
>JBKDZR010000033.1:0-2401 GCA_047971485.1 Qingshengfaniella sp. | reverse complement strand
CGCGCGAGACACTAGACGGCTGTCCGGGTATCGTCCAGAAACCCGATGATAATATCGTGAGATTGGTAAGCAAATCGGCTGGAATAAGCCGATTTGCTTACCGGAACCTTGCCAGAGACTGCATTCCGTGGCTGCAAAGCTGCGTCACTGAAGCAGGTCAACTGATTGGCAGAAGGGTTTAGCCGTAGACGGCTTCCTTACCGAAATGTTTGGTGAGCAGATAATAAACCACCGGGCGATACTTGTTGCGGTTGGCGGTTCCGTAATCGGCGATGACCTTGTTGATCGCCTCCATCAGGTTTGGCCCATCGGCAAGGCCAAGCTTCTTGATCAGGAAATTCGTCTTCACCCGCTCCAGCTCTTCCTTGTCGCTGGCCGCAACGGTTTCGCTATCGGCGTTGTAGATGGATGGACCGCATCCGATAGTGACCTTGGTCAGCAGATCCATATCGGGCGTCTGGCCCAGCTTTTCCTTGATGTCTGCGGCGTATTTCGCGATCAGGTCGTCCCGTTTGCTCATCCCGCTTCCTCCTTGTTGCAATTGTTAAGTCTTCACGCGGGGAAGCCTAGTGCGGCATCCGCCACGGGTAAAGCCTTTGCTGCGGAAGCGGCCTGACCGGTTAATAGTCCTTTTCGTAATAGAGACCCAGCGTGCTGTCGCCCTCGCTGTCGACCGAGCCGCGCGCGGTCAGCGCGTCGGTCATGTCGAGGTTGATGTTGATCTGGGTCTGGCCGGCGTCGTCCAGCTCGACATCGGTATAGACGTTGCGGGTCAGGTATTTCCCGGCCCGGACGGCCACGCTGCCATCGTCATCGACGGTCATGTCGAGATCGTCGAGGCCGGTCGATTCACGGATATTGGCAACGATGCCCAGCCCACCCGATCCGGCAAGAACCGCCAGCGCATTGGCCAGCTGCGCAGCCTGAAGCGGGCTGATCTGATCCAGCCCCTGCCCGAACAGCAGATAGGACAGCACTTCTTCCTCGGGCAGCGAGGGATCGGATTCGAAGGTGATGTCGGGGTCGCGCACCTCGCCGTCGATGATGATGCGGATGGTGATATCATCCTCGACATGGCGGGCAACGAGGCGGATGACCGGGATCAGGCTGCCCTGCAATTCGACCAGCCCTTCGGCCAGATCGAAGCGCTTGCCCAGAAGATCGACGCGGCCCCGGATCAGCGACAGATGCCCGATCGGCACGGGCACGCGGGCATTGCCGGTGATCTGAATGTCGCCGCCAAGCTCGGCATCGACGCCGCGGCCGCGAATGAAGACCTGGTTCGGGGCATTGATGGTCAGGTCGAAGCGCGCCGGGTTGGCAGGCGGGGTTGCCGCCGGCCCGCTGAGATCGGCGGCCTGTGCGGCGGCGCTGCCATAGGCCTCCAGCCCGGCCCTGGCGCGGGTGGCTGCGGCACGCCAGTCGTCATTGACATGGACGATATCGGGAATGGCCTGCACCCCGCCCATCCCGGTCGAGGGGATGCGGAACTCGGCCTGAGCGACATTGATCGTGCCGCTGACCAGCGGTCCTTCCGAGGCGACGCCGGTGATCGAGACGCTGCCATTCGCGGTCAGCTCGTACAGGTTCGGGTCGCGCAGCGTGGCCTGGTTCAGCCGTGCCGTCAGGTCCAGCACCGGCGCGCCGCTGCGCAGGTCGACCGCGCCATCGACGGCGATATTGCCCCCGGCGCTCAATCCACCGGCGATATCGAGATTGATCAGCCCACGTTCCAGCCCCGCATCCAGCCGCAGATGGTCGATGGTCAGGCCAAGCTTCGGTTCGGCCAGGCGGCCATCCGGCATGGTGACATTGCCGCTGAGCGCCTCAAGCCCCGGTGCGCCCTGCATCCTCAGATCAAAGCTGAGCGGTCCCTGCACGCTGCGGGTGCGCAGGAAGGGATTGGCGAGGGCGGCATCACCGACGCCGGTCATGCGCAGGTCGGTTTCGGTTCCCGCGAATTGTCCCACCACCTGCGCACGGGTGCCGCCGGGGGCGGTGATGGCCAGATCCAGCCGGGCACCGCCATCGATCTGCTGCACGGTGCCAAGCGCCTGCGCGGGGCCGGTGATCCCCGGCAGAAGCGGCGCGAGGTCGTTTACCCGTGCATCGACATTCAGCCCCTGCGTCGGGTTGCCATCGACATTGACCTGAAGCTGCGGGTTGCGGGCCACAAGGCGCTGCACGATCAGCCCGTTCGCGTCTTGCAGCAGGGCGATATCGGCCGTGGTCTGACCGCGCAGCAGGTTGTCGACACGGTCATTGCCGATGCCCAGCCCGTTGGCCGTGGCCTCGGCGGTGATCCGGCGGCCCCCGGTCACGTCCTCGATCTGTGCCGTGGCATTGAGACTGCCGCGATAGCCGGCAAAGCCCAGCCCCGGAATGTTCAGCCGGGCATTGA
>JBKDZR010000032.1:0-23974 GCA_047971485.1 Qingshengfaniella sp. | reverse complement strand
TCCCACCGCGAGACCGCGCAAGTGCGAAGTCAATGGGGCGTGGCCGCCGCTTACGCATCATCAGGTCGAGGGCGTAACGGCCGGCATGCTTGCGACAGACCTCCGCCGTCGGAAGCCCTGCTTCTTGCTCCTTGATCATCCCGATGATCTGGTGCGGGGCTTACGCGGCCCCACTGGGGCCACGGTCCCCTTGACCGGTAAAGCGGCTGTTCCTCATTCGTCTGCTCCTTCTCGGTTGAGCAGACTCTACATCACAGCGAGGGATCTTACGGGGAGCAGGTCACTCCGTGCCGGACTTCAGCACCTTGTGCCGTCGCCAATGGAGACTGAACGTGGCCATCCCTTACCGCGGTAGCAAAGGCCCACTGAACCTGCTGATCGATAGCACCGGCATCAATGCCGAGGGCGAAGGCGAGGGCGAAGGCGAGTGGCACGCCCGCAAGCACGGCGACCCCAAGCGGCGCATCTGGCGCAAGATACACATCGGGACCGACGAGGAAACGCTGGAAGTCCGGGCCGTCGAAGTCACTGGCAGCAACATTGGCGATGCACCAGTTCTTCCTGACCTCCTGGACCAGATCCCGGCAGAGGAACAGATCGGGTCGGTGACGGCCGATGGGGCATACGACACCCGCAAGTGCCACGAGGCAATCGCTGCCCGTTGTGCAGCTGCGATCATCCCGCCCCGCAAGAACGCCAAGCCGTGGAAACCGACGAGCCCCGGAGCCATCGCCCGCAATGGGGCACTGCGCGCGTCCAAATATTTGGGTCGCGCCATCTGGCGACGATGGAGCGGATATCACCGCCGGAGCAGGGTCGAGGCCAAGATGAACTGCATCAAGCTGCTCGGCCAATCCCTCGTGGCCCGAGACTTCGACCGCCAGGTCGCCGAACTGCAGGTTCGTATCGCTGTGCTGAACGGCTACACCGCTCTCAGCATACCCGTTACTGTGGCTGTAGGATAGGTCCGTCCGGGGAAAGGGGAACCGCGCTCAGACACAGATTTGTGCAACAGCGCCCCGCCTAGAGCGTCTTGATATCCACCACATCAGAGACCGGCGACAAAACGACGCTGCGCCCCTGTGCGCGCACACCATTGAAAAGGGGACAAACATAGAAAAGCCCGTTGTAAGTTTGCGTGCTCTCATTTTTCAGCGCATGGGCGACCGCCTTCAAATACATCGAACATCCAGAAAAAACATAGGTTCCAGCCGAGGCTTGAGACGAAATCACCCGCTTCTCCGCAGCCTCCACAAAGACACCCTCGGCATCACAGCGCAGATAGCTGTATTGAGGGGCATCGCTTTCAAACGTCAGCGCGACCCCCCCACACTCCGGATTTTGCTTCAGAAATCCGGCCGGATCAAGGTGGCTGGTATACAGGATATCGGCCAGATCGATGATCAACGGCTCTTCCGTGCCCGCACAGGCTGTCAGACCGGCCAGGGCACTGATCGCCGCGCCACGTGTATAATTTGATAGGAAAATCACCTGTGCCTTTGGATACCAACTGGCCAGCTCCGTCTGCGCGAAACCCCTGCTTTCCGGACAGTCGATCAGGACGAAAACATGCTTTTCCGGGGAAATCCGCTGCGCCCATGGACGGCTTTCAAGCGTCTTTTTCAACAACGGCCCGCCATCAAGATCCAAGGTAGCCTTGACCCGCCCATTGGCCAGAACAAAATCAGGACCCGCGAGAGGAACGACCACCCACATCAGTCCGGCGCGTCCGCAGACGTGCCGGCACCGGTTTGATGCAGAAAGACCATCAGATCATCAGGTGTGCCCAAACCGTGCATGGCATCCATGGGGACTTCGTAAACACCGATGCGGGCGCCCTTGGCGATCATGTAATTATAGACCGGGCACGTGTAGAATTCGCCGTTCACCCGTTCGTTTGCCGCAATCATATCAACAGCAGCCCCAACGAAATCCCGCCCCCGGGCGAAGAGATAGAGACCAACAGTGGCCAAATCCGAAATCGGATTCTTTTCGGCAACTTCGGTCACCAACCCCTGGCCATCAACACGCGCGAAGGACCATTTCGGATCACGCGTGGGATCGCGAAAGACCACGATTGATCCATCCAGCCCGCGCCGCAGACAATCTTCGACAAAATCGGTCACATCGAAATCGACCAGCTGATCCGAATTCGCCACCATCATCGGCTGATCGTTGTCAAAGATGTCCCTGGCCAGCAACACCGTGCAAGCCGTTCCTTCTGTCAGCTTATCCACAGGCACGATGGTGACCCCGGCCTTCTCAAATCCCTGGGTCATCCCCCTTTCGGCCGCGATGTGATCACGCCGCAGAAGCAGGCTGGCCTTGGCGCCGGGCGGGCATACATTGTCGATGACATGCGACAGCATCGGCTTGCCCCCCACATCGATAAACGGCTTTGGCTTTTTCCAATGTGCCTTGGCAAATCGGCTGCCCGCGCCGGCCGCCGGGATCAGCACGTTGACCGATGCGGCCGTTCCCCCATCATCGCGGATCGAGGCCGCAACGGGCAAACGTTCGAAAGCCGTGATCCGGGCCGGAGCGTAAAAACTGTGGAAATCCCGAGGGTCGATCGCTGTATGCACTACCTTGCGATCCGCCAGAATAGCCTCATTCAAGGTTGCGCTGATGTAGAACAGACCGCCATCCTGTGCATCTTTCAACACCGCCTGCTGTGCGGCATCCATAAAAATGCGGGCAGTACGATAATAGTACACCCCCGCAACCGCATGACGTGAGACGACTTTCTTTTCGTGGGCCTGCATGACCCGCCCCTCCCCACCATCAACCACGTATGACCAGCGCGGGTGCACGGAATCGAAGGTCACCACCCCGGCATCCGCTCCTTCCTTGCGGAACCCATCAATCCGGGCCCCAAGGTCGGCTGTGATGATCTGATCGCTGTTGACGATGAGAAGTTCACCCTCTGGATCGAGATCGTCAAAGGCGAGCAGGCAGGAACATAATGCCCCGGAGGTGGCCCCCAGCCGTTCAATCACGGTCGACGCTTCACCCGCGGCAAGCCCCAGGACGCGATCCAGCGAAAAGGCCCGGGCTTCATCTCTCTCGACGACGAAAGCAAAGGACGCGTCGGGGAAATCCCGTTTCAGACGGTCGACCACCAGTTCAATCATCGGGTAACCGGCCACCTCGATCAGGGGCTTCGGGAAATAGAACTCTTCGGTCGGGAAGAACGCGGACCGTCCGGAAATGGGGATGAGGATTTGCATGGTCAGTTGTCCCCCCGGGGGTTCTCAATCTCGTCAATGCGGGCCTTGATCGCCTGGTAGGTGACATCGCCAGGTTGCGCGATTTTCATCAGATGCGCGCCGCTGGCCAGTGCCGCTTCGATACCATGGTCATTGTCCTCAAGAACCAGGCACTCCTCGGGCGCGACCCCCAGGCTGTCCATCGCCTTGCAGTACATTTCGGGATCCGGCTTGCCCTTGGTGACATCCTCGTTGGAGATCAGGATGTCGAGAAACGGGTACAGCGCGGAAAGGCGCATCATCGCCTCAACCGATTGCCGCACCGAGTTGGAACAAACCGCCGTCTTGTAGTTATCCCGCTTCAACCGCGAAAGCGCGTATTGGTGATTAAACACCGGTTTGCAGCGTTGGTGGCTGATTTCAAGGGTATAGGTCTGTTTCAAAGCATTGAGGAACTCATGCAGCCCTGTCGGAAGCCCCCGTGATTTCGACAACATCTTCAACTTTTGCCGCGTTGGGAGGCCATCGAATGTCGACAGATGGCTTTCCCGGCTGATCGTATAGCCGAAATGTTCCAGCGCGCGGTTCAGCGCATCATAGTGCCAATCCTTCGCGTCGATCAGCACGCCATCCATGTCGAAGAGGACCGCTTTAATCATTTATTCCGTCCCCAGAAAATCGAAGGCTTCGTTTGGAAAATCCGTACAGATTTCAAAGGCGTCGTGGCGGTGCAACCCGGCATCACGCACTGCCTTCCAGAGGCAGCCATGCGGGCGGCCATGCAGTTCCGGCGACACCAGCGCAACCCGGTGGCCTGTCGCCAGATAGCGCCTGGCCGCCGCGATTTGCGGAAAGTCCCCCGTGAAATTGTCAATCCACACGCCTGCAGCAGCGGTCAGGAACGCCGGCTCCGTCTCATACTCGCTGAGGCGGGTATAGGCCGGACAGCCGGTCTTCAGATACCCGAGCGCATCCGGCACCGACATGTCAAAGGCGAAAACCTGCGTCACGGGAATCGTGGCCTCGTGCAACGCGGCCAGAAGCATGTGTTGCAAACCGTCAGCTTTGATATTCAGCGCCAACCGGCCTGTTGCCCCCAACCCAGCATAATCGGCGAAGAGATCCGCAGCCAGAAGTGCCCCCTGTGCCGGCACTGGATCATGCGACACATGAAGAGATCCCCCCGAATCCCGGAAATCCGTTTCAAGGCCGAACCCTAACGCCAGCGCCGCCTTCAACGCGGCACGTGTGTTCTTTTCCTTTGGGTCCCCCCATAAGCCGCGATGGGCGAGAATATTACGTCGATCCACGGGCCTGTCTTTCCGGAAACACCTTGCAGACCCGTTCTATCTACCGTGATCTTTCCCGATTGTTAAGCGCAACCAAGATAATCCCTGACCACACCGCCCCCGGGCTGGGTGTCGGTCAGCGCAAGATCCACTTGCATTTTCAGCCTGACAGCACCAGATTGCACCTGTTCGCGCAGGCGAACCGACCCTGGTGACCGGGCCCCTCTGGTGGACGTGGCGGCACGTTCATGATGTCGGCACCCTGTTTTGGCCTGCCGCCCGGATCTTTATCATGTCGTCTGGAAACCCACCCGGTGGACAGGGGGGGGCCATTGCAGCCGCCCGCGGTCTGGCCACGTTGCGCTATTTCAAATGGGCTTTTATCATCACCATCGCCGGCCTTCTACTGGGCGGCGTGCTGGGCTGGCGCATGACCGGGACCATTGGCGGAACGGTTTCCGTCTTTGTTATCTGCGCGGTCCTGGCCGTGCTTGAGATCTCGCTGTCCTTCGACAACGCCATCGTCAATGCCAACAAGCTGAAAACCATGAGCCCGGTCTGGCAGCACAGATTCCTGACCTGGGGCATTGTCATTGCGGTTTTCGGGATGCGGATCGTCTTTCCCCTGCTGATCGTCGTGGTCGCGGCCAATGTCGGCCCCTGGCATGCCATGGTTATGTCCGCCACCCAGCCCGAGGAATACGCCCGCATCATGCAAGATGCCCATCTCCCCATCGCTGCCTTCGGGGGGACCTTTCTGATGATGGTCGGCCTGTCGTTCTTTTTCGATCATGAAAAGGATGTGCACTGGGTGCACTCGCTGGAAACCATGATGAAAAAATACGGAACGATCCGCGGCATCGAAGTGGCGGTTGTCCTGGTGGTCATCCTCATTTTTTCGCGTCTGCTTGACCGGACCGAGGCTGATATCTTCTTTCGATCGGCTATTTGGGGGTTGCTGACGTTCCTTTTGGTCGAGGTGCTCGGTGGCCTTTTGGACAGCACCCAAGCCACGCTTGCAACCGGGGCAAAGGGCGGGCTAGGCGCGTTTCTCTATCTCGAAGTCCTTGATGCCTCGTTCAGCTTTGACGGGGGGATCGGCGGCTTCGCCCTGACCCAAACCCGGTTCGTCATCGCCATCGGTTTGGGGATCGGGGCGATGTATGTGCGGTCAATGACGATCATGCTGGTCGAGAAGGGAACGCTGATGCAGTACCGCTATCTCGAACATGGCGCTTTTTATGCGATTATAGCACTTTCCATCGTGATGTTCATGCAATCCCTGGTGCATCTGCCCGAAATCGTTACCGGGCTAGGGGGGGCCTGTCTGATTGGTTTGTCGCTTTGGTCATCGATTCGGTCCAATCGTGCTGCGACCCGCCAATGACCCCCTCGGCATGGGCAAGGGCGCGCACAAAGCGGCTGCATCCAGCATTATGAATCGGCCCGGTCATCCGTGCCAAACCCACCTTGCCCCGCCCGGTCATAAAGCGCGGCCAAGCGAATTGCCTCGCCGTCGCTGCTGAAGGCCCGGGCAACAGTCGCGCGCCCCGCATGCCCCATGCGCTGCGCGGCAGCCGGATCTGCCAGCAGGCCCTCCAACGCGGTCGCAAACCCCCGGACATCGCTGGCATGCGCAATGCGCCCCGAAACACCATCTTCGACCAGTTCCGAAATGCCGGCGATCCGCGTGGCGACAACCGGCACCCCGGCGGCCATCGCCTCCATCAACACTACGGGCAGCCCTTCGGCGAAGGACGGCAAGGCGAAAATATCAGTCTCGGCCAAGGCGGCAGCCACCTCATCCTGATCGCGATATCCGGCGAATTCTACACACTCTGCCAGGCCCAAGTGCCGGGTCAGCGCCTCGATCTGCGGGCGTTCAGGACCGTCCCCGATCAGTGTCAGATGCAGGTCGGGATAGCGTGTGCGCACCTGCGCCACTGCGCGCAACAGCACCGGCACCCCTTTCATGGCCGCCAAACGTCCGACGAACAAGATCCGCTTGCCCCCTTCGGGTCGATCCGCGCGGCGATAACGATCGGGATCGACCCCGCAATGGATGATACGCAGCTTGTTCCAGCCAGCCGGATTGGACAGCAGCATCGCCTGACTGCGGCAAAAATAGCTGATGCAGGCCACGAAACGGGCCTGGCGGATCTTGGCGTCCAGCCGCCAATGATGGGCCTCGAAAAAGACCAGCGGTCCATGCAGGGTAAAGCTGTACGGTATCCCGGACAGCGCACTGGCCAGCATTGCCACAGTACAGGAAGATGCCCCGAAATGATTGTGCAGGTGATCAATCGAGCGTTGCTGCATATGCCGGGCCAGAACCGCGGCCTCGATGAAATAGAACAGCTGCCACAGCCCGCCCTTCAGCCCTGGCGGCGCGGTTTCCCAGGCCAGCCGCACCGCCCGCCACCAGCGCCCCGGGCGGGCCAGTACGGCGATTTGGGCCACGATCAGGTGAAACGGATTGCGCGCCGCAGCAATGACATAGAAGGTTTCCGCCGCCGCCGCTTTTTCCGCGGCCCCGCGGTGATGGGCCACGGGGTCTGTCCGCCGGATCGAACAGGGAGCAATGTGAAACCCCAGTTTCCGCAGAGCCTCAATCTCGCGCAGGATGAATGTATGCGAAATCGTAGGATATTCGCTGACAAGATAGGCGAGACGCGGGCGCCGCGTGGCGTCGGGATCGGACATGCAATGAAACCCCTTCGGGTTGGGACGGCCAGAGTGACAGGTAGTGTGACGCAGGAAAGTTCTTTAGTGATGAAAATTCAACGTTCAAACACCAGAAATGACACGTGGATGGACCATGTCTGACACCCACATGGCCCCTGGGGTGGGCGTTGTCCTGATCGGGCGCAACGAAGGGGCGCGGCTGGTCCGGTCTCTGGCCAGTGTCACGCCGGTGTGCGACCGGGTCGTCTATGTTGATTCGGGATCGCACGATGACAGCGTGGCCGCCGCCCGAACCGCCGGGGTCCAGGTCGTCGAACTCGACCCGTCGACACCGTTCAGCGCCGCGCGCGCCCGAAATGCCGGCTTCGCCGCTCTGAAAGACAACCCGGGGGGCGCCCCGGATTTCGTGCAGTTCATTGATGGCGATTGTGAACTGGTTATCGACTGGCTCAGGCTGGCCGCAGCGGCCCTGCGAGATGATCCTGACTGCGGTCTGGTGACGGGATGGCGCGCCGAGATCGACCGGAACCGAAGCGTTTACAACCAGATGTGCGATTACGAATGGCACCGCCCTGCCGGTGAAATCACCGCATGTGGCGGCGATATGATGGTGCGCACAACCGCCTTTGATCAGACCGGCGGCTTCGATCCGACCTGCATCGCAGCCGAAGATGGTGAATTCTGTTTTCGCCTGCGCAAAGCCGGCTGGCGTCTGATCCGACTGCCCGAGGCAATGACCCGCCATGATGCCAACATGACCCGGTTCAGCGAATGGTGGCGCCGGACAGTGCGCGATGGTCACGGCCTGGCACATGTCGCCACATTGCATGCCGATTTTTTCCCCGAACAGCGCCGTCGCGCCTGGTTTTACGGGGCGATAGTACCTCTGGCCGTCCTGCTGACCGTGCCGTTCACCTTCGGGGGCGCGGCGGCAGCCCTAGCGATTTATGTCCTGTCCTGGCTGCGGACCGCCCGGGGCCTGCATCGGAACGGGCTGCCCCTGGTCGAGGCCGGGCGCCATGCCGGTTTTTTCACGCTGGCCAAAATTCCCAATGTGATGGGCATGATGATTTTTCGCTGGCGGCGCATGCGCGGTCAGGCCCTGCGGCTGATCGAATACAAATAACCCGGGCGCTGCTATGGCACCCAGACACCCGCAACCAAATGCCCGCCCGCAACCCCGACACGACCTGGCACCCAGGATCGGTTTGGAAAGGGCGGTATCGCCGGATTCCTCAGGGACACCCGCACCTGGCCATCCCCACCGACCGGAGCAAGCCCCACGTCAAGGAAATCGCAGAAATGTTTCGTATGAGGGAAATAGGCCTTAAAAAAGGCCTCTTTCAAAGAAAACGATGCCAGCAGTGGATCAAGACCGGCCGCATCGAAAAAAGCATCGCAGGCCGCATCTTCGGGGCATCGCACCGTTTCGGCAAAATCGACCAGATTTGTCGATAACGGCTCGATATCAATTCCGATGGCCTGCACGGTGACTTGATCTCCGACCTGCACCACGCAAACCGTATCGCTATGTGAAATCGACCCCGCAATGCCCTTGGGCCAGACCGGGCCCCGATGCGGCCCGATTCCAACCAGTTCGGCACGTCCCGTCAAGTCGTGCAGCGCACCCGCCGCAAGATACCGTCCTGTCAGAAATTCAGCCCGCCGCCGGGCAACCACACGCATCGGTAACAGCGCCTCGTAATCCGGCATCGGGGCAAAATCACCAATGCGCCCGGCCCGTGTCCTCAGCGCTCCGGGACCGCAGGTGGCAAACCAATCGGCGATCTGGGTGGGCGCGTCCGTCATGATCACAGATACTGCTTGATCAGATCACTGCGGTGGCGAAAGACCGTGACATCATCGAACGGCGCCCCATCCTCAACCGCCAGGTGCATCAGCCCCGCCAGACGGTCCCGATCCCGATCCAGGGCCGCCAGTTCTGCCACCAGCCCGTCCCTATCCCCAATTGCGACAAAACGGCCACTTTGGCGTTCTGCGGTGATATCGCGGACGAACCCCCCATCATAGCCCACCAACACCGCGCCGGAAATCAATGCCTCAATCGGACTGCGTGGCGATTCCGGGGTTTTGTGGCAGAAGAGAAAAACATGGGCGTCGCGCAGGGCCTCAAGCACAACGGAGGGATCGCTGACAAACCCTGGGGTGGCAATGCAATGATCCAGACCGGCCGCCGCGATACGGGCCATCATTTCAGGACGCTCGCTGCCATCGCCCAGCCATGTGGCCTGGAACGGCACCCCTTGCGCCTCCAGTGCAATCAGGGTCTCGATCCAGTCAAGGGGCCCCTTCATCGGCTCGGCCCGTCCGGCATAGATGATTCGCAGCGGCCCCACCCCGGCCGTGGCAATTTTGCGGGCCAACCGATCCGGCGGGATGTGGTTTTCGGCCGCGACATGGATATCGTGCACGAGATGCGGGTTCCGGCTATAGGATGCATAGGTGTCATAGGTTTCGCGACCGTGAAACAACCCCAGAGGGGCCTTTTTGATCACATCGCGTTCCATCCGCGCCATCGGCCCATGGGTCAACCGCGCACGCCAACGGGTCCGGGCGCGCTGCGCGGCCATCTCCAAACGTGTGACTTCCGATTCCACACGGTCGGTCCAGACGGCAAAGGGCCGCCCGCGCCGATGCGCCATGTAACAGGCAACGGCGCCCCAATCCCCGAACAAGCCACCAATGGCGAAGCTCAGATAACGAGCCTCGTCGATCAGCGCCCCGATCCTGTGCCGGGCTGGCCACAGATGACGCAGGAAATGATCAGGGCGATAGGCCATGGGAATGGGTTCCATCCGGACCCTGTCGAGCCACGGGGCAATCTCTGTCGCTGGCACCCATCCCGGCGGCGGCGGTCCCGGGGCCTGGGGATTCATCGAGATCACCCCGGCAAAATTCTGGGCCCAAAGCCGCAACCCGTTGGCCGCCTGCCGTTCGAGGAAATCCACCCCATCCTGGCGATAGACAGGCACGGGTGCGTAGATAAGAAGCGGGCCGTTCTCCGGCAAGGCGGTGGATTTCATCAAACTCTTGCAATCTTTCTCAGGCTGCGGAAAGCATTATACCCCTGTATGGAAGCGAATGGTAAACAATGGCTATGCCCCTTGCCCGTATGAACCCTTTGGTGCAACCGGTTGCAGACACCATGACAACCGGCAGGTCACAGGCCGGCCTGCTCGGAGCATCATGCCCGGCGGAGAGCCCCCTTTCGCTCGCGCGCGGGAAACACAGTCTACTCCGTGCCCTGGCGCACAGGACAGCACGCCCACATGTGCCATAGAAACAAGGGAACCCACATGGCAAGCACGCAGCACAGGAAGACAGACATGCAAATTGACGCAACGTCACCATTTGTTTGACACTCGCGAAGTTTTTACATGTGGTTAAGGGAATTACTTTCTGCAATGCAGAAACTTTCAGAGAAAAACAATCCTGAGGCGCAGAAAGAGCCTACAGTTCATGGCCCTCAGGGCTTTCCGCAGCGCAACAGGAATGACAAAATGGATCATTTTCAGACGGATTTTCCCTACCCTATCTTCGTTAATACATCCTTGCCAAAAGCGTTACCCACTGCCAGTATTAACGAAGATGACAGATAGGCGGGTCCTTTAGCCCCCAAAACCCGATAAAGATTAGAACCTGACAGAGCCAACAAGATCGACAAAGAGCCCTCAAATTACCGATTGAAGAAATGATTTCACAGCCTCCTCCAGCGACCGAAATAATTCAATCCGTGGATCGGTGTGCCGCCCTTCTGGCGAAGATCTCCGTGATCGAAAACATCGCTGAACAGGATGTTCTGGTCGGGCGTTTGAAGGCACGCCATCGTCCGATGACCTTGGGGTTCTGCAACGCCCACTCGGTCAACCTGACCTGGGAAGGCTCTGATTCTGCAAAAAGGTTTCTCGATCTTGATGTGATACTGCGCGACGGCAAGGGCATGGAAATTCTGTATTCCAAGGCCAAACTGAAGCCGGGCCTGAACCTGAATGGCACCGATTTCATTCCCCTCCTGCTTGAGGCCTGCAAAGGACAGCGGGTCGCGATTTACGGCACCCGTGACCCTTGGCTGACAAAAGCCGCAAAGCGCTTGACCGCCATGGGCCATGACGTGGTCGATACCCATGACGGTTTTAAAGACGCAGCTTTTTATACGGATCGTATCACCGCACTGCAGAAAACCCCCGAAATTGTCCTTCTCGGCATGGGGATGCCGAAACAAGAAATGGTTGCCCACGCCATTACCGATGCCTTGGGAAACAATCCCGCGCTGGTGGTCTGTGGGGGGGCAATCATTGATTTCATTAGCGGCCGTCATCCTCGGGCACCTTGGATCATGCGCCGACTGGGGCTGGAATGGCTCTTCCGCCTGAGCCGCGAACCCATTCGCCTTTTCGGCCGCTATGTTCAGGGCAATACGCTGTTTCTGTACCGGGCCAAGGTCATCGCCGCTAGGCTAGCCACAACCGGGCAACTGCCCGCACAAGCGCTGCGCCCCACCGGCCCTTTCCTCGGGGGGAAAGACCAGGCCCCCCTCTTGCCGCTGAAACGCCGGACGATTTGATCCCCGGCCAACGGGCTGGCCCGGGCTTCGGCCGCCTTCACGCCGGATTTTGCCTGTCAGAACGGGGATTCAGGATTCCTTGATGCCTCTGGTTCAGAATTCCGGCATAGTGGCAGCCGACCGTCCGCAAAATGACCAGCGAGCGTAACGATGTTAAGCGTGATCATTCCGGCCAACAACGAAGCGGGCTATATCGGGCACTGTCTTGATGCCGTTCTGGCATCGAATGCTCTGTCCGAACCCGCCGTCGAGATTATCGTAGCTGCGAATGCCTGCACCGATTCCACCGTTGCCGAGGCCCAAAGCCGCGCCGCAACTGCCAAACAGAGGGGCTGGACGCTTGCGGTGCTGGATATTCCCAGCCCGGGCAAGCTGAATGCCCTGAATGTCGCCGAATGCACGGCAGCCGGCGACAAGCGTCTCTACCTTGACGCCGATATCGTGGTCGAACCCGCCCTGTTGGGCCAGATCGATGCCGCGCTGGATCGGCAAACACCGGTTTATGCCACTGGCACGGTTGACATCATCGCCCCACCGAACTGGGTCAGCCGCGCTTATCGCCGTGTCTACCGAAAGGTTCCCTATAACACCTCGACCATTGCCGGATACGGCCTGTTCGCAGTGAATGCGGCCGGCCGGACGCGATGGGGGCCGTTTCCCGACATCATCGCCGATGATCAGTTCGTGCGTCTGCAATTCGACGCCGCACATCGGATCCGCGTACCAGCCCGCTATGCCTGGCCTCTGGCGGAAGGTTTTGGAACACTGGTCAAAGTGCGGCGGCGGCAGGACCGGGGCAATGCCGAAATCGCTTCGCTCTGGCCAGAAAAAATGACCCGCGAAGACAAGACGCCCACCACACTGGGCTGGATGATATCGGCCGCCCTCCGCGATCCAATCGGTTTTCTGACCTATGCTTCGGTGATCGGTCTGGCCCGGCTGGGACGTGACAATGACCCCGCCATCTGGGCCCGCGGCCGATGAAGATCTGGCTTGGTGTTGCCCTGCTGCTGGCCGCACTCGCCGCCGCAGGCTGGATCCAACGGGATCGGCTGGCCGCCATCTGGGCCCCGCACCCCCTGTCTGATGCAGCGATGGACCACCTTTACGCTACGCCTCGCGCCCCCCTCACTCCGCCGGTTTCTGTCTTTCACATGGGTCACAGCCTTGTCGGCGTGGACATGCCGGCCATGCTGGCGCAAATCGCCGGGCCAGACCATCGCCATGCCAGCCAACTGGGGTGGGGCACTTCGCTGAAACAACATTGGGCCGGTCCGGCCGAGATCGCCGGATTTGATGAAATGAACGCCCGCCTCACCTATCGTGACGCCCACGAGGCCTTGGCCAGCGGCGCCTACACCGCCCTTGTCCTGACAGAAATGGTCGAGATCCGCGATGCGATCCGCTATCATGATACAGCGCGCTACATGGCCCAATGGCTGCAGGCGGCCGTCGCGGGCAATCCCGACATTCAGCTCTATCTTTATGAAACCTGGCATCAGCTGGACGATCCCGAAGGCTGGCACAACCGGATCGCGCGCGACTTGGGCCTGTACTGGGAGAACGGGGTTTTACGCCCCGCCTTGGCCCGAATGGATCCGCCGCGGCCAGTCTATCTGATTCCCGGCGGTCAGGTGATGGCGGCCTTTGCCAAGGCGCTGGATGAACAGGGGGGATTTCCAGGGCTTTATGATCGAACCGATCTTTTCGCCCGGACGGCGGATGGCAGTCAGGACATGATCCATTTCAACGAATGGGGCGCCTACCTGATGGCCCTGACCCATTATGCCGTCATCTATGCGGCCGATCCCCGGGGCCGGCCAACACATGTCACCCAGGCCGACGGATCCCCCATGCGTCCCTTGCCCGAGGGCGCGGCGGCCCTGATGCAGCAAGTGGTCTGGGATGTGGTGTCCACCACGCCTAAAACCGGCCTCGGCCCCACAGACGGAGCCTTATGATGCGGCTTTACTCCGAGATTTTATCTATTCTTTTCATTGGCCACAGTCTGGTCGCCTTTGATATGCCCATGATGGTTCAGAGTTTCGCACGCAGCGAAGGGATCCAAACGACAGTTGACACGCAGATTACCAATGGCGCGCCACTGAAATACAATTGGGAAAATTCATCAACCGCACAGGGAACCGACGCACGACAGGCCTTGCGCACCCATGGCTACGATGCCGTCATCCTGACCGAAGGTATTCCCCTGCGCAATCATCTGGAATGGTCGGACACCACGACTTATGCTAAAAATTTTCAACGGCTTGCGTTAAAAAAGAACCCACAAACCCAGATGTTCGTCTACGAAACCTGGCATAGTCTGAACAGTGGCACTGGGCGTCCGGTCGAATGGGATGATGAAGCGCATATTCCCTGGCGAAAGCGCCTGGACCTGGATCTGCCGAAATGGGAAGCGATTGTTGCGGCTTTGAATGAGGATCGCCCCCGATCCTCCCCTCCTGTCCGCCTGATCCCCGCTGGCCAAGCCTTCGGGTATCTGAACGATGAGATCGCCAAAGGCCGTGTTCCCGGGATTCGATCGATCGGAGATTTCTTTGCCGATGACATTCATCCCAATGAAATCGGATATTATTTCATAGCCTTGGTCCAGTTTGCGACAATCTACGGGAAGGACCCGGACTCCCTGCCTGCGCAGGTGGAGGCCGCGTGGCATAAGTCCATTCGCGTCCCTCCCAAACTTGCCGCTTCTCTCCAGAAGATCGTTAAAGAAGCGGTGGCAGACCATCACCGTTGATCGCGCTTTCGCATCAATGCCAGAATTTATGAAAAACTGTCACTCTAAACGGGCTATTAACCATTCATCCTGAAAATCGACCATAGGCCATAGAGAATCTTGTAATTTGTCGGATTATTTGCGACATTGTTCGGGTATTTGTACAACCGCTTGTGTCGGCCGAAAGGAATTCGCAGTGAATATCAAGAACTTTTGGGCAGTTGCTGTCGTTACTTTCGGAGTTGTGTCTTCTGCCTCTTTCGCCGAGGCTCAAGCCTACCCAACCTTCGAACTGGATGCAGCCGCATCATCCATTGATGTGCGCAATACCGGTTGCCGGATGTCCTGCCCGGTGCTGACCGCCGAGATCGGCCCGGGTGTCGACAGCTTCTCCTGGACCCCAACCGCCGCAGATGATTCGGTCACGTTGGACAATGCCATCACCTGGCAGGTTGCTCCAGGATCGGGATATTGGGGCACAGGCGGGACCGCCTATGAAGTGTCCGCAAATCTGGTCTTTTCGTCGCCCAGTCCGGCACAAGCCTCGTCTTCGGGCACAGCTTATGTCGCTTCGGTCTTCGGCACGATCGCCGGTGGTATCTTGCGCTGGTCCAATGCCTCTTCGACCGTTTTTGCCGACGGATCCGCCTTGGATGTGGTGTTTCAGGACCTTGACCAACACCTGTTCAACACTGGCAACACGGTCAGTTCGGCGGTCACCTTTGTCGGCAACCTGATCGCTCCGAGCGGGTCCAGCGGAGGCTCGACCATCGCAACGCCCTTGCCTGCCTCCCTGTGGATGCTGGTCGCCGGCATGGGGGTCGTTGGATCCTTCGCAAGCCGCAAACGTCGCGGCGCCGCCAACGCGTGATCCGTCACGGGCATGGAAGGCGCGGACATCCGCGCCTTACCGAACCTTTACCATTGGCCACGATGATCAGGCCATAAATTTGGTTCAGGCTCCATGTTCGCAGATTCTCTTGATACGAAAGGCTTAACCCGGCTGTCTAACGGCTGGGTTTGGCTGTTTGTCGCCAGCATAGGCGCCGGGCTCTACTATCGGTACGGTCTGGTGGCTTTGGGCATGGCCTGGCAAACCCCGGAATACAGCCATGGACCTCTGATCCCCGTAATTTCAGCCCTGCTCTTTTTGCGCCAGTATGATGAGCTTGACCCCACGACACGGCATAGGCCGAAAGGTGCGGCCTGGCCCGGGCTTCTGCTGATACTCATCGCCCTTGCTGCCGGCGCCTTCGGCATGTTGTCCCGGATGGATGAACTGGTCGCCTATGCCCTGATTCTGTGGATCGGGGGCGCGGTTCTGCTAGCCATGGGCTGGACGCTCGGCCGTCAGTTCTGGCCATCGGTTCTGCATCTTCTCTTCATGCTGCCTTTGCCCGGCCTGTTGCATTACTGGGTCTCGACAAAGCTTCAGTTCGCGTCTTCTTTCCTTGGGGTCGCCATTGTCCAGGCCCTTGGAATTCCTGTGATTTTAGAAGGGAACGTGATCGATCTCGGCAGCTATCGCCTGCATGTCGCCGAAGCATGTTCCGGGCTGCGCTATCTCTTCCCCATTCTCAGCTTTTCCTATGTGATCGCCGTGATTTACCGGGGACCTGGCTGGCACAAAATGGTGATTTTACTGGCTGCGGCCCCCATCGCCATCCTGATGAACACGCTGCGGATCGCCATTGTTGCTGTCCTGACCGACCGTTTTGGGGCTGAACTTGCCATCGGGGCCTCTCATCTTCTCGAAGGGTGGGTGATCTTTCTGGCATGTCTGATCATCCTTGTCGGCATGGTCGCGTTCCTGATCACCCTCGAAAACCGCAACGCGGGACTGCGCGACGCGCTTGACCTTGATCTCGGGGCCGCCCGCAGAACGATACAGGGCCTGCGCCATTGCACCGCCGGGCCAGTACTATGGGTCGGTGCGGGGATAACCTTAGCTGCGGCCCTGGCCTCAACCCTGTCACTTGACCGCACGCCGCCCAAAATTCAGCGCGATCCCCTGGCCTTGTTCCCCCCAACACTGTCGGCTTGGCAAGCGACCGGCTGGGACCGGTTGCAACCGGACGAAGCACATGCCTTGGGTGCCGATGACTATCTTCTCGCCACCTACACCCGGGGGCAGGATGCCGTTGAATTCTTCGTCGCCTATTACGCTGATCAATCCAAAGGCGGTATTCATTCCCCAAAGATCTGCCTGCCCGGCGGCGGATGGGAAGTCGCGGAAATCGGCGTCACCCGGGCCGAAGCAGCAGGCCTGACCTTTCCGGTTACCCGTGCGATCATTCAGAACGGCACAACCCGACGTATGGTGTATTACTGGTTCGAACAGCATGGGCGCCGCAGTGCCATCGACTGGCGGGCAAAGCTCTGGCTGGTATGGGATGGGCTGCGTCTGGGCCGAACTGACGGTGCCTTGGTGCGTCTCGTCACACCGATTGCCGCAGTCGGGCAAGAGGCCGAGGCCGAGACACGGCTTAACGACATGCTGACCCCAATCATGCACCATCTGGGACGATTCGTGCCTGAAACCCCCAGCTGATCCCATGAAACAAACCCGATCATTTGGCCGGCCCCAATTTTGCGCCGCATCGGAGGACGCGTGAGACTTTTCTTCATTTCCATTCTTTTCATCATCGTCGCCGGCGCCGCCGTAATTGGCTGGAACGCCATGGAACCTGCCGATCGGCGCGCCCGGGACCTTTACGAAGATGGCTTGCAACGTCAGGCTGCCGGCGATCTGGACAAGGCCGCCCTGCAATTTCGCGATGCCGCACGGCTGGATGCCCGCTTCATTGAACCGCGTTTTGCCCAGGCTCTGTTGTTGCGCCAACGCAGCGAATTTGAAGCTGCCGCCGCAAAACTGATCGAACTTCTTGAGATCGCGCCAAATTACGCACCGGCCCATCTCGAATATGCCGAACTGCTTTATATTGGTGGCTTACAGGACCGCGCCCGCATCGAATTGGACAAAGCGATGACAGAGCTGCATGACACTCCGCGTGTCCTGGCCCTCGGATCGGCATTGGCGCTTTCAGATGGTAATGTGCAGGACGCCGCAACCCAAGCCCGCCAAGCCATCAACGCTGCACCGGACCTGCCGGGCCCATATGCAACGCTTTCCGCCATCGCCTTGCAAGACGGCAGGACACGAGATGCTCTCAAGATTCTCGAGGATGCACACCAAGCGGGGGCTGAGGACCTGTCCCTGGCTATTCTACGCCTCGCCCTCCTGCGCGATCTGGGCAATGAACATGACATCGGGGTAGAATTGGAAAGGCTGACCCATCGTTTTTCCAACCAGCCACGTTTTGCCTTTGCCCTGGTCGACTGGTACCTGCAACAGGATCCGCCGGATACGGTCCAGGCCACGGCCACCCTTCGACAGTTGATCATGCCTAACGCCAATAATGCGCGCCTGATGGCCGATATTGTCGATAGCCTGATCGCCGTAACCGGAGCCTCGGGCGCAAAAGAAACCTTGCAAGACCTGGCGAAAACGGCCGAAACTCCGCATCTCTTTGCCCGGGAAATCGCCGCGTTGGAATTCGCCATAGGTGACGAAACCCAGGCCATTGAGCGATTGAGCGCCGCCATCACCGCCGCGCCCGACACACCAAGCAAAACCGCCGCTCGGCTGTTGCTGGCCCGCCTGCTGGACCCGCTGGACGATGCCATCGCCCGCAAGGAGATCACAAACCAGATCCTGTCCGAGGATCCCGGCAACCTGCCCGCTTCAATGCTGCGCGCAGATACCTATCTTGCCGAAGGCGAGACGCGCCTTGCGATCATCGATCTGCGTTCCGCGCTCAGTACGGACCCCGAATCCCTGGAAATCATCACCAGGCTGGCCACCGCACATTACCTGGAAGGATCAACCGCCCTTGCCCTTGATCGTTTGTCCAAGGCCAGCAGCCTGTCTGGCGACGCACCCGATCAGGCCCTGGCGCTGGCCCACCTGTTGACGAGCCTCCACAATCCCACAGCCGCCGCCGATGCACTGGATCGCGCACTGCGCAAAACCGATGATGATCCCCGGTTGATCGCGTTGCGCGCACGTATCGCCCTTGAGGCCGGTGATCTTCCGATAGCCGACAGGATGGCACAATACCTAGCGAAGCTACCGGAGCAAACGGATCGTGCGGCTGAAATCCGGGCCGCCGTTCTGGCCCAACGGGGCCAAACCGACGCTGCACTTTCACTGCTGGAGCAAAGCTGGCAGGCAGAACCCAGCCCGCACAACCTGCGGGCGCTGGGGGCTGGCTATTTACGGCTTGGACGATCCGACGATGCCCTGGCGCTGGCCAAGACCGCAGGGGCGACCAACCCGGACTGGCCCGAACCTTGGTTGCTGGCCGCCGATGCACAGCTGGATATGAACGATCTGGACGCTGTCGACGCCACCCTGACAACCGTGATCGTGCAATGGCCCGCAACCCCGGAACATGCCGCCGCGCTGGTCCGTCTACGCCTGTCACGTGGTCAGATTGATGACGCGACCACCACCCTTGGGACTGCTCTCGAACGGGCGCCCGACGATCCCCAACTACTGACCCTGGCCGGGGCAGCGGCGGAAATGCGTGGCGACCCCGAGACAGCCATCGGACATTATGATGCCGCCCACAAACAGGCCCCATGGGATCGCACGATCACCCAAGCCCTCACCACCATGCTGCTCGATTATCGCGACGATAGGGACAGTCATACCCGCGCTCTGGCAGTCGCTGGCCCGTTCGAAAAATCCGCAACCCCGTCCGAGGTCGGAACCTATGGCTGGGCCCTGTTTCGCACCGGGGATGCCACAGGGGCGCGGTCCTATCTTCAGTCAGCAGCAGAACAATTGCCCACCGATCCGACCGCCCAGTTACGCTATGCCTTGTTTTTGAACAGCATTACGGACACCAATGCCCCTGAACATCTTATCCGCGCAGCGGAACTGGCCAAGGGAACGCCATATGCCAACGGACCGCTTGGACAAAGGGTCGAGGCCCTTCTGAAAGAACGAGACGCCGCAGTTTTATCCACGCCATAAAGCATGCCATGCCAAAACAGAGCGCTCCTTCTTTGCAGATAGAGCCATTAAAATAAACAGCTATAATTAAATCTTGAAAGGTTAGGCCATCCCCCTGCCCTTCATGTCCGCGCGGCTGGTCTCTGCCCGGGGGCCGCTGACGGCATACCCCATTCCGCCAAATCGTTTACCAAAAGCAACGCCACACGGCGAAAGGCAGCGCGTAGCTTGTTCACAGCCGGCCCGGTCATCCCGTTCTGCGCCAGGGCCTTATCCATACAGGTCAGCCAATCCTCGGCATCCTGTTGTGAAATCGGGACATGTTCATGCATCAGCTTGACATTCATGTGCCCGAATTTCTCTTCGTAATACCGCCGTCCGCCCAAAAAACCGGACAAAAAGTTGAACTGCTCTTCGCGAACGTGATCTAGTCCATGACCCCGGGCGTGCAATTTCTTGATATTTTCTCCCTCGGGCAAGGTTTCCACCAGGTCATAGAAATCGTTCACCAGCTTGCGCAGCCTGTCTTCTCCCCCGATTTCCTCCAGCATTGTCTTTTTCATCTTGTCCTCCCAATCCGCCGATCCGGTGCAGAGTTGCGCAAAGTGCACCTTCTGACCAGTCGGCAAAGTGGCGCACCGAAACGGTGCGCCACGCCAGGTTTCTTCAGACGATTTTCTTGCCGTCCTTGCGCGCCTCGCGCAGTTCGCCAACAAAGCTTTTGACGATGACGACAAGCACCACGGCCGCAATCACCGGCCAGACCAGAATATAGGCTCCCAGCATTTTTCTTTTCCTTTCAAGATATTGGTTTACCCACTTTGGGGATCATTTCTCATCGAAGCTGGTGACGCGCTGCTGGATCAGGTCGAAATCGAACTTCTCCGATTTCGTCAGGCTCAGGCCGACACAGATCACCGTGCTGGCGCCATAAGCGATCAGCGAAGCCATCAGCACCGTATAATCCCGCATGAAGCCGGCGAAATAATACATGCAGATCACAGCCCCAATCACCCCGACGGCCAATCCGACAACACGCCCGAAGAACCCAAAGGCCATCAGCCCGAGCACGGTCCCGCCCCCGATCGCAGCGACCAGTTCAAAGAAGATCCCGAAAACGCCACTTAGTGGCAGAAGCTCGAACCGGACCACGGTGAACAGGCCGACCCCGCCGACAACAGCCCAGACGAAGGCGGCATTGGTCACCCGATCCCAGTAGCAACTGGCGATCACAGGAAAGACGATTGCCCCCCAAAGCGCACCGACGAAGACCAGCATCACCAGGATGTTCAGCGAAAAGCTGGCCAGGATCAGCCCCAGAACCGTTGCTACGATCATCGTCAAGCGGCCCAGGAGCAGCATCTTGCGCGGATCCGGGCTGCCCTTGGCAATATTGCGGCCATAGACATCCGCCATCATGATCGAAGACAGCGCCGATAGATCGGAATCCGCCGTCGAGGACAGCGAGCCGATCACCAGGATGAAGAACAGCGCAATCATGAATGGCGGCAGATAGCCCGAGGCCATTTGCGGGATGATGTTGTTGGCATCGCCACCATGGGGCATCACGCCCAGCAGCAGGGCCATCAGACCCAGCATCCCCAAACCGATCACGATCGACCCATAGCCCAGCGTTGCTGTCAGGAAGGTCGGCTTGATCAGGTCCTGACGCACGGCGAACAGACGCTGCGCGATGGTCTGGTTCCCGATAGCATAGGCCAGAACCGCGACAAAGAACGGTGCGCCCTGTTCCAGGATGGCGGTGGTCGAGAAGAAATCCGCCTGCTGTTCAGTGATCCGTTCAAAACCGGTGCTCAGCACCTCACTGCCGCCGGCACTGAAATAAACCCAGGGAATGATGATCACGGCGATCGACATCATCGCCACCACTTGGGCAAAATCCGTCAGGATCGAGGCGCGAAAGCCTGACCACAGCGTATAGGACAGAACCCCGATACCGGCGATCAGTACACCCGCTTGAAACGACAGTGGCGACAACACCGACACAAGCGCTCCGGCGGCGGTGAAATTCACCATCAGGCTGATCACACTGCCCACCAGGTTCGAACCTGCCAGGATCAGCTGGCTGCCCGATCCATGGCGCGCGTGCATGATTTCACCCAGTGTGTGGGCATTGGGGGCCAGTTTGCGGAACCGCAGACCGAAGGGATAGATGAACAGGATCATCAACGCGCCCCAGAACCCGTAATGCACCGGGCCGGACACGCCGTAATTGTAGCCGGAAATCGCGGCGGCATAGAAAGAGGCCGCCCAGATCCAGGTGGCCGTCATACTTGCCGCAGAGACGCCAAAGCCGACCGCCCCGTTGGACACCATGTAGCCGTCAACGTTTTCGTTCTTCTCGTTGACATACGTCGACATGTAGAATGTCAGGCCGTAAAATAAGACAAGCAGGATGACGACGGTTGTCGTCGAAAATTGAAAGAACACCTGGTCGGTCATCTTTTCTCCCTCGTTGGTGCTATCTGGAACCTCTGCGCAGCGCGGACGCGCCACCCGGGTTCCTTTCACTGTTAAATGTCTGGTCGCACCAGACAGGCATACGGCCTATCCAAGCCGTAATCTCGACCTCCCCACTGTGATCCATGGGGTCTGCACGTGCGACATTTTAATCAGGACCAGCAGGTCACCGCCTGCATGCGCACAGCAAGACCTCTTTTATTAGTCTCATTGTGAAATAAACATGACGTTGGGGCAATTCACCCTTGACCAGTAATGTTGCAGTCTGAAGAGATCGGAAAGGGCTACGCGGCATCCGCGAACCCCTTGTTCTGATTGGCCCTGGCCCCGATGACCACCACGGCTCATGGGCCAGGGCCTGCCGCTCAAGCCTGTAAAAATATGGGGCAAGCGGCCCGCCGGCGATTCCCCCTGCCTAACCCAAACCGTGACAGGGGCTCAGTAATGCCCCTTCACGCGGTCTTTTTTCGGATCGAAATGAGGGAAGGGCACGATGGTCGCCGGCAGGCGCTTTTGATCGCCATCCAGACGGCCAACCTCAACCCGCGCGCCCATCTCGCTGTGGGCAAGATCCATCCGGGCCAGAGCGATCACCTTGCCCAGAACCGGGGATTTCATCGCCGAGGTGATCACCCCCACCTGCGGCTTGCCAACATGCACGCAATCGCCCGGGGTGGGCACGACGCCGCCGTCCAGGTCCAGCCCGACCAGCTTTTTCTGCGGGTTGGCCTTGCGCCGCTCCAGCGCAGCCCGGCCGATGAAATCATCCTTCTTGCCCTTCAGCGGCACGGTAAAACCGATGCCAGCCTCCATCGGATCGGTCTGGTCATCGAACTCGGATCCCGCGAAGATCAGCCCCGCCTCAATGCGCAGCATATCCAGCGCAGCCAGCCCCAGAGGCAGCATGCCCATGGGTTCCCCCACCTTCCAGACGGCATCGAACACGGCCTCAGCATCCTTGGGGTGGCAGAACACCTCATAGCCCAGCTCGCCGGAATAGCCGGTGCGACTGACCACCACCGCCGGTCCGTGGAAATCGCCGATCCGGCCGATGGTCAGGCGGAACCAGTCCAACTCCTCAACCGTGGCCTGCTGCGGCGGGGTCCAGATCACCTGTTTCAGGATTTCGCGGCTGAGCGGCCCCTGCACGGCGATGTTGCAATGATGGTCGGTCGAGGCCCGCACCCAGGCGTTCATCCCCCGCTCCATGGCCTGTTTGCGCAGCCACAGGCCGGACTGGTCATTGCCACCGATCCAGCGAAAATTCTCGGCCCCCAGGCGGAAGACGGTGCCATCATCAATCATGCCGCCGTGATCATAGCACATCGCGGTATAGACGATGCCGCCCACCGACAGTTTCTTGATGTCACGGGTGACGCACAGCTGCATCAGATCCTCGGCATCGGGGCCGGTCACCTCGTACTTGCGCAGCGGGCTGAGATCCATCACCACAGCCTTTTCGCGCGCCGCCCAGTATTCGGCGATCGCACCATGCCTGGTCATCTGGTTGGGCAGCCAATAGCCGGCATACTCGACGAAATCCCGCGTGTGACGGGCAAAGCAATCGTGAAAACCGGTTTTCTTCGTTTCTTCCAAATCCGCCTCCGGGGTTTTGCGCCAGCCGATCGAGCGGCTGAATTCTTCGGCCTGATCATAGGTGCGCACCTGGATATCGGTTGGGTTCCAGCCATTGGCCGGATCCACATCGCAGGGGCACGCCGTCGAGATACAGACCAGATCGCTCAGGGCGCGCAGCAGCACGTAATCACCCGGACGCGAATAGGGATCATCCATGCTGATCGCGTTGGTATCGTCCAGCATGGTGTTGAAGAAGAAGTTGATCGCCGGCCATCCCCCGCGTGGGCGCACCCCGAAGGCGGCCATTTCGCGGTTGATGTTGTCCGAACAGTTGACGTGGCCCGGATAGCCCAGTTCCTCATAATAGCGCGCGGTGCACGCCAGCCCGAA
>JBKDZR010000031.1:0-33107 GCA_047971485.1 Qingshengfaniella sp. | reverse complement strand
CCGGTCGAGGCCGCTTTTGCCCTGCGCCAGATGATGGACAGCATCGGGGGGCGGACCGAATGCCGGCTGGATGGCGCGAAACTGCCGGCTGGCAACCGCGCGGCCTATGTGGGAACGGCGCGGGTCGAGGATATCGACGGGGCCGCGATGATCCAGCTGATCGGCACCAACCCGCGTGAGGAAATGCCGGTGCTGAATGCCCGGATCCGCAAGGCCTGGCTGGCCGGGGCGCAGATCGGGCTGGTCGGTGCGGGGGCGGATCTGACCTATGACTACGCCCATGTCGGCACGGATCGGGCTGCGTTGGAAAGCCTGTCCTCGCGCAAGATCAGCGATGAGACCCGCGAGAAACCCAGCATTGTCATTGTCGGTCAGGGGGCCATTCGCGGCGCTGACGGGGAGGCGGTGCTCGCCCATGCGATGCGCCTGTGCGAGAATTCCAACTCAAAGCTGTTGATCCTGCATACGGCTGCTGCCCGTGTTGGGGCAATGGATGTGGGGGCGGTGACAGAGGGCGGCCTGCCGGCGGCGCTGGACGGGGCCGATGTGGTTTATGCCCTGGGGGCGGATGAGCTGGACATCCCGGCCGGTCCCAATGTCATCTACCCGGGCAGCCATGGGGATCGCGGCGCGCATCGGGCCGATGGGATCCTGCCGGCGGCGGCTTGGGTGGAAGAGAACGGATTGGTCGTCAACACCGAGGGCCGGCCGCAACTGGCACTGCGGGCGGCCTTCCCGCCGGGTGAGGCCAAGGAAAACTGGGCGATCCTGCGGGCGCTGTCGGCGCGGCTGGGGGAAACCTTGCCTTATGACAGCCTGGCGGTGCTGCGCCAGGCGCTGGTCAAGGCGGTTCCGCACCTGAAGAAAGTTGATCAAGTTCCTGAAAATGAATGGAACCCTGTGGAGGCTGGGTCGCTTGGCGAGGGCGATTTTTCCCCCGCCGTGACCGAGCATTACCTGCCAAACCCGGTGACCCGTGCTTCGGCGTTGATGGGCGAACTGGCGGCCAATGCCCGTGCCCGCCGCGCGCCGAAACTGGCGGCGGAATGAGCATGAGGACGACATATCATCTGGGGCTGGACGGGTGGGCTGGTTCTGGCGTCAGCAATAGTGTTTACCCGAACCGGTCTGATGCCGGTTTCGCAAGGACTGATCGGGGGATGGCCAGCCATGGCTGATTTCTTTTCGTCACATCTGGGGATTTTCCTGATCATTCTGGGGCAGACCCTGCTTGTGATCGTGCTGCTATTGGTCAGCCTGGCCTTTTTGCTGCTGGTCGATCGCAAGGTCTGGGGGGCGGTGCAGTTGCGCAAGGGGCCCAATGTGGTCGGGCCCTGGGGTTTGCTGCAAAGCTTTGCCGATTTCTTCAAATACGCGCTCAAGGAGATCGTCGTGCCGGCCGGGGCGGACCGGGTGGTCTATTTCCTGGCGCCGATCATGTCCTTTGTGCTGGCCATGATGCTGTGGGCGGTGATCCCGTTCAACGATGGCTGGGAAGTGGCCAATCTGAACGTCGCCATTCTGTATATCCTGGCGATATCCTCGCTTGAGGTTTACGGCGTGATCATGGGCGGCTGGGCTTCGAACTCGAAATATCCGTTCATGGGCTCGCTACGCTCGGCCGCACAGATGATTTCCTATGAGGTGTCCATCGGGCTGATCATCATTGGCGTGATCCTGTCCACCGGATCGCTGAACCTGACCGATATCGTGCGTGCCCAGGATGGCAGGTTCGGGTTGCTCAGCTGGTACTGGTTGCCGCATCTGCCCATGGTGGTGCTGTTCTTCATTTCGGCGCTGGCGGAAACCAACCGCCCGCCCTTTGACCTGCCCGAGGCGGAATCGGAACTGGTGGCGGGGTATCAGGTGGAATATTCCTCGACGCCTTTCCTGCTGTACATGATCGGCGAATATGCGGCCATCGTGTTCCAGTGCGCGCTGATCTCGGTGCTGTTCTTCGGCGGCTGGCTGTCGCCCATTCCGGGGCTGCCCGACGGGATCGTGTGGATGCTGATCAAGACCCTTCTGGTGTTCTTCATGTTCGCCATGGTGAAGGCCATCGTGCCACGCTACCGCTATGATCAGTTGATGCGCATCGGCTGGAAGGTGTTCCTGCCCCTGTCGCTGGGCTGGGTTGTGATCGTGGCGTTTCTGGCGAAGTTTGAGGTTCTCGGCGGCGCCTATGCCCGCTGGGTGGTAGGAGGCTGACAATGGCGAACATGGATTGGCAACGCGCCGGGCGCTATTTTCTGCTGCATGATTTCTGGGTCGGGCTGCGGGTGGGATTGCGCTATTTCTTCGCGCCGAAGAAGACGCTGAACTACCCCCATGAAAAGGGCCCGCTTTCGCCGCGCTTCCGGGGCGAACACGCCCTGCGTCGCTATCCCAACGGCGAGGAACGCTGCATCGCCTGCAAGCTGTGCGAGGCGGTCTGTCCGGCCCAGGCGATCACCATCGACGCCGAACCGCGCGAGGATGGCAGCCGCCGGACCACGCGCTATGACCTCGACATGACGAAATGCATCTATTGCGGGTTCTGCCAGGAGGCCTGCCCCGTGGATGCCATCGTCGAGGGCCCGAATTTCGAGTTCGCCACCGAGACCCGCGAAGAGCTGTTCTATGACAAAGCCAGGTTGCTGGCCAATGGCGACCGCTGGGAGGCCGAGATCGCCCGCAATCTCGAACTCGACGCCCCGTATCGCTAGGCCGCAGGAGAACCGACATGGTCGCCACAATTGCTTTCTACGGTTTCGCGCTTTGCGTCATCGCCGGCGGGCTGTTCACGGTGATGGCCCGCAACCCCGTCCATTCGGTGTTGTGGCTGATCCTGGCCTTCCTGTCCTCGGCCGGGTTGTTCGTTCTGTTGGGTGCCGAATTCGTCGCGCTGCTTCTGGCCATTGTCTATGTTGGCGCGGTGGCGGTGCTGTTCCTCTTCGTGGTCATGATGCTGGACGTGGATTTCGCCGAGCTGAAGGCCGAGATGGCGAAATACATGCCGCTGGCGCTGCTGATGGGGGTCATCATCCTGATGCAATTGGCCCTGGCTTTCGGGGCCTGGACCACCGCCCCGGGGGCCGAGGGGCTGCGCGCCAATGTCACGCCGCCCTTGGACGAGATCCACAATACCCAGGCGCTGGGGCTGCTGATCTATGACAAGTACCTGCTGCTGTTCCAACTGGCCGGGCTGATCCTGCTGGTGGCGATGATCGGGGCGATCTTGCTGACCCTGCGGCACAAGCCGAACATCAAGCGCCAGGATGTGCTGGCCCAGATGTATCGCGATCCGGCCAAGACGCTGGAAATGCACGATGTCAAACCGGGGCAGGGGCTATGAGCAGCGCAAGCTGGGTTACGGTCATGATGGCCGGGGTGTTCGTGCCGGTGGTGGTCATTTTGCTGGCCAGGAAAAAACGCAGAAACGGGGGCGGCGATGATCGGACTTGAACACTATCTGGCCGTGGCCGCGACACTGTTTGTCATCGGCATCTTCGGACTGTTCCTGAACCGCAAGAACGTGATCATCCTCTTGATGTCGATCGAGCTGATCCTGCTGGCGGTGAACATCAACCTGGTCGCCTTTTCCAGTTTTCTGGGTGACCTGACCGGGCAGATCTTTACCCTGTTCGTGCTGACCGTGGCTGCGGCCGAGGCAGCCATCGGGCTGGCCATCCTGGTCTGTTTCTTCCGCAACCGCGGCACGATTGCCGTGGAAGACGTCAACAACATGAAAGGCTGAGCCGCGATGGAAGGCATCATTCTTCTCGCGCCCCTTTTCGGCGCCCTGATCGCCGGGTTCGGCTGGCGCGTCATCGGGGTGCGGGCGTCACAATGGCTGACCACGGGCCTCCTGTTCGTCTGCTGTTTCTTTTCCTGGATCGTCTTTCTGGGTTTTGACGGGCACGCCTATAGTGTCGATATCCTGCGCTGGATCGAAAGCGGTACGCTGACCGCCGCCTGGGAGGTTCGGATTGACCGGCTGACCGCGATCATGCTGGTGGTGGTGACGACCGTGTCGTCGCTGGTTCATCTCTACAGCTTTGGCTACATGGCCCATGACGAAAACTTCGCCGAAGGCGAGGTGGGCTATAAACCGCGCTTCTTCGCCTACCTGTCCTTCTTCACCTTCGCCATGCTGGCGCTGGTGACAGCCAACAACCTGGTGCAGATGTTTTTCGGCTGGGAAGGGGTGGGTGTGGCCTCGTACCTGCTGATCGGCTTCTATTTCCGCAAGCCCAGTGCCAATGCGGCGGCGATGAAGGCCTTCATCGTCAACCGGGTCGGGGATTTCGGCTTTGCCCTGGGGATCTTTACGCTGTTCTATCTGACCGACAGCGTGGAGTTTGACACGATCTTTGCTGCGGTCCCGGATCTGGCCCAGACAGAGATTTCCTTCCTGTGGCGAGACTGGAATGCGGCTGAACTGACGGCGTTTCTGCTGTTCATCGGCGCCATGGGGAAATCGGCGCAGCTGTTCCTGCACACCTGGCTGCCCGATGCGATGGAAGGGCCGACACCGGTTTCTGCCCTGATCCATGCGGCCACCATGGTTACTGCCGGGGTGTTTCTGGTCTGCCGGATGTCACCGGTGATGGAATATGCGCCCACTGCCACGGCCTTCATTACATTCCTTGGCGGGGCGACGGCGTTTTTTGCCGCGACGATCGGCCTGGTGCAGACCGATATCAAACGGGTGATCGCCTATTCGACCTGTTCGCAGCTGGGCTACATGTTCGTTGCTGCCGGGGTCGGGGCCTATGGGCCGGCCATGTTCCACTTGCTGACCCATGCGTTCTTCAAGGCGATGCTGTTCCTGGGGGCCGGATCAGTGATCCATGCGATGCACCATGAACAGGACATGCGCAACTATGGGGGGCTGCGCAGGAAAGTGCCGCTGACCTTCTGGGCAATGATGATTGGGACGCTGGCCATCACCGGCGTCGGTATCCCGTTGACTCATATTGGTTTTGCCGGGTTCCTGTCCAAGGATGCGATCATCGAAAGCGCTTGGGCGGGCACCAGTGCAACGGCCGGTTTTGCCTTTTGGGCGCTGGTGACCGCGGCGGCGCTGACCAGTTTCTATTCCTGGCGGCTGATGTTCCTGACCTTCTATGGCGCCCCGCGCGGGGATCGCCATGCCCATGATCACGCCCATGAAAGCCCGATGGTCATGGTTCTGCCGCTGGGCGTTCTGGCCATCGGCGCGGTGTTTTCGGGGATGGTCTGGTATAACAGCTTTTTCGGAGATCATGACCGGATGAGCGCGTTTTTCGGCATGCCCCATGCGGCGGTCGAGGCGGTTGTGGACCCTGCGCAGGGTGACAACACCTTGGCTGAAATCGCACCTGCCGCGCCAACAGGATTGGCTGCGGGCGATTTCGGGGCAATCTATCTGGCCCCGGACAACACGGTGCTGGATGACGCCCATCACGCGCCGGTTTGGGTCAAGGTATCACCCTTCGTGGCGATGGTGCTGGGTTTTGTCCTGGCCTGGCTGATGTATGTGCGGCGCACCGATCTGCCCGGTCGGCTGGCCGAGGCCAACGCGCCGCTGTATCGCTTCCTGCTGAACAAGTGGTATTTTGATGAAGTCTATGAGGTCGTTTTTGTCCGCTCGGCCAAACGTCTGGGCCGAATCCTGTGGAAGCGGGGCGATGGGGCAATGATTGACGGGGCAATCAATGGTCTGGCCATGGGGATCATTCCGTTCCTGACCCGGCTGGCCGGTCGGGCGCAGTCCGGCTATCTGTTCCACTACGCTTTCGCGATGGTTCTCGGGATTACACTTTTCATCACCCTGATGACGCTGGGCGGGGGAGCGCACTGATGGACAATCTTCTGTCGATCGTCACCTTTCTGCCGGCGGTGGCCGCGCTGATCCTGGCGATCTTTCTGCGGGGCGATGATGCGGATGCGCAGCGCAATGCCAAATGGGTGGCGCTGTCGGCGACGACGCTGACCTTCCTGTTGTCGCTGTTCATCATCACCGGGTTCGATCCGTCGGACACGGGTTTTCAGTTCGTCGAGGAACACCCCTGGATCCTGGGGCTGAAATACAAGATGGGGGTCGATGGCATCTCGGTGCTGTTCGTGATGCTGACCACCTTCCTGATGCCGCTGACCATTGCCGCCTGCTGGGGGGTGAAAAAGCGGGTCAAGGACTACATGATCGCCTTTCTGGTGCTGGAAACCCTGATGCTGGGCGTGTTCTGCGCGCTGGATCTGGTGCTCTTTTACCTGTTCTTCGAAGGCGGCCTGATCCCGATGTTCCTGATCATCGGGATCTGGGGGGGACCGGACCGGATCTACGCGGCGTTCAAGTTCTTCCTCTACACCTTTCTCGGCTCGGTCCTGATGCTGGTGGCGATGGTCGCCATGTATATGGATGCGGGCACCACCGATATTGCGCTGCTGCTGAACCATACATTCAGCTTCACCAGTTTTGATCTGCTGGGCGTGCATGTGGTGGGCGGAATGCAAACCATGATGTGGCTGGCCTTTTTCGCCAGTTTTGCGGTCAAGATGCCCATGTGGCCGGTCCATACCTGGTTGCCTGATGCCCATGTGCAGGCGCCCACCGCCGGTTCGGTGGTGCTGGCGGCGATTTTGCTGAAGATGGGCGGCTATGGGTTCCTGCGGTTTTCCTTGCCGATGTTCCCGGTCGCCTCGGATTTGCTGGCACCTTTGGTGCTGTGGCTGTCGGCGATCGCGGTGGTCTACACTTCACTGGTGGCTCTGGCACAATCGGATATGAAAAAGCTGATCGCCTATTCCTCGGTGGCGCATATGGGCTATGTCACCGCCGGGATCTTTTCGGCCAATCAGCAGGGGGTGGACGGGGCGATCTTTCAGATGCTCAGCCATGGTTTCGTGTCCGGCGCGCTGTTCCTGTGCGTGGGTGTGATCTATGACCGGATGCACACCCGCGAGATCGACGCCTATGGCGGGCTGGTCAACCGCATGCCGGCCTATGCGACGATCTTCATGCTGTTCACCATGGCCAATGTCGGTCTGCCCGGGACCAGCGGGTTCATCGGTGAGTTCCTGACCCTAGCCGGCATGTTCCAGGCCAATACCTGGGTGGCCATGTTTGCGACCACCGGGGTCATCCTGTCGGCGTCTTATGCGCTGTGGCTTTATCGGCGCGTGGTCATGGGGGAGATGATCAAGGAAAGCCTCAAGTCGATCCGGGATATGGACCGCCGTGAAAAAGCGATCTTTGCTCCTCTCGCAGTGATGACCCTGCTTTTGGGGATCTATCCCAGCCTGGCGACCGACGTGATCGGACCGACCGTTGCGGATCTGCTCGGAACCTATGAGACTGCGGTTGCCCAGGCCGTATCCATCCCCCAGCCCGCCCCCCAGCATTGAGGCGCATGACATGACTTCCGCCGATTTTACCGTTGTCCTGCCTGAAGTTGTCCTGGCGATCTATGCCATGTCCGCACTGATCTTTGCCGTCTATGGCGGCAAGGACAAGCTGGCTGCGTTGCTGGTCTGGTGTACCGCCGGCGTGTTCGTTCTGGTGGCCGCCTGGGTCGGATGGTCCGCGATGGGCGATCGCAGCGCCTTTGGCACGCTGTTCCTTGACGATGGCTTTGCCCGTTTCGCCAAGGTGATCATCCTGCTCAGTGCCGCAGCCATTCTGCTGATGGGCGAACAATATATGGAACGCCGCAACCTGCTGCGCTTTGAGTTTCCGGTGCTGGTGGTTCTGGCGGTGATCGGCATGATGGTGATGGTGTCTGCCGGCAATCTGATGTCACTTTACATGGGCTTGGAACTGCAATCCCTGGCGTTGTACGTGGTGGCTGCCCTGCGCCGTGACAGTGTGCGCTCGACCGAGGCGGGGCTGAAGTATTTCGTGCTGGGGGCGCTCAGCTCGGGCCTGCTGCTTTACGGGGCCTCGCTGGTCTATGGCTTTGCCGGGACCACCGAGTTTGCCGGGATCGTTCAGGCGGCTACTGCCGGTCATGTGTCGCTGGGGCTGCTGTTCGGGCTGGTCTTCGTGATCTCGGGCCTGGCCTTCAAGGTATCGGCCGTGCCCTTTCACATGTGGACGCCGGATGTTTATGAAGGCTCGCCGACACCGGTTACCGCCTTCTTTGCCACGGCGCCGAAAGTGGCGGCCATGGCGCTGTTCGCCCGGGTCGTCCATGGCGCCTTTGGCAATGCGGTCAGCGACTGGCAGCAGATCATCGCGCTGATCAGCGTGGCGTCGATTTTTCTGGGGTCGATCGCGGCGATCGGACAGACCAATATCAAGCGGCTGATGGCCTATTCCTCGATCGCCCATATGGGCTATGCGCTGATGGCGCTGGCGTCCGGAACGGCGCTTGGGGTGCAGGCGATGCTGATCTATGTCGCCATCTACGTGACGATGAATATCGGCGCCTTTGCCTTCATCCTGACGATGGAGCGCAATGGCCAGCCGGTGACCGACATTTCCAGCCTCAGCCAATATGCCACCCGCGAACCGTTGCGTGCGCTGGCCATGCTGATCATCCTGTTCAGCCTGGCCGGGGTGCCGCCGTTTCTGGGGTTCTTTGGTAAGCTTTACGCCCTGTCGGCGGCGTATAATGGCGGGTTGGCCTGGCTGGCTGTGGCCGGGGTGATCGGATCGGTGATCGGGGCCTATTATTATATCCGCATCGTCTATCTGATGTATTTTGGCCCCGAAAACGGCGAGGGGATCGAAACCAATCGCGCGCCGGTGCTGTGGGGCTTTATGATGCTGTCGGCGGCGGTCATGGTTTTGGGGGTCATCAACCTGTTCGGGGTTGAGTCGTCGGCCGTGGCTGCGGCTTCGGCCCTTGTCCAGTAACGCGCCGGCCTGGCCGTTGGGGCTGGGCCGACAGATCCTGCCCGAGGTGGACAGCACCATGGCCGAAGCGGCCCGCCTGTCCGATGACGTGGCCACCCGGACCTGGGTTCTGGCCCTGCGCCAGACGGCTGGCCGGGCGCGCCGGGGGCGGACCTGGATCGACCCGGTGGGGAATTTTGCCGCGACCTTGTCGATCCGTCCCGCGCCGGCACCGGCCCAGGCGGCCCTGCGGTCGTTTGTTGCAGCAATCGCCTTATGGGAGGCGCTGGATGCGCTGACCGGGCAGGGGCAGCGCATCGCGTTGAAATGGCCCAATGACCTGCTGATCGACGACGGCAAGCTGGCCGGGATCCTGCTGGAAGCGGATGGTGCGCGGTTGCGCATAGGGATCGGAGTGAACCTGACCCAGGTTCCGGATCCCGCCGGGGTGGAACCCGGGGCACTGCGGCCGGTCTCGGTGCTGGCGGAGACGGGGATCCACATCCAGCCGGAAACCCTGCTGGATCATCTCGGACCGGCCTTTGAGGCCTGGGAGGAACGCCTGCTGGTCCATGGCTTTGCGCCGGTCCGCGCCGCCTTTCTGGCCCGGGCGGCGCGGCTTGGCGATCAGATCACCGCCCGGACAGCCGGCCGCTCGCTGACCGGCCGCTTTGAAACCATCGATGAGACAGGTGCGCTGATCCTGGCCACCCCCCAAGGGCGGGTGCCGGTCCTGGTCGCCGATATCTTTTTTTGACAGGGGGATCGCGGATGCTTTTGGCGATCGATTGCGGCAATACCAATACGGTGTTCTCACTTTGGGATGGCAAGGCCTTTTTGTCGACCTGGCGCATGTCGACCGATCAGCGGCGCACGGCGGATGAATATTTTGTCTGGCTAAACTCGTTGATGGAAATCCAGAACCTGAAGGTGCGGGTGAGCGAGGTGGTGATTTCCTCGACTGTGCCGCAGGTCGTTTTCAACCTGCGCGTGCTGTCAAACCGCTATTTCGATTGTCGCCCCCTGGTGGTGGGCCGGCCGGATTGTGCGCTGCCGGTCGAATCCCGCGTGGATACGGGCACCCGGGTTGGGCCGGACCGGCTGGTGAACACGGTGGGTGGGCACGATCTGTATGGAGGCGATCTGATCATTGTCGATTTCGGCACCGCGACAACCTTTGACGTGGTCGATCACGACGGGGCCTATATCGGCGGGGCGATTGCGCCGGGGGTCAACCTTAGCCTGAGGGCCCTGCATGAGGCGGCGGCCGCGCTGCCCCATGTCGATGTCAGTCGGCCGGACCATGTGATCGGCACCAACACGGTTGATTGTATGCAGTCGGGGGTTTTCTGGGGTTACGTTGGACTGATCGACGGGATATGCACGCGCATCCGGGCCGAACACGGGCGGCCCATGAAGGTGATCGCCACAGGGGGCCTTGCGCCGCTTTTTCAACAAAGCGAGACTCTGTTCGATGCCTATGAGGAACGGCTGACCATGCATGGGTTGACCGTCATAAACGACTATAACCGGATGATCGGGTAAACATGGCCTCTGAAAGACTGATCTATTTGCCTCTGGGGGGCGCCGGCGAGATCGGGATGAACGCCTATGTCTATGGCTATGGTCCTGCCGATGCCGAGCGCTTGATCCTGGTGGATCTGGGGGTTGCCTTTCCGGATATGGACGGTACGCCCGGGGTCGATCTGATCATGGCCGATATCGGCTGGCTGGAAGAGCGCGCCGACCGGCTGGAGGCGATCTTCATCACCCATGCCCACGAAGACCATGTGGGCGGGTTGGGCCATCTTTGGGCGCGGCTGAAGGCGCCGGTCTATGCGCGGCCCTTCACCGGCAATATCGCCCGGCGCAAGCTGGAGGAACAGGGCCAGCCGGTCGAGACCGTACAGACTGTTTCAACCTGGCCCGAGAAGATCGCGGCCGGTCCCTTTCAGGTTTCCTTTTTGCCGACCTCCCATTCGATTCCCGAAAGCTCTGCGCTGGTCATCGACACGCCGGTGGGGCGGGTGGTCCATACCGGGGATTTCAAGCTCGACAAGACACCACTGGTCGGCGATCCTTTTGATCCCGATCTTTGGCAAGAGGTGGCGGCCCCTGGCGTTCTAGCGATGGTGACTGACAGCACGAATGTCTTCACCGCGCATCCCGGCCGTTCTGAGGCGACGATCGGCCCCAATATCGCCGAATTGGTGCGCGGTGCCGGCGGCATGGTGGTGGCCACCACGTTTGCATCGAACCTCGCCCGGGTGCGCACCCTGGCCGAGGCGGGCAAGGCCGCCGGGCGGTCCGTCGTGCTGTTGGGACGGGCCATGCGCCGCATGGTCACCGCTGCCACCGAAGAGGGCATCCTGACCGACTTTCCCCACACGCTGGCCCCAGAAGAGGCGGCCCAGATCCCGCGGGAGGATCTGATGTTGATCGTGACTGGCAGTCAGGGCGAAAGGCGGGCGGCCTCGGCACAGTTGTCGCGGGGCAAGTATCTGGGCCTGAAGATGAAAGAGGGTGATCTTTTCCTGTTCAGTTCCAAGACCATCCCCGGCAACGAGAAATCGGTGGGCCGCATTGCCAACGCCTTTTCCGAGATGGGGGTGGATGTGGTCGATGACCGGTCCGACCGCTATCATGTGTCCGGCCATGCCAACCGGCCGGACCTGCTGGAATTGCACAACCTGGTTAATCCGGCGATCATCGTGCCCATGCATGGTGAACACCGCCATCTGCGCGAACATGTCAAACTGGCGGCAGAAAACGGACGCGCAGGCATTCTGGCCCCGAATGGCACGATGTTGACGCTGGGGGCCGATGGCGCCCAGGTCGCCGAGTTTGTCGAAACCGGCCGCAGCTATCTGGATGGCTCGGTTCTGATCGGGGCGCTGGACGGTGTGGTGCGGGATCGCATCCGCATGGCGCTGAACGGACATGTTCTGGTAACCTTGATCATCGACGAGGAAGATGAACCCTTGGGCGAACCGTGGTGCGAGGTCATGGGCCTGCCCGCCATCACCCGATCCGGGGCACCCCTGGCAGAAGTGCTGGAACATGGGCTGGAGACGTTCATGCGCCGGGCCGATGATGACCTGCTGGTTGATGACGATAAGCTGACCGAAGGGCTGCGCCGCGCAGTGCGCAATTCCGCCAGTGCCGAGATCGGCAAGAAGCCGGAAGTGACCGTGGTGATCAGCCGTCTGTCCTGAACCGGGCCTTGGAGCATGTCGTGTGAATGCGAATGAACGCGACATGCTCTAAGAACGGATCGTAAGTTCCTGAAAATGAAAAACCCGGGCGGCCATCACAGCGCCCGGGTTTTGCGTTCAGAGATGCGGATCAGGCGGCCGAGCTGGCAACCCGTTCCTCAAAGCTCATGGCGATGAAGCCGGGCAGGTGATCGCCCATGCCGACCACATCCTCGCGCTGGCGACCGCGGCCTTTTTCAGACCGGTTGCCCCGGCTGCGCGCGGGTTTCTTTTCGTCTTCACTGCGACTGCTGGCGGTGCGGCTGCGGCGCGGGGCCGGCTCAGTGGTTTCTGCGTCCGGGGCGACGGCGGGCTTTTCGGCCTTGGCTGGGATCGGATTGTCGATTTTCGGGATTTCCCGGGCGATCAGCGCCTCGATGGCATCGAGGTTCTTTTCGTCGCTGGTGGAACAGATCGTCAGCGCCTTGCCCGAACGCCCCGCGCGACCTGTCCGGCCGATGCGGTGAACGTAATCCTCGGCATGGCCGGGCACGTCGAAATTGAACACGTGGCTGACCGCAGGCACATCCAGCCCGCGCGCTGCCACATCCGAGGCCACGAGGAATCGCAGGGATCCGTCACGGAACCCGTCCAGCGTGCTCATGCGCTGGGACTGGTCCAGGTCGCCATGGATTGGGGCGGCATCATAGCCGTATTTCTTAAGGGATTTCGCAACGATATCCACATCGACCTTGCGGTTGCAGAAGATGATGGCATTGGTGCAGGCTTCGCCCTCGGCGTCGATCAGGGCGCGCAGAACCTTGCGCTTTTCGCTAGCCTGGCGGTCCTTGCGGCTGGCCCGGAACTTGACCACGCCCTGTTCAATGGTTTCCGAGGCGGTGGCCTGACGGGCGACTTCGACCCGGGCGGGATTGGACAGGAAGGTATTGGTGATCTTTTCGATCTCGGGCGCCATGGTGGCCGAGAAGAACAGCGTCTGGCGGGTGAAGGGGGTCAGGCTGAAGATCCGCTCAATATCGGGGATAAAGCCCATGTCCAGCATCCGGTCGGCTTCGTCCACCACCATGATCTGCACACCGGTCAGCAACAGCTTGCCACGTTCGAAATGATCCAGAAGACGGCCGGGGGTGGCGATCAGAACATCCACGCCCTTGTCGATCAGCGTTTCCTGTTCCTTGAAGCTGACCCCGCCGATCAGCAGGGCTTTCGTTAGCTTGAGGTATTTGGAATACGTATCGAAATTCTCGGCAACTTGTGCGGCCAGTTCACGTGTCGGCGCCAGAACCAGGCTGCGCGGCATCCGCGCCCGCGCCCGCCCGCGTGCCAGAAGCGAGAGCATGGGCAGGGTGAAGCTGGCGGTTTTGCCGGTGCCGGTCTGGGCGATGCCCAATACATCCCGGCCTTCCAGCGCGGCGGGGATGGCCCCGGCCTGAATGGGGGTCGGCGTGGTATAGCCGGCCTCGTCTATCGCCTTGAGAACCTTGGGCCCGAGCTTCAGGTCAGAAAACTTGATCATGTGCGTCCTGTGTGACCGGCCAGGCCGGTGCCTGTTCTATGGGACGCAACTCACAGGGCGCCCCGCGTCTTTTCTGCGCCCCATCGAATACAGGGCCGCCTCTGGCCACATACCGATTGTGGGGGGCGGCGTCAACGGAGGGGACGAAATGGTGCTGCTTCAGAGTGGTTCCGACCCCAAGGGGCAGAGGGCGGCGTTTTCAAGGCCGGCTGTACGGGAAACGTGGCCATCGGATTCAGCCGCGCCAGTGCCGGGGATGGGATCTGGCGCATTCTGGCCCCAGAGCGGTCCTTTGCACAGGACGACACATCCTTCGGCAGGGCTATTGGCCTGAAGCCACCTGTCCTTTTCATCGCTTTACCGGTCTTTGGAAACGCGTTAGGCAAGCGGCGGTTATCAGCAGGGTTTTTCCATGACTGCCGTGCATTGCGTCGTTTCCGGGCTTACACTTCCCGAAGGTCATCCGCTTGCACGTGACAGCCTTGTTCCCGCCGCGTTGCAGGATGGGTGGTTTCGATCCGTTTATGATGGCCGAACGCTGTTTTACGATTGCGTCCATCAGCCGGATCCCGGCGGATATCTTTTCACCGCCCCGGCATTTCGCAATCTCTGGCCTTTGTTTCGCCATGGGCTGCGGTTGAATGGCCGGCCGGTGCGAGGGGTGCGCCGGCGGTCGAGTGGACGATGCGATCAGGTCTTTGTGCCGGCCTTGGCCCCTGGCGAGCTGGCCCTTGATCTGGGGGGAACCCTGCAGGCGATCACCCCTCGCCAATCCTGTGCAGGGCTTTTTGCCGGCAAGAACGCCCTGATGGCGATCAACAAGAACAACGATCTGGAATGGATTGCGGAATGGGCCCGCTATCATGCGCGGGTCCATGGGGCCAATGGTGCGCTGATCTTCGATAACGGGTCGACGCAGTATCCCCCCGAAGCCCTGGCCGAGACCCTGGACCGGACCGGCCTTCTGGACAGTGTGGCCGTCGTCTCGGTGCCTTTTCCCTATGGGGCAAAGCTGATTGCCGGGTCGACATCCTACCATCTGCAGTTTCTGCAGACGGCGGTGATCAATCTTGGACGCCGGGATTTCCTGCATCGGGCCCGGGCGGTCCTGAGTTGCGATATTGATGAGATGGTGCTGGCGCCTGAGGGGGGATCGGTTTTCGATGCCGCGGTGGCGGCTGTGCCGGGCGGAATCCGGATCCCCGGGACATGGGTTTTTCCCGAAAGCGCCGAGGCCATTCCCTGTGCCCAACACCACCACCGGTTCAGTGCCGATCCGCCGCGCCCCTGCCAGCCGAAATGGTGCGCCCGTCCCGATGGGATTCTGAGCCGCTGGGGGGGCTGGAACGTGCATGCCATCGGCGGTGGTCTGCGCCGCTTCATGCCCCTGAGCACGCGGTTCAGGCTGGCCCATTGCGTCGGTACCACCACATCGTGGAAGCCACGCAGCAAGCGCTTCAACTTTCCCGAGACGCTGGCCCCATTGCCGCAGGCGGCCCTGTCCGCCGGGGACGGGGCTCAGGCCTCAGCGTCGCCGGACCCCTCTGCGCTATAGCCAAAGGTTGTGAAGTCGTCGGCATAAAGCGCCTTGATCAGGGCTTGTTCCGCAGGTGACAGATCGGGCCGGGTACGGGGCCCCGACTGGTTGGCCACCCCGATCGGCGCGGGCCGGGGGACGCCGTTGGCAGCGATGCGATCAGCGATCTGGGGCCAGATCTTCGGCAGATCCTCGGATTTGACGATCTCGACCGGACCATGGGCCATGGGATCCTCCAGCAGATCCGCCTGGGGGATGAAGTGATCGTTCAGCATCTTGCGTGGCCAGCGGGACAGAACCCGCAGGAAGGTTTCGAAATCATCGCCGGGCTGGATTCCCATGGCGTGCAAGGCCCGCAACCGGGCCTCCTGGCGGATCACCTTGTCACGCCAGGCGCTGTAGCTGCGGGTCCAGGGATCGCGGGTCACGGTAAAGACGAACCAGTCCGGGGTCAGCCGATCCGCGATTTCGGAAAAACGGACCATGGGCAGGCGCGGGTCTTTTTGGACCTCGGTGATGGTGGCCGGATCAACGCCCAAGACTGGGGCCAGCGCCAGCTTGACCGAGGAATTCGCCGCCTTAGGAACCGGCACATAGACAGCCCGGGCCGCGTCCATCAGCAGAACACGCGGATCAGTTTCCGACTTGCCCAGCACGTGGTGCCGATAACGCGCGCGGGCCAGCGTGGTGTAGTGCCGCCACCGATCCATCTTGCCCCCTCAGACCATCATTTCCTTGGTCGCGCTCAGGCGAAGATCGGGATAGTCACGTTCAATTCGGTCTATATCCCATTGTAATCGCGTCAGATAGACCACGTCACCATCGTTGTCGTAAGCGATATGACCCTTGTTGGCATCGACGAACCTGTCCAGTGCTACCTTGGGGCCGCTGACCCAGCGCGCCGAGGTAAACTGCGACGGTTCAAAGCGCACGGGCAAGCCGTATTCCAGCTCGATCCGGCTGGCCAACACCTCGAATTGCAGGGCGCCGACCACGCCGACCACATGGCCCGAACCAATCATCGGCTTGAACACCTTGGCCGCGCCTTCCTCGGCAAATTGCAGCAGGGCCTTGTCCAGATGCTTGGCCTTCATCGGATCGCCGGCGCGGCAGGTTTGCAGCAGTTCCGGGGCAAAACTGGGAATGCCGGTGACGCGCAGGGCCTCGCCCTCGGTCAGGGTGTCACCGATGCGCAGCTGGCCGTGGTTGGGGATGCCGATGATATCGCCGGCCCAGGCCTCTTCGGCCAGTTCGCGGTCCGAGGCGAGAAACAGCACGGGTGACGATACGGTCATCGGCTTTTTCGACCGCACATGGGTCAGCTTCATGCCGCGCAGGAAATGGCCAGAGGCAAGGCGCAGGAAGGCGACCCGATCCCGGTGCTTGGGGTCCATGTTGGCCTGGACCTTGAAGACAAAGCCTGAAACCTTGGTTTCCTCGGGGGCGATCTGGCGCGGTTCAGCCGATTGGGGCTGGGGCTCGGGGCCGTAATTGGCGATGCCGTCCATCAGTTCCTTGACGCCGAAACTGTTGATTGCGCTGCCAAACCAGATCGGGGTCATGGTGCCGTCCAGAACCGCCCCGGGGTCAAGCCTGGGAAGCAATTCGCGGGCCATCTCGATCTCTTCGCGTAGTTGATCCAGCAAGGCTTCGGGGACGTGCTTCTCAAGAAGAGGATCATCCAGTCCATTGATTTCAATGGATTCAGCAACTTTGTTGCGATCGGCCCGATCCATCAGTTCCAGACGGTCGCGCAGCAGATCATAGCAGCCCAGAAAATCGCGGCCCTGACCGATAGGCCAGCTGGCCGGGGTGACGTCGATGGCCAGGTTTTCCTGAATCTCATCAATGATTTCAAAGGTATCTCGGCTTTCGCGATCCATCTTGTTGCAGAAGGTCAGGATCGGCAGATCGCGCAGGCGGCAGACCTCGAACAGCTTGCGGGTCTGGCTTTCGACCCCTTTGGCACCGTCGATGACCATGATTGCCGCATCCACCGCCGTCAGCGTGCGATAGGTATCCTCGGAAAAATCCGAGTGGCCCGGGGTGTCCACAAGATTGAACCGGAACGTGCTGTAATCAAACGACATCGCCGAGGCAGATACCGAGATCCCGCGATCCTGTTCCATCTTCATGAAATCGGATCGGGTGCGCCGGGCCTCGCCCTTGGCACGGACCTGGCCGGCCATCTGGATCGCGCCACCGTAAAGCAGGAACTTCTCGGTCAGCGTGGTTTTCCCGGCATCGGGATGAGAAATGATGGCGAAGGTGCGCCGGCGCGCAACTTCGGGGGGCAGATCAGGGGTGTTTGAGCGACGGTCCAGCATGGGGCGGCATATAGAGCCGCCCGCAGCCATACGCAATCGGTCAGATCACCCCATATAGATCATGCCTGCCGGATAGGAAATCCGCCGTCGTCGCTTGGTGGCCAGCAGGAACCCCAGGGTCAGCGGTCCGATCCGGCCCAGGAACATCAGGGCGATGATCACCCCGCGTCCGGCATCGTCGAAATCGCCGGTGATGCCGCGTGACAGGCCGACCGTCCCGAAAGCCGAGGCCGCCTCGAACGCCAGATCGAGGAACTCGCCCTCATGCATGAAACTGAGCAAGAAGATGGCCATGAAGATGGCAAAGACACTCATCAAACTGAGGGCCAGGACCTTGAGGAACTGATCGGCCCCGATGCTGCGGCCAAAGACATGCACGGACTGACGCTGCTTGAAAAAGGCGATGGTGGCGAGAACCAGAACGATGAAGGTGGTCACCTTGATGCCGCCCCCGGTGGATGTGCTGCCCGCGCCGATCACCATCAGTGTCATGACCATCAGCGTGGTGCTGTCCTCCAGCGCGCCGATATCGACGCTGTTGAAGCCGGCGGTGCGGGTCACGGCGGCCTGAAACCAGCTGGCCCAGAGCTTGGGGGCGATCCCATCCAGTGCGCCCAGCGTATTCGGATTGCGCCATTCCAGGGCTGCAAAGCCGACGGTCGAGAAGATCAGCAGCGAAACGGTGCCGACGATCATCAGCTTGGTGTGCAGCGACCAGACCCGCCATTTGTTGCTGCTTCGCATATCGGCGATCACGGTAAAACCCAGCCCGCCGGCGATCAGCAGCCCCGGCACAACCAGATTGACCAGCGGATCGCTGACCCATCCCGTCAAACTGTCGGCAAACAGACCGAATCCGGCATTGTTGAAGGCCGAGATCGAATGAAAGATGGCTTGCCACGCGCCATTGACCCAGCCGAATTCCGGCACAAAGACGACGGCCAGCAACAGCGCGCCGGAGGCTTCGAACATCAGCACGATGCGAAAGATCACCATCGCCAGACGCCCGGCATCCGATGCCGAGGTATGGTTCAGCTCCTGGCTCAGGTACATCCGGTGGGCGATCCCCAGGGGGATGTTCAGCATCGACAGGATCAGCACGGCAAACGTCATCAGGCCCAGCCCGCCCAGCTGGATCAGGATGACGACGACAAACTGGCCGAAAAACGTCAAATCAGTGCCGGTATCCAGCACCACCAGCCCGGTCACGGTTACGGCGGAGGCGGCGGTGAACACGGCCTCGGACCAGCCGAATTCATTGGCCTGGGCGATGGGCAGCAGCAGCAGCAGGCTGCCGGCCAGGATCAGCGCCGCGTAGATCACCATCAGCATGGCTGGCGGTGACATCGAGGTGACGGTCCAGCGGCGGGATCGTTTCAGCATCGGTCAGGATCCGCGTACGCTGTCGCCGAAATTCCGCAGATCGGCGCGTTTGCCCAGAACCAGCAGCTTGTCGTTCTGTTTCAGAACCACGGTGCCGTCATGGCAGGGCAGGAATTCACCCTCGCGCATCACCCCCAGGGTGCGCAGATCGGGCCAGGGCAGCAGACCGTTATCCTTGATCTGAAGACCTTCGAGGCGCGGGGGCACGGTGAAATCCACCACATGATAGCCGTTGCCCAGGCTTACATAGTCGCGCATCATCGGGTTGTGCAGCATCTGGGCGATGTGCTGGCCGACCTCCTGTTCGGGCAGGATCACGCGATCCACGCTCAGCTTGGTCAGGATCCGGTGGTGGGTGCGGCTCATGGCCTTGGCCCAGATCGTCTTAACCCCCAGCAGGCGCACGTTCATGGTGCACAGGATGTTGGCCTCCAGATCCTCGCCAATGGCGACAACCGCCACATCATAGTTCTGAACGCCTGCCTCGCGCAGCGCCGCCTCGCTGCGACCGTCGGCGATGATCGCTTCGGTCAAGTGATCGGACAGGGCGGCAACATTGGCTTCCTGACTGTCGATCCCGAGAACCGGATTGCCAAAGCGGGCCAGTTCCCCCGCGACGGTGCTGCCGAAAGTTCCCAGGCCGATGACGGCAAAACTGCGTTGGGCCACGTGCGTCTCCTCTTGGCGGTCTTGCAATGTAGAAGAAAACCATCCGCGCGGAGACGTCCAGCCCGATTCGCGCCGGGGCCATGTCCCCCTTGCAACCCTGCCACGGCTGCGAGATCTAAGGGGGGAAGACGCATGAAAAGGAGCAACGCGATGGATTTGGGCATAAAAGGCAAGCGGGCTGTGGTTTGCGCCAGTTCGAAAGGGCTTGGTCTGGGTTGCGCCGAGGCCCTGGCAGCGGCGGGCTGCGATCTGGTGATGAATGCGCGCGGCGAAGGGCCATTGCAGGCCGCAGCCAGTGCAATTGCCGAAAAATTCAGCGTTAAGGTTATTCCGGTGGCAGCCGATGTCACCACCGAGGCCGGCCGGTCCGCCCTGCTGCAGGCCGCCGGGGCGGCTGACATCCTTGTCACCAATGCCGGTGGCCCGCCGCCGGGCCTGTGGACGGACTGGACCCGGGACGATTTCATCGCCGCGCTCGATGCCAACATGCTGACGCCCATCGCCCTGATGACGGCCCTTTTGCCCGGAATGATGGACCGGGGCTGGGGCAGGGTGGTCAACATCACATCGCAATCGGTCAAGGCGCCGATCCCGCTGTTGGGCTTGTCGAATTCGGCCCGGGCGGGGCTGACCGGATATGTCGCCGGAACGGCGCGCCAGGTGGCTGGCTCGGGGGTGACGATCAACAACCTGCTGCCGGGGATTCATGCCACGGCCCGGGCTGATTCCCTTGATCAGGGGGTCGCCGCCGAGGCCGGTATTTCGCTGGCGGATGCGCGGTCCCGGCGCTATGCGACGATCCCGGCCGGCCGCTATGGAACGCCGGCCGAATTCGGTGCGGCCTGTGCTTTCCTGTGTTCGCAACATGCTGGCTATATCGTTGGCCAGAACATCCTGCTCGATGGCGGGGGGATCAACGCGACCCTTTGACAGGCCGCCGGAACAGACCGCCGATCACCACAGCCGGGGGCGTGGGGTGCGCCGCGCAGAGCGGGTTTCCGGTTCCGAAGATGGACCCGGTCGGACAGAGGGCCGTTTCGGGTGCCTGCTCAGTCCTGCGGATCCGGGTGCGCCTACGGACCCCAATTGCCCCGGTTGCCGCCTGAACCGGGCGCGCGGCGTCAGCCGCGCCGGGCCCAACGCCTTCGGACCGCCAGGTTCGCAGGGGGCGGGAGGGCCCGGCCCTTGCCCGCCCCTCGGCAGGGTGCTAGGCGCAAGGCCAATGCGAAATCACAGACGAATGGCGCACCGGTGACCGAGACAGGCCCCAGGCTGGAAACACGCGGTCTGACCCGCCGCTTCGATGGCCGCGCGGTTGTCGAGGACGTCAATCTCGCTATTGAGACAGGTCAGATCCTCTGTCTCCTGGGCCCGTCGGGCTGTGGCAAGTCCACCACCTTGCGCATGCTGGCCGGGGTGGAGACCCCTGATGGCGGCACCATCCGTGTTGATGGCCAGGAGGTTCATGGCCCGTCCGGCACAGTGCCGCCCGAAGGCCGCTCCATCGGGCTCATGTTTCAGGATTTCGCCCTCTTCCCCCATCTGCGCGTCTCTGAAAATGTCAGCTTCGGCCTGACAGGCCCCCGTGGGGCCCGCCGCGCCCGGATTGTCGAACTGTTGGAACGGGTGGATCTGATCGCCCATATCGATGCCTATCCCCACCATCTGTCGGGTGGCGAACAACAGCGCGTCGCCCTGGCCCGGGCCCTGGCCCCACGGCCCCGGGTCATGCTGATGGATGAACCGTTTTCAGGGCTCGACAACCGTTTGCGCGATGGGATCCGCGATGAAACCTTGTCCCTGCTGAAAGAAGAGGGCACGGCCGTCGTCATGGTCACCCATGAACCCGAAGAGGCCATGCGCATGGCCGATCACATCGCATTGATGCGGGCCGGGCGGATTATCCAGCAAGGCATGCCCTACAATCTGTACAACAGCCCGGTGGACAAGGAGGCGGCGGCCTTTTTCTCTGATATCAACGTGATCCGCGGCCAGGTACAGGGCGGGCTGACCCGCACCGCCTTTGGCGTCTTCCTGGCGCCGGGCCATGCCGATGGCGCGTTGGTCGATATCGTGATCCGTCCCCAACACCTGAAGCTGGATTTCGATCGCAATGGCCACGCCCCGGCCCCGACACCCCAGAACGGCACGCCCGCCCGTGGTCGGGTGCGCCGTGCGCGCTATCTGGGGCAGGAAAGTCTGATCGAATTCGTCATGGATTTCGATGGCTCAACCCTGTCGGCGGTGGTTCCGTCGGTTTTCCTGCCGGATGTGGGTACGCCGTTCTGGTTGCTGGTGCGGCGCGACCGTTGCCATGTTTTCGCGCGATCCCCTGAAGACGGCGGCCCATGACGTCAGGTTTCGGTCCGATCCGTTCAAATCCCCGCTTGTCCGGGTTTTGGGGCTTTGCCTCCATTCCTATCTTCAGTACACACAACGCAAGCCAGACACAGGCGGCGATCCCCGGGTATGCCGCACAGGAGAAACGAAATGCTCAACAATATCGGTTTGCCAGGCCTGTTGCTTATCGCGGTGGTCGTGCTCGTCCTGTTCGGCCGGGGCAAGATCTCATCCCTGATGGGCGAGGTCGGCAAGGGCATCACCGCCTTCAAGAAAGGCGTCAAGGACGGCCAGAACGAGATCGAGGACAGCAGCGAGGCCGTGGCCCGCGATATCACCCCCGAGCACGAGAAAGACAAGGTCTGAGCGACCGGAACTGAGGCGCGGAGACGCAGATGCCAGACATAGGCTGGAGCGAACTTCTGGTCATTGGGGTGGTGGCGCTGATTGTTGTCGGACCCAAGGATCTGCCGATCCTGTTTCGCCGGATGGGCCAATTCACGGGCCGGGCCCGGGCCATGGCCCGGGAATTCACATCGGCGATGAATGCCGCTGCCGACGAGACCGGACTGAAAGACGTGTCCCGCGATCTGCGCAAGATCTCGGATCCGCGCAAGATGGGGCTCGATGCGCTGAAGGGCGCGGCGGCCGATCTGGACAATTGGGATGACGCGCCAATGCCACCGGCCGCGTCCACACAGACCACCCCGGCCTCCGTTCCGCCCAAGACGATGGGCCCGGCCACGGATGACAAGCCCGCATGACCAAGGACCATGACGAAATCAACGACAGTGCCGCCCCGCTGATCGAGCATCTGGCCGAGTTGCGAACCCGCCTGATCTGGTCAGTTCTGGCCTTTGTGATCGCCATGGTGCTGTGTTTCACCGTGGCCGAGCCGTTACTGAATTTCGTTTCGCAGCCCATCGCCGATGTGTTGCGCGCGCGCGGCGAAGACCCCCGCCTGATCTTTACCGCCCCGCAGGAAAAATTCTTCGTTCTGATCCGTATCTCGATGATTGCCGGGCTGGGCCTGTCCTTTCCGGTAATCGCCTATCAGCTCTGGCGTTTCGTGGCACCGGGGCTGTACCGTTCGGAAAAGCGGGCCTTTTTGCCCTTTATCATCGCCTCGCCGGTCCTGTTCCTGATCGGGGCCTCTTTCGCCCAGTTCGTGGTGACACCGCTGGCGATGAATTTTTTCATCGGGTTTTCCGATGCCATCCCGGCCTTGGCCAATCTGGTCGCCGGTACGGGCAGTTTTGAACCGGGTCCGCAGACCGAGGAACTGAGCACGGTCTTCCTGGGATCTGTTCGTGAAAGCCTGGATTTGTCGCTGAAATTCATCATTGCCTTTGGGTTGTGCTTCCAGTTGCCGGTGTTGCTGACGCTGATGGGCAAGGCCGGGTTGGTGACAGGCGTGGCCCTGGCAGGCATGCGGCGTTATGCGGTGGTTGCCATCCTGTTCCTTGCGGCCCTGGCGACGCCCCCGGATGTGATTTCTCAGGTGCTGTTGTTCACCGTCGTTTACGGGCTGTACGAAATCTCGATTCAACTGGTGAAACGGGTAGATCGTCAGCGCGAGGCCCGGCTGCGTGCCGAAGGGCTGTGGGACGAGGACGAACCGACGGATGATGCGGGGGTGAAATCGTGACACAAAAACAGATCAAACGGATTGCTGCAGCGCTGGAACGGATCAGTCCGCCGCCAGCCGAGACCCCGGATTTGGGGGCGGCCGATGCCTTTGTCTGGCATGTCGCGCCTGACCGTCTGCAACCGGTGCCCGAGGTCAACCGCGTGGCCCTGCCGCTGTTGGTGGGGATTGAGCGGGCGCGTGATACGCTGCTGGAGAACACCCTCCAATTTGCCCGGGGATTTCCGGCCAATAACGCGTTGCTGTGGGGATCGCGCGGCATGGGCAAGTCCAGCCTGGTCAAGGCAGTTCACGCCGAGGTCCTGCGCCTGGGCGAACGTCTGAAGATCGTCGAGGTCCAGCGCGAGGATTTGCCGTCGATTGGTCGGCTTTTGGGTATCCTGCGCGCGGCGGCCGATGAACGTTTTCTGCTGTTCTGCGATGATCTGTCATTTAGCCATGACGATCAGCATTACAAAAGCCTGAAGGCGGTTCTGGATGGTGGCATCGAGGGCCGGCCGGCCAATGTGGTCTTCTATGCGACGTCGAACCGGCGCCATCTGATGCCCCGCGACATGATCGAAAATGAGCGTTCCAGCGCGATCAACCCGTCCGAGGCAACGGAAGAGAAGGTGTCGCTGTCGGATCGGTTCGGGCTGTGGCTGGGCTTTCATCCCTGTAGCCAGGACGAGTATCTGGCGATGATCCGTGGCTATTGCGACGCCTATGGGCTGGAGATCGCAGATGAGGTTCTGCGTGCCGAGGCGGTTGAGTGGCAGGCGACCCGAGGGGCCCGGTCTGGCCGGGTGGCGTGGCAGTATTTTACTGATCTGGCCGGGCGCAAGGGCGTTCGCCTGAGCTGAGGTCTTTCAGCGACAGGTTTGTTGAGTGCGTGGCGCTTGTCCGCGTCCGATGCAGTTTTCTTTTTCCATAGCGTTTCGGGAAAAGGATGACTGACCTGAAACGCTATAGGATGGTGATTTCACGCATTTCTTAACCGAAAAAGCCTATTAGCTTTTTCTGGAAATGCTTTGGTGTGGCTGGTTGAGGTGACCGAAACTTGGATTTTTCCGATAAATTTTGTTTTTTGTCAGATGTTTGAATAGCAGTCTTCACGTTGATCTGTGTTGGCCGTGGTAACGGGTTTCTCCCGCAGCCTGCGGACCTGTCGGTCCGAAGGGGTTGGGCCGGGCGCGGCTGGCGCCGCGCGGTTGGGAACAGCCGGCTGCTTGGGGTGCACCTGTGAAGCGGCTGGGCTATTGGCTGAGGTAATCCAGTGGATCGACGCTGTCGAATCCTTGGCGAACCTCGAAATGGACAAAAGCGGGGTCGCCGGCACGGACAGTTCCCAGTTGCTGGCCGCGACTGACCTGGGCGCCTTTCTGCACCCCGACGCCATCAATATTGGCGTAGACTGTCAGCAGCCCGCCGGAATGGCGGATGACGATGGTCGGGACTTGATCGACATCGGTTGTGATGGCGGCGACGGTGCCGGCCTCGGCGGCACGCACGGGGGTGCCGGCGGTGGCGGCGAAATCCAGCCCTTCGTTCTGCCCGGGCTGATAGCCGCGGATGATCCGTCCGCCGGCGATCGGGGGGGCCAGACGCGTGGTATCGGAGGCCGCTGTCTGTTGGGCGGCGAGGTTCTGGTTGCTGGTCGCGGTACTTTCCGGTGACCGCTGGGCGGGGGCGGGCAGGTCGTCCTCGGGCTGGGCGGTGGCGGCCGAGGGCGGCGCGGGTGTTGGTGATCCGCTGCCGGGCAGGGTGACGGTCGAGGTTTCGACCGGCGCGGTACCGGTGGCGACGGGGATGAGCAGCACCTGGCCTTCGCGCACCTGAAGGTCGGGCCCAAGGCCATTCCAGTCGGCCAGGGCACGCACGGACACGTTATAACGCCGGGCGATGGAATAGGCGCTTTCCCCGCGGGTAACCGTGTGGCGTCTGGGCTCGGCCGCCCTTACGGCGGGGGTCGCCTGATCGCCGGCGCGGATGATCGTTTCATTGCCGCCTTGGGCCTCGGCGCGGTCCAGAGCCGATCCGGCGATGGTCGCGACATCAACGGTGCCTGTGGCCGCGGCCGGGCCGGCGGCATCAACACGCTGATTAAGCAGGACAAGTTCGCCTGGACGCAACGGGGTATTGACGGGCAGACCGTTGGTATCGGCCAGGTCTTGCGGGTTCAGGCCCAGCCGTGCGGCGATGATTGCCACGCTGTCCCCCCGCTGGGCGACGGCCACCTGATAGTTGGGATAGCTGATCACGCCCCGGGCATCGGGTTGCGGGCGCGCGCCGGTTTGTGCCGTGGGGGTGGTGTTTTGCGGCGCGGAGATCAGGTTCGACCCGCCGGGCAGCGTAAGCGAGGAACACCCGGCCAGGGCGACCAGTCCGGCGGCACAAGCGGTGGTGCGGAGAAATCCTGCGGAGATGACTGTCATTGCCTGTCTATCCTATCCGGCCTTAATCCGGCCCCATTCCCTCGACCAGCGGCACGAAGCGCACCGGGCAGAGTTCTTCATACTCGATACCGCTCGGCGTTCGGCGCGCCTTGATCAGCGTCTGAACCGTGTCCGACTGACCGACCGGTACGATCATGATACCGCCCTCGCGCAACTGGGCCAAGAGGGGGCCGGGCGGATCCTCGGCCGCAGCAGTCACCAGGATCCGGTCAAAGGGGGCCTGGCCGGGCAGGCCGTGGCTGCCGTCGCCGGTAAAGACGGTGATGTTTGACAAATCCATTGCGGCAAAGCGGTGCTGTGCTTCTTCGGCCAGGCGGCGGTGACGATCCACGGTATAGATGCGCCGGGCCAGATGGCTGAGCACGGCGGCCTGATAGCCCGATCCGGTACCGATCTCCAGCACCGTGTCGCGGGGGCCGACCTCCAGCGCCTCGGTCATCAGCGCGACGATGGAGGGCTGGCTGATGGTTTGGCCGCAGGCGATGGGCAGCGGGGTGTCATCATAGGCCCGATCGGCGAAGGTGCCCTTGATGAACTGTGCCCGGTCGGTTTTTTCCATTGCGGTCAGCACGCGCTGATCGGTCACCCCCTTGGATCGCAGGGCGAAGATGAATTGCAGGATGCGTTCGTCGCGTCCGCTCATTCCAGGTGATCCTTGAGGGCGGCCAGCGCGTCATGGGCGGTCAGATCCGCGCGCAATGGCGTGACCGAGACATAGCCCTCCAGGTTTGCGGCGACATCGCTGCCTTCGGTGGTTTCGGCATCCTGGGCTGCACCGCGTACCCACAAGAAGCGCCGCCCAGAGGGCGAGGTGTGGGGTTCGACCGCAAAGCTGGATCCGCGCCGGAACCCCTGGGCGCCGACCTTCAGCCCGCGCACTTTCGCTGCTGGCACGGGCGGGAAGTTGACGTTGTAGAAAAGGCGATAGTCGGCATCGTCCCACAGCCCCTTGGCCAGGATCCGGCGCACGGTTTCGGTGCCGTGGCGGGCGGCGGCCTCGAACGGGTCTTCGAGGGTGGCATTGTCGGGGCCATAGAACTGGGACAGGGCGATGGCCGGCAGGCCCTGCAGCGCGGCCTCCATGGCGCCGCCAACCGTGCCCGAATACATCACGTTTTCGCCGGCATTATTGCCCCGGTTGACACCAGACAGCACCAGATCGGGTGGCGCGTTTACCATGACATCGAACAGCCCGGCCAGCACGCAATCGGCGGGGGATCCCTCGGCGGCGAAGCGGCGTTCCCCCATCTGGGCGATCATCGTCGGGTGGGTGTAACTGATGCAATGGGCAACGCCGGATTGCTCAAACGCCGGGGCAACGACCCAGACCTCGCCCTCGGGGCCAGCCACCTCATGGGCGATGCGTTCCAGAACACGCAGGCCGGGGGCATTGATGCCGTCGTCATTGGTGATCAGGATGCGCATCGTCGTCTCCGGTGGGCTGGACCTGCCTGTGTGCTTACGCAAGCCGGGCCTGACGGTAAAGGCACAGTTGTCCCGCTGGTGCCGGGATTGTGCGCAGGGGGCAACGGCGCACTGGATCAGGCGGGCAGGGCAGCGTCCAGCAGCTGGTCGGCCACGGTCTGCGGTGGGGTCAGCGCCAGGCGATCCTCGCCGGGAAAGAAGCGGCCGCGCAGGGCGGTGGGCATTGGTTCGGGGGTCAGGATCGAGACCCCGGGCCCGGTGCGCCTGGTCTCCGCCTGCCAACTGCGCACCAGAGCGATCTGGGCGGCCTTGGTGCTGCCGTAGCTGCCGAAGAAGGGCTGGCCGGCACGGGGATCATCCAGAAACAGGGCCTTGCCGGTCTGGCCCAGAAGGGGCGCGACATAAGCCATCAGGCGGCGGGTGGCCTCGACATTGATCTGCCAGCTTTTCGCCCAGTCCTTGTCATCAATCTGCCAGGCCGGGGTCAGGGGGGCGGCATGGATGGCCGTATGGGCCCACAGGCCAAGCCCCCCCCAGCGATCGTGGATCGACCGGCAGAGGTGCTGCATGGCGCCCTCATCGGTTACGTCCAGCGGTGCCAGGGTGGCTGTGCCCCCGGTCGCCTGAATCCGATCGTCCAGTTCCTCCAACCCGCCCGTGGTGCGGGCCACGGCGATAACATGGTGGCCGCGGGTGGCCAGGGCCAGAGCCAAGGCCGCACCAAGGCCGCGCGAGGCGCCGGTGACAAGGGCGGGACGGGTGGGCGAGGACGCAGGATCAGACATGATGCCGGTCTAAGCGGGGAGCGATGGGAAGGGCAAGGGGGCCGGAGCAGTTTCATATCCGCGCCGTGCCCCACACGCGTGGCGGGGCTTGGTAGAACGGGGATCAACCGGCCCGAGGCCAATAGGCGGATGCTTGACTTTTCCCGGGCGATGCCGAAGAAGATGGGTGTTTCTGATGAACAAAGGACAAGCGTATGATGCGCGACACAACGCTGAGCCGGGCGATGCTGCCCTCGCAATCGCTGCCGATGCAATTGGGGCTGGTCTTGGCCGGGACCTTCGTTCTGGGCCTTTCGGCACAGGTCGAGGTGCCCATGTATCCGGTGCCCATGTCGCTGCAAACGCTGGCGGTTTCGGTGATTGGCCTGACCTATGGCGCGCGGCTGGCGGGGCTGACCTTGCTGGCTTATCTGGCCGAGGGGGCCATGGGGCTGCCGGTGTTTTCCGGTGGCGGTGCCGGGCTGGCGCATCTGTTTGGGCCGACCTTCGGTTTCCTGGCCGGGTTCGTGGCCATGGCGTGGATGACCGGCTGGCTGGTGGAACGCGGCCTGGGCCGTTCAGTGGCGGGGCTGTTCCTGGCGGCGCTGATCCCGGCCACGCTGTTGTTCGTGCCGGGTGCCGGCTGGCTGGTGGCGATGACGCCGCTGGATCTGGGGGGTGCGCTTCAGGCCGGGATGCTGCCCTTCATTCCGGGGCTCTTCGTCAAGGCGGCGCTGGCGACTCTGGCGGTCTGGGGGGGCTGGAAAGCCCTGGAAAAGCGCCAGGGCTGAGGCACCGCCTATATCCCGATGGGTGAAAACGAGGGCCGCGCTGTTCTGGTGCGGCCTTTTTCGTGGCCAGCCTTATTCTGCCAGCCGGAACAGGACCACCCCGGCGATGACCAGACCGGCAGCGGCCAAGCGCATTGGGTTGACGGATTCGCCCAGCATGACGACGCCGACGATAAATGCCCCGACCGCGCCGATCCCGGTCCAGACGGTATAGGCGGTGCCCAAGGGCAGGCTGCGCATGGCCAGGGCCAGAAGGGCAAAGGAAATGCCCATGGTGACCAGAGTGATGATCGACGGAATCAGCCGGGTAAAGCCCATGGACTGCTTCATGGCGCTGGCCCAGACAACCTCAAGAACGCCGGCTATCACCAGGTAAACCCAAGGCATTTTCTATTCCTTTTCGAGAAGGGCGCCGGCGTTATTCGGCGGCCGTCTTCATCTGGAAGCCGCGCGCCACCATATCGGCGGGCTGCACCGGATAATCGCCCGAGAAACAGGCATCGCAATAGCGCGGGGCTGCGGGATCGCGGCCCCCGGCTTCGCCCACGGCACGATACAGCCCGTCAAGCGAGATGAAGCGCAGGGAATGGACCCCGAGGAAATCGCGCATCTCGTCTTCGGTCATGGTTGCCGCCAACAGCTTTTCGCGATCCGGCGTATCGACCCCGTAGAAGCATGGCCAGGAGGTGGGCGGACTGGCGATGCGGAAATGCACCTCGGCGGCCCCGGCATCCAGCACCATCTCCTTGATCTTGCGGCTGGTGGTGCCGCGGACCACACTGTCATCGACCAGGATGATCCGCTTGCCCCGTACCAGCGCCCGGTTGACGTTCAGCTTCAGGCGGACGCCCATGTTCCGGATCTGCTCGGTCGGTTCGATGAAGGTCCGGCCCATATATTGGTTCCGGGTGATGCCGAAGGCAAAGGGAATGCCGCTTTCCGAAGAATAGCCCACGGCTGCGGGCGTGCCGCTGTCAGGTACGGGAATGACCAGATCAGCCTCGACCGGGGCTTCGCGGGCCAGTTCCACACCGATCTGCCGGCGGGTTTCATAGACCGAGCGTCCCCCCAGAAGGCTGTCGGGGCGGGAGAAATAAACATGTTCGAAGATGCAGAACCGGCTCTGGATCCGTTCAAAGGGGAAATAGCTGCTGACCCCTTCCTTTTCGGTGATCACCACCATTTCGCCGGGTTCGATTTCGCGGATGAATTCGGCGCCGATGATGTCCAGCGCGCAGGTTTCCGACGACAGTGCCCAGCCATCACCGATCCGGCCCAGCACCAGCGGTCGCACCCCCAGCGGATCACGAACCCCGATCAGCTTGGATCGTGTCATGGCGACGACGCTGAACGCCCCCTCGACCCGGCGCAGGGCATCCTTCATCCGTTCCGGGATATCGCGCTGCAAGGACCGTGCCATCAGGTGGATGATGCATTCGCTGTCCGATGACGACTGAAAGATCGAGCCCCGTTCGATCAACTCGCGGCGCAGGGCCTCGGCATTGGTGATGTTGCCGTTATGGGCAATGGCCGCGCCGCCCATGGCAAACTCGCCAAAGAAAGGCTGGACATCGCGGATCTGGGCCTGGCCCTTCGATCCGGCGGTCGAATAGCGGACATGGCCGATGGACAGGGCCCCCGGCAGGGTATCCATCACCGAGGATGAGGTAAAGTTGTCGCGGATATAGCCGAACCGGCGGGTGGTATTGAACCCGGCTTCCGGATGATAGGCCACGATTCCGCCTGCTTCCTGCCCGCGATGTTGCAGGGCATGCAGGCCAAGGGCGACGAAACTGGCGGCCTCGGCGGTGCCAATGACGCCGAAAACGCCGCATTCTTCGCGTAACTTGTCGTCATCGCGGTCGAACGGATGACGGGGCAACTGGCGGGACAGGGCGCTGTCGCGGCTGGGACCGCGTCGGTTGGCGCAGGTCAATGGCGCGACTCCGAATCCGGTTTCTGTATCTGCGAAGACATAGGGGCTTCGCCCGGGTTTGTCATCAAAGGATCACAGTTATCCGTGACATGGGCAGGGGGTGCCGGTGAAACTGCTGGGGTGTGTGCCGCATTGTTTCCGTAACGCACCGTCCGTTGCCCCTAGGGGGTCACAGGGACTGTCCGTTCTGGGGGGTGCCGCAGCTGCCGACCAGTTCCTCATAACGGCTGACGATCCAGCCGGGGGCGTCTTCGGGGATGCTGTTGTCGATGTCGCTGCGCATGCCTGCAAAGATTGCGGCTGTGCGACTGTTGTCGACCATGCTGACACCGCCGGTCAGTACCACCCGGTCATAGACCATCAGGGCTACCATCACCAGGACGATGCCGCGCAGGGCGCCGAACAGGAACCCAAGCGCCTGGTCGATCCCGCCGATCGCCGAGCGTTGAACCACGGTTGAAAACAGAGGGGTGAAGACTGACACCAGCAAAAGCGCCAGGGCGAAGACGGCCGAGAAAGCCGCGATAATCGACAATTCGCAGCTGCCGCGCAGGAAATCGCCGATATAGGGAATTTCCTTGACCAAGGGTTCGGCCTGATGGGCAAAAAGATAGGCCAGAACGGCTGCAGCGATCCAGCCGAGAATCGCCATCAGTTCCCGCACCAGTCCGCGCGAATAGGCCAGAAGGGCCGAGACGACAATGACCACGGCGACCACGCCGTCGACTAGGGTGAAACCATCCATCTGCCCGTCCTTTGTTTTTTATCCGGCCCCGAAAACCGCGCCGACCATTTCCGCCAGATCGGCATGCCCGGTCAAGCGGATGTCGCGGCCCGATCCGGCCTTGCTGCCTTTCGGCACGATCGCGTTGGAAAAACCAAGTTTTCCCGCCTCTTTCAACCTGTTTTCCGCCTGAGTGGCCGGGCGCAGGGCTCCGGTCAGGCCGATCTCGCCGAAGATCACCGTGCCGGGGGGCAGGGCGGCGTCCTCTCGGGCGGACAGCAGGGCGGCGGCGGCGGCCAGATCGGCGGCCGGTTCGCCCACCCGCAAGCCGCCGGCGACGCTGAGATAGACATCGAGGCCGGAAAAGGGGATGCCACAGCGGCTTTCCAGCACGGCCAGGATCATCGCCAGCCGCCCGCTGTCCCAGCCCACGACACTGCGGCGGGGTGTGCCATGGGGGGCGGGCGAGACCAGGGCCTGGAATTCGCACAGCACGGTGCGTGTGCCCTCGACCCCGGCGAAAACGGCGGTGCCGGGCAGCGGCGTGCCCCCGGTCAGGAACAGCGAGGACGGGTTGGGTTCTTCGCGCAGCCCGCCGCCGGTCATTTCGAAGACGCCGATCTCATCGGCCGGGCCGAAGCGGTTCTTGACGCTGCGCAGGATGCGGAACTGGTGGCCGCGCTCGCCCTCGAAATAGAGCACCGTATCAACCACATGTTCCACGACGCGCGGCCCGGCGATCTGGCCGTCCTTGGTGACATGGCCGACCAGCAGAACGGCAATACCGCGGCGTTTCGCCAGCCGGGTCAGTTCATGGGCGGCGGCGCGGACCTGGGCGACAGAGCCCGGCGCGCTGTCGACCCCGTCCAGCCACATGGTCTGGATCGAATCGATCACCACCAGATCCGGGCGCTCGGCCTCCAGCGTGGTCAGAATGTCGCGCAGGCTGGTTTCTGCGGCCAGCCGTACCGGCGCCTTGGCCAGCCCCAGCCGTGCCGCCCGCATGCGCACCTGGGCCGAAGCCTCTTCGCCCGAGACATAGACGGCCTTCAGCCCTGCCCGGGCAAAGGCGGCGGTGGCCTGCAAGAGCAGTGTGGATTTGCCGATCCCCGGATCGCCGCCAACCAGGATGGCCGAGCCGGGCACCAATCCGCCGCCCAGCACCCGGTCGAACTCGGCCATGCCGCTGAGGGTGCGGGCAGGGGGTGGTTCACTGGCGCTGAGATCCAGCAATTCGATGGTGCGGCCCTTGGCCAGCGCCGGGCCGGGGCCCGAGGACAGGGGGCCTTCCTCGACGATGGTATTCCAGCCGCCACACGCATCGCAGCGCCCGGACCATTTGGCGAAGGCCGCGCCGCAATCGGTACATGTGAAACCAAGGGATTTTGCCATGCCCCTTCCTGCCCCGGGGGGCGGGTGGGGGCAAGAGGAATGGTGGTGTCGCAGGTTACATCAATGGTCTTGGAGAATGACCCTTTTGAGGCCATTCTGTCCCTGACCCTTCACGGCGCGGAACAAGCCCGGAACGGGCGCCGCGCCATCACTGGGGCGGCCCACCGGTCTGGCGCTATGGCTGATGTAAGCGCGAAGCTGGAAT
>JBKDZR010000030.1:0-55878 GCA_047971485.1 Qingshengfaniella sp. | reverse complement strand
TCAAGCGCCACCTTGGCTTTGAACTCCGGCGAATGGTTCTTTCTCTTCGTCATTGCAGATCGTCTTTCTCATCAGGCGACCCACCTTAAACACTGGTCCGAATTTCCGCGACCAACTCTGGTGCTTGCAGAAAGAGTGTTCCCCGCACACGCGGGGATGAGTCGATCTTGGCCCAGGCCGTCATAAAGCGGGTTGTGCAGGGGGGCGCATGCCAGTTCTTGATCCGGTGCTGGGGCTATTCCATGCTGGCTTCGACCCGAAATTCCTTCGGGATCCGGTCGGTTCCATCCACGATCAGGTCGGCCAGCATGTCTGCGGCCATCGGTGCCATGGCCAGCCCGATCTTGAAGCCGCCATTGGACACGTAATGCCCCGCCCGCCTCGGCCAGGGCCCGATCATCGGTGCGCGGGTCCGGGCGCGTGGGCGCACACCGGCCCAGCGGGCGATCACCGGCGCATCGGCCAGGGGCGGGCAGAGGGCCCGTGCGCGGGCGACCAGCGCCTCGGTCTGATCATCGGTCCTATGGGGGTCGTCGAAGTCACGTTCGGTTGTTGATCCGATGGCGACGGTGCCATCGTCATGGGGCACGATATGCAGGCCATCGGCGAACAGCTGCGGTGCCCGTCCCGCGTTGTGGCGCATCAGCACCGCCTGTCCCTTGACGCCCACGCCGACCGGTCGTTCCAGATCCGCGGCCAATGTTGCCAGCCCCTGCCAGCCCGTCGCGTGGATCACCGGCCCTGCCGTGATGGGCGCTTGCGCGACCACCTCGCCCCCAAGCGTGGTCAGTGCCGCCGCCAGGGCCTGACAGGCGCGACGCGGATGCAGGCGCGCAGTCAGGGTGTCATGGATCAGGATGCCCGTGGGGGTCAGGGGCGCGAAATCCCCGGCCTCATCGGCGCGAATGACCGTCCAGCCCGCCTGCCCCTGCCACAGCACCGCTGCCTCGGCTGCCCGGGCCTCTGCCCGGTCCAGCGCTGCGGCATCGGCGATGGGCTGCAAGCGGCCCAGCCGGGCGAAGCCGGTGCGCTGGCCCGACAGGGCCTCGACCCCCGCCCAATAGGCCGGGGCGGCCATCAGTGCCTCGAATTGCATGGCCTTCTTCGCGTTCCAGCGTTCCGGCACATGGGGGGCCAGGGCGCCGACGATGCCACCGCTGGCCCCGGCTGCAACCCCACCGGGATCAATGACACGTACCCGCAGCCCCCGTCGTGCCAGTGCCAGTGCCACCGTCAGCCCGAAGATCCCGGCCCCGAAAATCGTGGCATCCATCTGACTCTCCCTGCCGCAGCGCGGCAAAGACCCGTTGCGGTGCCTTCTGCAAGGCTGTAGCCTGTTCCATCGGAAGGGCACACATGACAGAGTACGACGCCGAAATCGAGTGGAAAGACGGCCATGTCCCGGTCTCGCGCCGGTTTGCCGACCCGTTCTATTCCTTCGACAATGGGCTGGAGGAAAGTCGCCATGTTTTCCTGTCCGGTAATCGTCTGCCCGAACGCTTCGTGCCGGGCTTTCACATTGCCGAACTGGGCTTTGGCACCGGGCTGAACCTGTTGGCGACGTTGCTGGCCTGGCGGCAGGCCCGCCCTGGTGGCAAGCTGCGCTTCACCAGCTTCGAGGCCTATCCGCTGAGCGTCTCTGAGATGGAAACGGCCCTTGCGGCCTTTCCCGAAACAGCCGAGATTGCCGCCCCCCTGATCCACGCCTGGCGCAAGGGCCGGACCCGGTTCGAGACCGAGGAGTGCTCTGTTACCGTGATCCTTGGTGACGCCCGCCAGGAACTGCCCGATTGGGACGGACAGGCCGATGCCTGGTTCCTGGACGGCTTTGCCCCGGCCCGCAACCCCGAGCTTTGGGAAGCCGATCTGATGGTGGAACTGGCCCGCCATACCCGGCCCGGGGGGACCTGCGCCACCTATACCGCCGCCGGCCAGGTTCGCCGCGGGTTGGACGAGGCTGGCTTTGACGTCAGCCGCGTGCCCGGGTTCGGGCGCAAACGCCATATGACCATCGGCACGCTGCGCCCATGAGCGGTGAAATCGGCTATCAGCGCGCCGCGCCCAACAACATGCTTGGCATCGCGTTGATGATGCTGACGACGGTGATGTTCTCGGTCCAGGACGGGCTGTCCCGCTACCTGAGCGCCGAATACAACGTGCTGATGATCGTGATGATCCGCTACTGGTTTTTCGCGGTGTTCGTCACCGCGATTGCGGCGCGCAGCGCGGACGGGCTGCGGGCGACCATCGCCACACGGCAGCCCATCCTGCAGATCGTCCGTGGCCTGCTGCTGGCCCTGGAGATCTGCGTGATCGTTCTGGGGTTCCTGACGCTGGGTCTGGTGGGGACCCATGCGGTGTTCATCTGCAATCCGCTGATCATTGCCGCGCTGTCTGGCCCGGTTCTTGGCGAAAAGGTTGGCCTGTGGCGCTGGCTGGCCATTGCGGTAGGGTTTGTCGGCGTGCTGATCGCGCTGAACCCCGGGGCCGGTGTGATCGGGATGACATCGCTGATCCCGCTGGCGGCGGCTTTTCTTTTTGCGCTGTATGGGCTGCTGACCCGGCTGGCCTCGGAAAAGGACAGCACGGAGACCAGCTTTTTCTGGACCGGGGTGACCGGCGCTGTCGCCATGAGTGTGATTGGCGCCTGGTTCTGGGAACCGGTGGCGGTGAAGGACTGGGGCTGGCTGGCGCTGCTGTGCCTGTCCGGGTCCCTGGGGCATTTCGTGCTGATCAAGTGCTATGAGGTCGCCGAGGTCAGCGCGGTTCAGCCCTTCGCCTATCTGCATCTGGTGTTTGTCTGCATCATTGGCGTCTTTGTGTTCGGCGAGACCCTGTACTGGAACATTGTCGTGGGCGGTGCGGTGGTCCTTGCTGCCGGGCTGTTTACCCTGTGGCGCGATCAGATCCGGCGGGGCCGTTAGGATCCCGCCACCGATCTGAACCTTACCTGCCCGACTGGCGGGGCCGGGGGCGGGCTGATACCGGCACGGCCATCGGGTCGGTGGCCGGCGTCGCGCGGGGGACCGCCAGCAGTGCGGGAACCGGCACCGGGGCGCGGCCGGTCAGGTCCCGCGTCAGGGCCAGGGCCACGGGCCTACCGCCCAGCCGCGCGCGATAGGGCCCCAGGCTTTCGCTGACGCGCATCACGTAGTTGCGGGTCTCGGTAAAGGGCAGCCCCTCGATCCAGTCGATGACATCAATGCCGGGATCGCGCGGGTCGCCATAGGCTGCCAGCCACTGCCGTGCCCGTGCCGGACCGGCATTATAGCCCACGGCGACCAGCGCGACCGACACGCCAAATTCATTGCGCAGCTTTTGCAGATAGGCCGTGCCAAGCGCTGCATTATAGGCGGGATCCCCGGTCAGCCGGGTCAGGGCATAGCCCATCCCCAGTTCAGCGGCCGTGTCCCGCGCCGTTCCGGGCATCACCTGCATCAACCCGCGCGCGCCGGCCGGGCTGATCACGCGGGTGTTGAACTCGCTCTCCCGCCGGGCGATGGCCAGGGCCAGTTCCGGGGACACATCCGGTCGGGTGTCGGTGGCGATGGGCATCAGCGGAAAATAGGCCCGATGCAGCATATGCCCGGCCGAGGCCGCGCGCTTGGCTACCTGAAGCTCGATATAGGGCGCATCAAGTGGTGCCAGAAGGGTGGTCAACTGCCCGATCTCGGTGCGGGACAATCCCTCGGCCAGATGGGCAAAGAAACGCGCGGCCAGCACCGCATCGCCTGCTGCGGCCAGGGCCTGACCGGCCTTGTAGACGCTGGACCCTGTGAAGGGGGCGGTGTGGGCATCGGGAAAGACCTCGGCCCCGACAAGGCGTGGATCCATGCCCAGCCCGGCCCGTTCAGCGGCCAGTTGCCCGTAAAAGCTGGTCTGAAATTCGGCCCCAAAGGCATAGGCGGCCCGGGCGGCGGCCACCTGATCCATGGCCTCATGGGCGCGCCCTTCCCAATAGCCGGCGCGGCCCAGGCTGATCGGGCTGGTCACCGCCAGACGGAACCGCCGGAAGTGATCCAGCGCAGCCCCTGGCGCATCCAGACGGCGCAGGGCGATATAGCCGGCCAGCCATTCGAGATCGGCATAGGCGCTGCCCCTGGTCAGGTGGTGCTGCGCGGCCAAAAGATAGGCGCGGCGGTCCTTGCCCTCGCGCATCATCTGCCGGACCAGCGCGGCACGGCGACTGGCCCAGGCCTCGGGCCGGCCCAAAAGTGCGGGATTGGCCGAACGCGCCAGCATCAGCGTGGCCGCGTCATCCACCCGCCCGCGCCGTGCCCGCCAGGCCGCGCGTTCCCGGGCGAGCCCCGGATCATCGGCCAGATCGGCGGGCACGGCGGCGATGCGTGTGTCGACCCCGGCTTCATCGCGGGCCAGGGAAACGCGGGCATCATGCAGCAGCCGCCAGCCCTCGGGCACACGTGGACGCATGCGGGCGGCTTCGGCAAAGCGGTGATCCCACAGAAGGCGATCCATCCGGGCGATGTGATGGGGGGCCAGGGCCTGTCCGAATTCGGCCAGCATCACGCTTTCGGTCACCGGATCGATGGGCAGGTCGCGCCAGGCGCGGACCGCCTCGGCCGCAGCCCCGGCGCGATCCCCCTGGTGGATCAGGGCTTCGGCCAGACGCAGTGCCCCTTCGCCGGTCTGGGGGGGGTGGGTGGAGAAATAGGCCCTGATCCTGCCCGGATCGGCCGAGGCCGGGATCGCGGCTTCGCCCTGACGGCTGAGCAATGCCATGCCCGGCCAGTCGGGATAGGCAGCAAGAAAGGTGCGATAGTCGTCAAAGCTGCCCTCACCCCGGCGCAGGCGCTGCCATTCTATCACGGCGCGCACTTCGGCCGGGGCGCTGGCCACAGCCCGGGCCGCCCCGGCCCAGTCGCGCGCCCCGGCGCGTTCCAGCGCGGCGGCCAACCCATTTTGCGCACAAGCGGGTCCTGCCGCCAGCAGGGTCAATGCAGCCAGACAGGAAAGAAGGACGCGGGCCATGGAACCTCCGGTTGCGATGCGCGGTGCGGCTTGGGGCACTTTCAGACGAGGGGGGCTGTTCCCGTTTTGAAGGGCACCAGATCAAAACGTTATAATGTTTCCGCGGATTCAGGATGACCCGGAAACGCTATAGGAATTGTGGCCGAAGCTGCAACTCACAACCTTGGCAGATCGTGGATTGGGGTAGTGCCCGTCGTGTATGACGGCCTTCACGCGACACGCTGTACCCCATTGATAGCGCCTGTGCGAGGCCCCCAAAGCCGATGCTCAATTTCGGGTGGAATGCCTTGGTCCGACAGTTGCGGTTTGCGCCACGACCACCTGTTTGGGCCATGCGCGTGTGGCGTCCTTCAAACGCCGGGCGGGTGCCGGGCGGTCTGTGCGTCAAGGGGATCCGGCGCCGTTATGCCGGAATCAGCCCGCCATGGACTGTGGATATCGCTCAGGGGGTGCCGGTGGGCCGCTGTTCGCGGGGGCCCACCGGCTTGTGGGCCTCAGGCCTTGTCCATCTCGGCGGCCTTGTCGCCACCGGCCACCGAATAGGTGATGGGCACCTTACGCGTGGCCAAGAACTGTTCCAGCGTTTCGCCCCGGAAGGCCGCATAGATTTCCGGGTTGGACACGCCGACCACAGCCGCCATTTTTTCCAGCATGAAGAAGCTGACACCCCGGCGGATCATCTCGATCCACTTGCGGTTCTTGATCAGGTCGATCTCTTCCGCGCTGAGCCCGCGTTCGGCCGCCAGCCCGTCGAAATCCGTCTTGAAGCGTTCCCGATGGGCCGGGATGATCAGATCGTGCAGGAAACTGTTCAGGCGGTAATTTTCGTGGCTGCGGGCCTGGGTGAAGGGATAGGTGCCTTCGACCATCTCGGCGCCGGCCAGATGATAGCCCATGTGTTCGCGATAGGCCGCAATCTCCTTGGGATCGGGTTCCCCGCCCTGATCCTCGAAGATCAGCGTGGCGATATTGGTGACCGAGGGCGCATAGGTGTGCTTGTGGATCAGCTTGACGTCATCAGACAGGGCGCCGCGCATGATCAGCCACATGATGACCTCGGCGCCTTCCATGCCGCCCTTGACGACATATTCGGCAAGCCGCATGTCGACCAGCTGCTGGGGGTTTTTCTCCAGCAGGTTCAGGAATTCCTGGTCCCAATCCTCATTGATGAATCCCGCGCGTTCGCCATGGACCTGATGGCTCAGACCGCCGGTGGCCATGATCGCGACGTTCAGATCCTCGGGATAGCTTTCGATCGCCTTGCGCAGGGACTTGCCCAGCTTCCACATGCGTTTCGGCGAAGGGATCGGCAGTTGCAGCAGCCCGCAATGCAGTGGCACGACCCGGCCCTGCCATGGGCCGTTCTCATCGCCCATCATCGACAGGGGTGACAGGAACCCGTGATCGACGGGTTTGCCCTGGAAAAAGGACATGTCGAATTCATCGGCGGTCAGGGCCGTGGCGATGTGCTGGCTGAGGCCCAGATGCCCCTTGGCCGGGGGCACGTTGCGCGGCCCGCCGCCTTCATCGGCCGGCACGTATTCGTCATCGATCCCCATGGAGAAGAACGGGTAGTGATCGAAGTAGAACGAGGTGACGTGATCGTTGTAGATCAAAAACAGTACGTCGATCTTCTGTTCGTTCACCCAGTTGCGAACCTTGCCGAAGCCCTCGAAGATCGGGGCCCAGGCGGGATCGTTTTCCTTGTGGGTGTCCTTGGCAAACCCGATGGTCGGTGAATGTGAGGCCCCGATGCCCCCGACAATGCGCGCCATGATGTCTCTCCCTTTGTGATGGTGATGCCCAGATGTCGCGGAACGCCGCCTTGTGCGTGAAGACGATATTCCGGTGTCGGCGCAGGCTAGGATGCCTTGAATTGCAGAACAACATGGGTGTTATGAATACAGTGTTCGGATTTCTGAACGCCAGGAGGGGCGGATGAAATGGAAGATCGACGATGTGCCCGTTTTCGTTGCGGTGGTCGAGCGTAACGGGATCACCGCCGCCGCCGAGGCCCTGGGGCGCCCGAAATCGACGGTCAGCGCGGCGATTACCCGGCTGGAGAAAGGGCTGGGGCTGCGGCTTTTGGATCGCAACTCGCGCAATTTGCGGGTGACGGCCGAAGGGGAAACCTTTTACCGCAAGGCGCAACTGATCCTTGAACAGGTGCGCGATGCCGATGCCACTGCCGCCGGTCTCAGCGCGGCCCCCTCGGGCCGGCTGAGTGTGGCCTTGCCGCCGGCCTTTGCCCAGGAAATCGTCGCCCCCAACCTGGCCCTGTTTCACCGCGCTTTTCCCAGGATCGAGCTTGAACTTGTGGTGACCAGTTATGGGCTGGATCTGCTGCGTGATCAGGTCGATCTGGCCGTGGTGGTTGGGCCTCAGCAGGATTCGGATCAGGTGTCGCGTGTGATCGCCGCCGGTCCGCTGATCTGGGTGGCCAGCCCTGACTATATCGCCGCGCACCCGCCGGGGGACAGCCTTGATGAGATCCGCCGCCATGTGATGATTTGCGAGACCCGCTATGGACAGGCGCGGATGCCGGTCCATGTGGGGCAGCAGGCGACGCATCTGGACCTCGCGCGCGGGGTGGCCCATGTCAACGATCCGCTGGTGGTGCGTAACGCGGTGGTCAACGGGGCGGGGCTGTCGGTGCTGCCGATGCGCTATTGCCGCCAGCAGATCGCCGAGGGCAGCCTGGTGCGCGTTTGCCCCCATGTGAGCTTCGACATCGCTGCCGCTGCGCTGTCGGTGGTCTATCCCAGTCGCCGGTTGCTGTCGCCCCGGATCCGCGCCTTCGTCGATTTCCTCGCGACACGCTGCGGGGATCCGAACCCGTGATCTCAGGGCTGTGTGGGGATGTCTCGTCCTGCCGTGAAGGGGCGCTTCGTGTTGCATCCCTTGTGCTGGCGGCCTTTGTGTCCGGCAAAGGCACGGAAGACGCTGCTGATTGCGCACCGATCCCCCTTGCTTCACGCGACCCGGCCGAAGGTTTGATGCCGCCTGTTCGCCAAGCACAAAACCGGTATTCATTTCCCGGGAACATGGTTTAGTAGGGGAAACGAAAGAAGGGTCCTGCGATGAAACCCGTTGAGATTTACACCACACCGCTTTGTGGATACTGCCACGCCGCCAAGCGTCTGTTGACCCAAAAGGGTGTCGCCTTTGCCGAGATCGATCTGGCCCGCCAGCCGGAGCGCCGCGCCGAGATGACGAAGCGCGCCAAGGGCGGGCGCACCGTGCCGCAGATTTTCATTGGCGATACCCATGTCGGGGGCTGCGACGATCTGTTCGCGCTGGATCGGGCGGGGCGGCTTGATCCCCTGCTGGCGGGGTAGGGCGGATGCGTTGTGGCCTGATCCAGATGACCAGCACCGACCAGCCGGGGGAAAACCTGGAGATGGCGGTCGATTTCGTCGATCAGGCGGTGGCGGGGGGCGCGGGCTTTGTGTTGACGCCGGAGGTGACGAACTGTGTCTCCGGCAGCCGCAGCCATCAGACCGCCGTATTGACCACCGAGGGCAAGGATCCGGTCCTGGCCGGTTTGCGGGCGCGGGCGGCGCACCATGGAATCTGGATGCTGATCGGATCGCTGGGCCTGAAGGTCGAGGGCGGGGACGGGCGTTTTGCAAACCGGTCCTTCGTGATTGCGCCGGATGGGCAAGTCGCGGCGCGCTATGACAAGATCCACATGTTCGATGTCGATATCTCGGAAACGGAAAGCTACCGTGAATCGGAAGGTTACCGGCCCGGGGATCGCGCGGTTGTGGCGCAGACCCCGTTTGGGGTGCTGGGGTTGGGCATCTGCTATGACCTGCGCTTTGCCCAGTTGCACCGGCGTCTGGCCAAGGCCGGCGCCGAGATCCTGACCCAGCCGGCAGCATTTTCCCCGGAAACCGGCAGGGCCCATTGGGAGGTTCTGCTGCGGGCCCGGGGGATCGAGACCGGGTGTTACGTGCTGGCCCCGGCCCAGACGGGGCAGCATCCGGTGTCGGCCGGGCGACCACGGGCCACCTATGGCCACAGTCTGGCCATCGCGCCCTGGGGCGAGGTGTTGGCCGATGGCGGGACCGATCCGGGGGTGGTTCTGGTCGATATCGACCGCGCCGAGGTGGCACATGCCCGTCGGCGGGTGCCCGCGATCCACAATGACAGGGAGTTTTCGGGGCCCTGAATGGGCCCCCGGACCCGGGATCGGGCCGCAGGCTAGCCGGGCTTGACCGAGGTCGCCGCGTAATTCACCGACAGGTTTCGGGCCGAGATCGACCAGTCCCAGCTGAGCGGATTGAAGGCAAAGCCCTTGCGATCCACCACCCGCAGACCGGCCGCCGTCAACAGCCGTGTCAATTCGTCCGGGGTGATGAACTTCCGCCAGTCATGGGTGCCCGGGGGCAGCCAGCGCATCACGTATTCGGCGCCGAGGATGGCCATGGCAAAGCTTTGCGGATTGCGGTTGATTGTCGAGGTGATCATCAACCCGCCAGGGCGCAGCAGGCTTTGGCACGCCGCGAGAAAGCTGGGCGGATCAGCGACATGTTCGATCACCTCCATGTTCAGAACCACGTCAAAGACCGCGCCGGTGTCGGCCAGCGCCTCGGCCGTGGTATGGCGATAGTCGATGCGCAGGCTGGATTGCTCGGCATGAATGCGGGCCACCGGCAGGTTGCCCCCGGCGGCATCGGCACCCACCACATCGGCCCCCAACCGGGCCATGGGTTCCGATAACAGCCCTCCGCCACAGCCGATATCCAGCACCCTGAGCCCGGCAAAGGGTGTTGGCCGCTTCAGATCGCAGCCGAATTCCGCCGCGATCTGGCTGGTGATATAGTCCAGCCGGCAGGGGTTGAGCATGTGCAGCGGCTTGAATTTGCCCTCGGGATCCCACCATTCGGCGGCCATCGCCTCGAACTTGGCCACTTCGGCCGGATCCACCGTGCCCTGCGCCTCGTCGGTCATCGTCTTTCCTTTTCTGCAACGCCGGATATGGTCCGCCCGCTCCACGCGTTATATAATCCGGTCATGGAGCAATTCGCAGGTCATAAAACCGGATCGCACATCCTTTACCCGGCCGTCGACCCCTTCGACCAGCGAATGCTGGAGGTGGGCGACGGACACCGGCTTTATGTGGAACAATGCGGTCAGCCCGATGGCATTCCCGTCGTTGTCTTGCATGGCGGCCCTGGGGGCGGGTGCAGCCCGGCGATGCGACGCTATTTCGACCCCGATGTGTACCGCGTCATCCTGTTCGATCAGCGTGGCTGCGGCCGGTCGCGGCCCCATGCCTCGATCGAGCACAACACCACCTGGGATCTGGTCGCGGATATCGAAAAGATCCGCAATGCGCTGGATATCGGCCGCTGGATCGTCTTTGGCGGCAGTTGGGGAGCGACGCTGTCGTTGCTCTATGCCCAGACCCATACCAAACGTGCGGCCTATCTGGTGCTGCGCGGGGTGTTCCTGATGACGCAGCGGGAACTGGACTGGTTCTACAATGGCGGGGCGGGGCAATTCTGGCCCGATCTCTGGGGCAAGTTCACCCGGCTGATCCCCGAAGAGGAACAGGGCGATCTGATCGGGGCCTATCACCGGCGGTTGTTTTCCGGTGACAAGGTGATCGAAACCCGCTTTGCCCGTGCCTGGGCGGCCTGGGAAAATGCGCTTGCCTCCTTTGAGGCCAATGGCGTCACCGGTGAAAGCCCGGCAGACTATGCCCGCGCCTTTGCCCGGCTGGAAAACCACTATTTCACCCATGGCGGGTTTCTCGACAGCGATGATCATATCCTGTCGCGGATGCCGCTGTTGCACGATACGCCGGGGACCATCGTGCAGGGCCGCTATGACATGATCTGTCCGCCGGTTTCGGCCTGGAAACTGGCGCAGGCCTGGCCCAGGGCCGATCTCAAGTTCGTGTCACGCGCCGGCCATGCCCTGTCCGAACCCGGCATCAGCACCGAGCTTGTCCAGGTGATGAACCGGCTTCGGCGGCAACGCCGGGTGCTGGGGCTTTGAGGCGCGGGAAACCCCGTATTCCCCAAGTCCCGCAAGGCAAGCGGTGCCCAAAGCCGGTCTTTTCTGCCGCTGATCCACACGACCTAACAGGCTGCTGAAAAAGGAAACCTGGCAATGCCGGACGGGGACACTGTTCCGGCCCGGCCTTCTGACCCGCGCGCTGAGGGACGCGCCCGACCCTGGGTGGGCGCTTTGGTTCGCTGGGGCGGGTATGCCTTATGCCTGCCAAGCCCCTCTAACCGTTGGGTTATATCAATGACCTTGGAAAATGACCACTTTGAGGCCTTATTGACTGCGGATCAAGCAGAGCCAGCCGCGCCAGCGCTGGAGCGGGGGCTGGCGCATCTACCCTATGAACGGCGCGATTTATGGCAGCCATGGTAGCGGGACATCAAAGCGTGAGGATAACGGTGGCAGAGCGCCAGACCGGTGGGCCGCCCCAGTGATGGCGCGGCGCCCGTTCCGGGCTTGTCCCGCGCCGAGGGGATGAACGACCGCTTTGTCCGCAAAGCCGCCTAATGCGCCCTCCCTGTGGGAAAATCGGGCGAAGCCCGGGCTGGTCGCCCACGCCAAGGTGGGTGCCGGGCAATGAGGAACAGTTTTCCCGTTGCACCGTTAAAATGGATCGGGGCAAGGCTTTTCAGCAGCCTGTTAGAGGCGGCTCAGGCCTTTTCAGCCATGCTGCTGTGGATGATTTTCTTGTCGCAATAGGGACATTCAACCCACCCCCGGCCCTTCGGGATCGTCAGCCAGACACGCGGATGGCCCAGCGCGCCGCCACCGCCATCACAGGCCACACGCCACTGGTCGGTGATCTCGGTTTCAGGCGGGTCGATGGGCATCACAAGGTCCTCGTCGGTTGCACCCCGGGCAGAGGGGCGGCATAGATCAGCCCCAGAATACCCATCGCCCCCGCCCGGGCAAGCCCCCAGCGCCCCCCCCGGGACAGGTCCCGAAAGGTCCGACATGTCACAAACTGCCATTGAAATCGAAGCCCTGCGCAAAACCTATGGTGGCAGCGGCCGGCAAGTACCGAAAGAGGCGCTGAAAGGCATCGACCTGACCGTGCCCGCCGGATCCGTCTTTGGCTTTCTTGGGCCCAATGGGGCCGGGAAATCGACGCTGATCAACATTTTGGCCGGGCTGGTGCTGAAGACCTCGGGCAAGGTCAAGATCTGGGGCTTCGATCAGGACATCAACCCCCGCCAAAGCCGCGCGGCCATCGGCGTCATGCCCCAGGAGTTGAACCTCGATCCGTTCTTCACCCCCTATCAGGCGCTGGACGTGCAGGCTGGGCTTTATGGCGTGCCCAAGGCCCAACGCCGCACCGACGAGATCCTGGAAATGATCGGCCTGACCGACAAGGCCGATTCCTACGCCAGGACCCTGTCGGGGGGCATGCAGCGCCGGCTTCTGCTGGGCAAGGCCATGGTCCACAGCCCCGCCGTGCTGGTGCTGGACGAACCCACCGCCGGTGTGGATATCGAACTGCGCCAGATGTTGTGGCGCAATGTCCGGCGCTTGAACCGGGAACGCGGGATGACGATCATCCTGACCACCCATTACCTGGAAGAGGCCCAGGAAATGTGCGACCAGATCGCCATCATCAACCACGGCCAGGTGGTGGCCCGCGACAGCACGTCGGCCCTTCTCGGCCGGCTGGATGCCAAGACCCTGGTCATCACCCCCGACGCGCCCCCGGCCACCGTACCAAGCCTGCCCGGGGTCGATCTGGACCGCCGGGCCGGCGGCGATCTGGCCTTTCGCTACGCGCGGTCGCAAACCTCGCCCGAGGCCATCCTCGATGCCCTGCGCACGGCCGGGATCGGTCTGGTCGATATCCGCACGGAAGAGCCCAACCTTGAGGATGTGTTCCTGTCCCTGACCGGAAGTGCCAGCCCATAGCGCGTCACGGAAAAGAGGACGCCTCTGAAACGCTGTAGGTTTTTGATTTTACACGCCTGTCAGACCATGGTCGAGGCGCCCAAAACAATCCCGCTTTTGTGCAGGCATGGGCAAAAACGCATACCAAAGCCGGGGGAACAGATCGCCCCCGGCGAAGACATGACCACCCGGTCACAAACCCGGCACGTCTTGTCCTGAATGCCGCGCGCATCTCGGGTGAAGAATGCGAAACAACACCCTGATTTTTAATCAAAAATCAAACCACGCCGACCTCAGGTTCGACCAAAGGTCCCAAGCTGCGGCCGGCCAGAAGATGCACATGCATATGCGGCACTTCCTGATGGGAATCGACCCCGGCATTGGACAACAACCGATAGCCCCTGCCCTCCGGCGGCGCGACGGCCAGTTCCGCTGCAACCTTGGCCACAAGCCGGGTGAAATCCACAATCTCATCGGCCGACGCCTCAGCGGCGAAATGATCGTAGGTCACATAGGGACCTTTGGGAATGATGAGCACATGTTCCGGCGCCTGGGGATGAATATCGCGAAAGGCCAGGGCATGCTCGGTCTCGGCAATGCGCGCGCAGGGAATTTCACCGGCAAGGATCTTGGCGAAAATATTGTCGGGATCATAGGCATAAGACATGGGTGGGTCCTTCCGTGTCAGGCGGATGCTCTGTGACTGCCCGGTCTCCTCGGGCGGCCGGGACACAGCCGGCGCCTCCATCAGGCACCGGCTGTCCAATCAGCGGATCAGTATTTGCCGATACTCTTCAGCACCCGATCCAGTTGCAGACCGCGCCCGCTGGCATCGTTGACGGCTGGCGCGTTGCGCACCGCGTTGTAATAAACCGACGGATCATAGGCGGTCACCGGCAGTTGCAGGTAATCCACCGTCAACCGGCCCATGGATGACAGCACCGCATAGGCCGCCACCTGCAACCGCGCAGCCGCCGAGATCCGGGCCGCCTGCGCATCCAGCAGTTCCTGTTCCGCGTTCAGCACGTCCAGCGTGGTCCGCGCCCCCAGCGTCGCCTCTTCGCGTGTTCCTTCAAACGCCACCCGCGAAGCGTTGATCTGGCGTTCTGTCGACACCAGGATCGCCCGATCCACTTCCTGAATGGTCCAGGCCTGGGCAACGTTGTTGGCCACCTGATCGGTTGTGCGCAACAGCTGGGCACGGTTCAGGTCGCGCTGCGCCGTCGCACTGCGGTAGGCCGAGTTCAGTGCCCCCCCGCGATAGATCGGGCCGCGCAATTCCACCCCGACCGAGGCCGAAGGTTCGAATTCAAGGGTCTTGTTCCCCGCATTCTGGTCGCTCCAGCCCACGCTGGCATTGGCCGACAGGGACGGCAGCACCGCTGCCTGGGCCCGCTCGATATTGATCTCGGCAACCGAAACCAACCGCTGGGCCTGAAGGATCTGCGGATGTTCGCGCACCGCGACATCCCGGGCCGCGGCCTCATTGGCAGCGGTTCTGGGCAGGGCCGGCGGCGGCGCCGGGTTCTCCGGATAGCGCCCCACCGCAAGCTTGAAGGCCTCACGCGCGACATCCAGATCACCCTGCGCGCTGATCAGGTTGGCCTCGGCATCGGCCAGCCGGGCCTCGGCTTGGGCAACATCGGTACGGGTCACTTCACCAACCTCGAACCGGTCATTGGCCGCGCGCATTTCTTCACTGAGAACACGCACGTTGTTCTGGCGCAGATCGACGAATTCCATCGCCCGGCGCAGTTCCATATAGGCCTCGACGGCGGATAGCAGCACCTGCTGTTCCTGGTTGCGCAAGGACTGACGCGCGGCCAGAACCGCCTCTTTCGCCGCCTCGATCGCCAAGCGGTTCCGGCCGAATTCATAAAGCGACAACTGCGAGGTCAGACCCAGCGTATTGGTCACGGTATCGTTGTCCGAGGTCGGCTGGTCCCTGTCGCTCCAGCCCCAGGTCCGCGAGGCGGAATAATCCAGGGTCGGCCGCAGCAGGGCCACAGCACTGGCCACATCTTCGTCCGAGGCGCGCAACACTGCGCGGCTCTGTTCCAGAAGGCTGCTGTTATTGTAGGCGGAAACCAACGCATCGGTCAGTGTTTCCGAAGTGGCCGGCATCGCAGCCAAACCTGCGGCCAGCACGACCGAATAAAAGGCATGCCCCATGGGTACGCGGTGTTTCACTCAACTGCTCCTGTTTCGTCCGGCCTGATCCCGGCCCCGGTCAAAGGGCGAATGCCGCCGGCTGTTGAAACCCGGCCAGAACCGGCGCCCCCGCGTTGAACGCAAAGCGCCAGGACACATCGCCATCAATTTTATAACCAATCCGCACAACGCCAAGCCTGCCCTCGGCAAAGATTGCCGCGATACGCCCGCCATCCTTGACCTGTGACAGAACGGCATCAGTCATCCGCTCAACCGCCCCCTCAATGATCACCAGATCATAGGGGCCATGCTGGGGCGCGCCCTCGGCAAGAGGACCACCGAGAACGGCAACATTGTGGATCCCCTGATCCGCCAGAATGGCCTCGGCCTCAGCACGCATCGCGTCATTTTCCTCGACAGCGACCACAGCCTCGGCCATCCGCGCGATCACGGCCGAGGAATAGCCGTAGCCACAGCCCAGATCGAGAACCAGATCGGTCGGCCCGGGGTTCAGCGCATCCAGCATCTTGGCCAGGGTGCGCGGCTCCAGCAGGACACGGCCCTCCCCAAGGGACAGGTTTTCCCCGACATAGGCCGCCTCGGCCAAGGCCTGCGGCACGAACATCTCGCGCGGGACCTGCAGCATGGCGTCGATCACGGTGTATTTCGTCACATCCGACGGACGCACCTGGGTATCGACCATCATTTCGCGGCGAAGGGCGTAATCCGGCATGGCAGATCTCATATCCTGACAATCGCCGAATTGATCGCACAACCGCCCGGACGGAGCAAGCACCGAGGCCGCGTTTGCCCGACACGACATGGTGACCGTGGCCCTTGCGCCAGCCCCGCGAACGGTTTAGGAGCTACCCCACCACGGCGCGGCGAGTTGGCGGAGTGGTGACGCAGCGGATTGCAAATCCGTGTACACCGGTTCGATTCCGGTACTCGCCTCCAATACTTTCAAGCACTTGCGTCATCCTGCCCGGTCCTTTCCTTGAAATTTGAAACAGCCGTTGAAACTTTCACGTTCCGGGCTTGTTCTGTTCCATCTTGTTTCTGGCTTCTTGTGCCCGTGTCGCCAACTCACGTTGGCGCACCTTCCCACCGTATTTTTTCAGCATCTCAACCCAAGAGTGACCGGTGACAGCTTTCACCATCTCGTCGTCACAGCCCGCACGGTAGAGCTCGATGGCGGCGTTCTTGCACAGGCCATGAGTGACGTATTTTGATACCACGGCATGCGTCATCCTGCCTTTCACCCTACGTCTCTTTGCGATCACAGTCCGATACCCCGCAGGCCAACCAGATACGTTTCCCTACCCTACCGCGCCCAAAGGCTTGACGCTGACTGCAGAGGAGGCAGAATCCCCCGGACATGGATGCGCGATCTGGACGACAAGAACGTGGCAGATGACATGAAGAACAGCGGCCTCCGGCCCGGCTAGACCTGCTGGCGGATCGAAGAGGCGGATCGCTTCGCCTTCATCGTCGACGCCGAGGATTACTTTATCGCGGTGCGCGCCGCGATGTTGAAGGCGCGGCACAGCATCATGCTGATCGGCTGGGATTTCGACGCGCGCATCCGGCTTGAAGGCGATGAGGGGCCGGAACGGCTGGGGGATTTCATCCTCTGGCTCGCCTCGCGCACCCCCGCGCTGCAAATCCGACTGCTGGGCTGGGATACCGGGGCCTTCAAGGCGCTGTTCCGGGGCAATACGCTGGCGACGATCCTGCGCTGGAAATGGCACCGCCAGATCACCCTGACGCTGGACGGCGCCCATCCGCTGGCCAGCTCACATCACCAGAAGATCGTGGTTATCGACGACCGCATCGCCCACCTGCGCAACGACCTGATCGCCGAGCATCTGGGCGTGACGACGGCAGAGGTTGCGGCGCGACTGGCCCAAAGCGGATCGCTGGCCACTGCGATCGGGGCCCTGCGGGCGGAGACGAAGGGACGCAGCTTGCAGCCCTTCGCGATGCCGGAATTGAATGGCCTTGAGGAATGGCTGGCCGATAACGAGATACTGGACCCCGAAGGCCCCGATGCGATCTTCGAGCCGCTAAGCGAACGCGGGCTGTTCAGGGGCTGGCGAAAGGCGCTCAGGCCCAGGCGCTGAAAACAACGCGCAGGGCCCATTGACGCCGGTCGATGGGCATGGCGAAGAGAAGACCTTCCATGGCCAAGCCCCTGAGATCTGCTTAGCCCTGATCCCCGGCCGGCAGCACAGTGTCGCGATCGGCCATTTGCGCCAGCTTCACCTGCATCAGGATCGACATCTCGTCATAGGTGTTCCACTCATCTACGATCCGGCCGTCCTTGATATGGTAGTGGGTCATCCCCATCACCTGAACGCGTTTGCCCGTCGGAGCGCCCAGTTCCTCCAGCACACCCCAGCCCAGGTGATGGCCTTCCACGACCCAACGCACTGCAACCTTGACGCCACCTTCCTCGCAGGGAACCGAACAGATATGCTGGGGCATGTAGAACCCATCCGGGATCGAAGCGTAGAACCCGACCGTCTGGTGGGTCACCGCCCCGTGGCCGTAAAGTTCCTTCATCAGCGGACCGTGATACTGGACGGTGGGGGCGTAGACCTCGCGGATCTTGCCGAACATCCGCTTGTTGTGGATTTCGTGCAGCCAGCCCAGAACCTCACGCTCGATATCGTTGTTGGCAATCGCCAGGTCCGGTTTGCTTTCGGGCGGATACTGCCCGATCATCCGCCGGTTTTCCCCCATGTCGATGGACAACAGCCCCTTGTCGAAACAGCTGCGCGCCAGATTTTCGGCAAAGGCCTGAGGATCAAGGCCGATCTGCTTGACCTGCGCCATGGTGTCGACGACCAGCCATTCGCGGTAGATCTTGTTCTCATAAACCATGCAATCGGCGATCGTCCGGGCCACAAAGGTCCGCCCGCTGGGCTTGCCATAGATGCCCGGCTGGGTGTGCCGCCCCGTGCCCGTCACCAGATGCGAGGTCTAAAACCCGTCGTTTTCATTGCCATTCCAGATCACCTGGGTGGCCATGCCGCGCCGTTCGGGCAGCATGAACATCCGCTGGATCGTGTTCTGCACGACCTCTTCACGGGTATAGACCGTGCCAAGGGCACTGTAGACCACACAGTTATGGGTGTAGTGAGTGTAGATCAGGCCGACATCGCGCTCATCCCAGATCCGGTGGGTGCAGCGCACGATGTAATCGACGATATCGGTGTAGATCGGGTCGAACCCCTTCATCGGCTGGACCCGGTCGCGGTTCTCGGGAACCAGATCGACGAAATCCCGGCGTTCGGCCTGCAGGACCTGCTGCTTGTCGCTTTTCACCACACCGTTTGTGCCCGTGTCCTTCGTCGCCATGTCGCTGTCCTGATGGTTGGGAATGGAAATCCCCGGCACTGGATCACAGTGTGCATACGATTGCAAGATCCATCGCACACCAAAGCCCCGGCGTGCACCGCCTACTGGCCCCGGCGAAACAGGCTTTGACTACGGGCCAGCACATCGACGCCCATCTGCAACAACAGGTCAAGAACATCGAGCGGCACCCAGTTCTCGCGGATCAACCCTTCATGATGCAGGTAGAAATCCATGACCCGCATGGTGACAGGCCGCCCCGTCGCGCCCACCCCCAGAAAATCGGGCCCCTCGTGCATCGCGAACACACTAGGCCAGCCACCGGTTACGGAATAGGGGCCATCCCCGAGGCGGATGTAATGGCCGCCGCCGCGTTGCGCCTTGAGATCGGCAATCTCATCCCATTGCCCTCCACCCTTGCGGCCAGGAAAGGCCGTCCGAAACGGCAATTGGTGATAATCGACAAACCCTTGCAAGCCGCGCGTGGTGCCAATGCCGGACGGGCCATACCACATCATCCTGGGGTGCCAGTGATCGCGCTGGGGCATGGCCAGCAGGGCCTCACGGCCACCCCCGTCCCGATCGCTGAATGCGGCCAGCGTGTCATGCATGGCGAGGGTCTGCGCCAGACTGGTCTGCGACTGCCCCGGATCCTGGGGCGACAGCAGCAGCCCATCGGCCGTCAGCGGCCCCGGCCACATCCCTTCCGTCCCCAGACTGGGCGCGATCGGCCAGAAGCCGGCCTGACGGATCACATCCAGTACATCCCACAGACAGTTGGTCTGAACGATTCGGCCATCGCGCAGTTCATGCACCTCGCCATAGCGCAGATAGATCGGCCGCCCGGTGGCCGGGATCGTCAGCCAGTCCGCCCGGAACGTTCCGCAATAGTGGCCCATCATGGCAACGTACTCACGCCCCTCATAGGCGCCGCCCATGACGATCAGATCGCGTCGTTCCAGGTCCGGAAATGCGGTCAGAAGCGGCATCCACACGGAATCAAGCAGAAAGTCGTATCCCCTGCCCTCATTGATCGGATGGGCCGCGCGCACCTGTATCTCCGGCGCATAGAGCGCCTGGACATGGCCCTCCAGTCCCGCCGGACCATCCGCGCACAAGGCGGCCAAGCCTTCATACATGCTGCACTTGTTGTCCATATGCCGTCGACTCATCCGGGGCCTCCTGTTTACGGCGATCCTGTCAGGGCTGAAAATTATTGCAAGCGTATTCATTGATGGCTATGGTCCGCGGGGGCTGGGCGATCTGTCCGCCCCGTATTGCGAAAAATTCGCAGCAAAAAGAACAGGCGCGGCCTTCCCCCGGGATGGGCACCACGGCGCCCTATCCGAGGGGAGAACCGGAATGAACTTCAGGCTGAAAGCAACGCTTGCGGCGGGCGCCCTGATTGCGTCGGCAGGTGCCTCTTGGGCCGATTGCGGCATCGACAGCGGATCGGTCCGCATCCTGTCGAATGATTTCAGGGCCCTGCACATCATCGCCAACTGGGCCGAAAAATGTGCCAGCGACACCGTGACAGTCACCAAGAACCAGACCACGGAACACAAGAACATCCAGGTTCCCGCGCTCAGCACCAATCCCTCGACCTACACTGTTGCCATAGTCGCCACGAATTCCGTCGTCCCGCTGTTGAACGACGATCTGATCCGCCCGCTGGATGACTATGTCGAGAAATGGGGGGACCAGCTGCTCGACAGCCAGAAGATCGTGGTCGGCGGCAAGATCATGGCGATCGCCTTCATGGCGAACTCCCAGCATCTGTACTATCGCGACGACGTGTTGGCCGAAAACGGCCTGGAAGTGCCGCAAAGCTATGACGATCTGTTCGCCGCCGCTGACACTCTGCGCGCAGCCGGCTATCCGACCCCGATCGCATCGAACTACATGCCCGGCTGGGACGTGGCCAGCGAGTTTGTGAACATTTACCTTGGCACCGGCAACCAGTTCTTCGAACCCGGCAACGCGAAAATCGCGATCAACAATGCCGATGGTCTGGCGACGCTGGAAACCATGAAGAAGATGGTCAGCTACATGAGCCAGGACTGGACCAGCTTCAACAGCAACACGCAGAAACCCGTGTGGGAAGCTGGCGAAGCGGTTCTGTCCATTGCCTGGGGGTCGCGCGCCGGATCCTATATCGCTGCGGACAATCCGTCGCCGGAAATCGCGGCGCATACCGCCTTTGCCGCTGCGCCGACGGTTGGCGACAAGACGATCCCAACCGCCGCCTTGTGGTGGGATGGATTCACCATCGCCAAGAACATCTCGGATGAGGATGCCGAGGCATCGTTCCGCGCCATGATGATGGGCACCTCTCCGGAGATGGTGGCCGAAAACCCCGATGCGGCCGTCTGGCTGATCAAGGACTACCAGCCGACCCCGGCGGCGATGGGGGTGATGGCCGGGCTTCAAAACGGCGCGCGCCCCTACCCGATGCTGCCCTATATGGGCCTGCTGCACACCGCGATTGGCGACAACCTGGTCGAATACCTGCAAGGCAATGAAAGCGCCGAACAGGCCCTGGCCGATATCACAGCGGCTTATACCGCTGCGGCCACCGAAGCCGGTTTCCTGAACTGAGGCACACCCGGCTGGGGCCGCCCAGGGCCGTCCCCGCACGTGCAGACACAAGATGGATGGCCGCGCCGCCTGACGGCGCGGCAAGGGGAGAGACATGCCACACAAGACCTTTCTGGCCTTCATCTGGCCTTCATTGCTGGCGATGGTTCTTTTCATCGCCCTGCCCATTTTCTCGGTCGGCTATCAGTCGCTTTACATTGAACACGAAAAGATCCTGCTTGAAACCGAGACCTGCGGCCCCTTTGGCTGCAACACCCAGGTCAGCGTCGATGCCGCCGCGATGGCCCAGTTGCGCGCCGAACAGCCCGCCGGACGCTATAACGGGCTGGGGACCTATACCAATGCCAGCCATCTGGCCGTCAGCGAAATCAGCGAGATCTTCGCCACCAGCGAGAATTTCGGTCAGATCCGCAACCGGATCATGAACCTGCCCTTCTACAAGGCGCTGATCTTTACCCTTGCCTATACGTTCATCGTGACGCCGCTGGTGATCATGCTGGGCTTTTTCATTGCCGTGGTGGTCAATTCGATCCCGAAGATGCTGAAAGGCCCGGTGATTTTCTTTTCCCTTTTGCCGATGCTGGTCACACCGCTGATCGGATCGCTGGTGCTGTTCTGGATGATCGATTCCCGTGGGATCATCGGAGCCGGATTACAGGCGCTGTTCGGGGATCCGACCTTGTCGCTCAAGGCATCGCCGGCGCTGACCTGGGTGACACTGTTCGTCTACGGGGTCTGGCATTCGGCGCCCTTCGCCTTCGTCGTCTTCTATGCCGGGTTGCAAACCGTGCCCGATGATACGCTGGAATCGGCCATGGTCGATGGCGCCAGCCGATGGGAACGGATCCGTTTCGTGACCATCCCCTATCTGATGCCCCTGGCAACCTTCATCGCGCTGATGCAGCTGATGGACAATTTCCGGGTGTTCGAGCCGATCATCGGCTTTTCGGCCGCGGCCAGCGCCACGTCGCTCAGCTATCTGATCTACAACGATCTGCGCGCCGCCGAATCCCCCCTGTTCGGATCCGCTGCGGCCACCTCGATGCTGACCATCGTCGGTGTCATCATCCTGCTGCTGCCGGTCCTGCGCCGCAACTGGCGCGAATTCAACCGCAAGTGAGGGAGACCCGGTCATGTCCAGTCTCGCAAACCGCAAGTCACCATCCATGGTCGCCCTGTCGACCGCCTTCGTTCTGTTCTGGCTGATCGTCGCGGCCTTTCCCTTTCTGTGGACCATGTGGGGATCATTCAAGGTCGAGGGCGATTTCTTTTCCCGCGCCAACTGGATGAATGCGCTTACCGGGCCCGTCACCCAGCGCCAGCATGGCGGGGCCTTTACCCTGGACGGCTATGAAGGGGCCTGGATCCAGCAGAAATTCTGGCTGGCCGTGGTCAATACCGGCATTGTCACCGTCTGTGTCGTCGCCATCTCGCTGACCCTGGGTACGCTGGGCGGTTATGCGCTGGCACGGTCGGGATTCAAATACACCTTCTGGCTGCTGATGGCCGCCCTGGTCTTTCGCGCTATGCCCCATGTGACGCTGGTTTCGGGCTATCTTCTGCCGTTTTTCCAGCTCAATATCTGGGGTTACTTGCCGACCACGATCATTGTGCTGGTCGCGATCAATCAGCCTTTCACCCTGTGGATGCTGCATTCCTTCTTTCTGTCCATTCCCAAGGATCTGGACGAGGCCGCGATGGTCGACGGCTGCACCCGTTTTCAGGCCTTCCGGCTGGCGATCATCCCGGTGATGTGGCCCGGCGTGGTGACCACGGGGCTGTTCAGCTTTCTGCTGGCCTATAACGACTTTACCGTCACTTCGATGCTGTTGACCCAGGAAAACGCAACAATGATCCCCAAGATCAACAGCTTCATGGGATCGACGCAGGAGGAGGGCAAAGTGATGTATGCGGTTGCCGCCGTGGTTTCGGCCATCGTGCCGCTGTTCGTCCTCATTCTGTTCTTCCAACGCCAGATCGTCAGCGGCCTGACCGCCGGCGCCGTCAAAGGATAAGGGGCTTTCATCATGGCCAGACTTCAACTGAAGAATGTCAACAAACGGTGGGGATCCTTCGTCGGCGTCGACAATTTTGACCTGGATATCGCGGATGAGGAATTCCTGGTCCTGCTGGGCCCCTCGGGCTGCGGCAAGTCCACCACCATGCGCATGATCGCCGGCCTTGAAGAGGTGACCGATGGCGAGATCTGGCTGGGCGACCGGATGGTCAACAAGCTAGAACCCAAGGATCGCGACATCTCGATGGTGTTCCAGTCCTATGGGCTGTACCCGAACCTGTCGGTCTATGAAAACATCCGCTTTCCGCTGCGGGTGCGCAAGGTGCCGAAGGACCAGCATCACGACATGGTCATGAAGGCGGTCGAGATGGTCGAATTGCAGGATTTCATGGACAGGCGGCCGGCCGAACTGTCTGGCGGCCAGCGCCAGCGTGTCGCCCTGGGCCGCGCGATCGTGCGCAAGCCCACGGTGTTCCTGATGGATGAACCGCTGTCCAACCTGGACGCCAAGCTGCGGGTCAGCACCCGGGCGCAGATCAAGAACCTCCAGTCCAGGCTGAAGACCACCACCGTCTACGTCACCCCTGACCAGATCGAGGCGATGACCCTGGCTGACCGGGTGGTGGTGATGAACAAGGGCAAGATCCAGCAGGTCGGCACCCCGACCGAGATCTACGATCATCCGGCCAACACCTTCGTCGCCAGCTTCATCGGATCGCCGGCAATGAACCTGGTCGAGGGCCGGCTGGAAAACGGCGTGTTCCAAGGCGATGGCATCCGGGTCGAGGGCCTGCCTGTCCAGATCTCTGGGGACATCACACTGGGCTTTCGTGCCGAGGATGCCGAGATCGTCGAGACGGACGGCCAGATCGCCGCGCCGGTCTATTCGATCGAATTGCTGGGGGAGGCCTCGATGATTTCCTGGCGCCTGGGCGGATCGCTGGTTTCGATCAAGACCAACAAGGACTATCGCGCCGCGATCGGTGATATCGTGCAGGCCCGCATCCCCGCCGAAATCTGCCACCTGTTCGACAGTGCCAGTGGTGAAAAGATCCCTCTGGGATGATACCAACCGACAGACCCGAGGCGACAGGCCAGGCCATTCTACGGGGCAAGGCCGCTTCGCCCCGACCCGATCGATCCAACCGAGGACCCGACATGACGATCACCTATCTCAAACGCGGCAAGCCCGATACCGAACGGGCCGAGGAGGACGCCAAGGTCCGCGCCAGCGTCGAGACCACGCTGGCCGATATCGAGGCGCGCGGCGATGCCGCCCTGCGCGATCTGTCCAAGCGGTTCGACAACTACACCCCGGCCAGCTTTCGCCTGAGTCCGCAGCAGATCGACGCACTGATCGCCGAGATCTCGGAAAGCGACCTGCGCGACATCCGTTTTGCCCAGGAACAGGTGCGCAATTTCGCCCAGGCGCAGCGCGATTCCATGCGCGACATCGAGATCGAGACCCTGCCCGGCGTCATCCTCGGTCATCGCAACATCCCCGTTCAATCGGTCGGCTGCTATGTCCCCGCCGGCAAGTTTCCCATGGTCGCCTCGGCCCATATGTCGGTGGCCACCGCCGCCGTCGCCGGCGTGCCGCGCATCATCGCCTGTACCCCGCCGTTCCAGGGCAAGCCGAACCCGGCCGTGATCGCCGCGATGCATCTGGGCGGCGCCCATGAGATCTACGTGCTCGGCGGCATTCAGGCCATCGGCGCCATGGCGCTTGGCACCGAAACGATCGACCCGGTGCACATGCTGGTCGGTCCTGGCAATGCCTTTGTCGCCGAAGCCAAGCGCCAGCTTTATGGCCGCGTGGGCATCGATCTTTTTGCTGGCCCGACCGAGACGATGGTGATCGCCGACGACACCGTGGATGCCGAGATGTGCGCCACCGATCTGCTGGGCCAGGCCGAGCACGGCTATAATTCGCCCGCCGTTCTGGTCACCAACTCGGAAACCCTGGCCCGCCAGACCCTGACCGAGATCGACCGGATCCTGACGATCCTGCCCACCGCCGAAACCGCTGCCGTGTCCTGGCGCGACTATGGCGAGGTGATCCTGTGTTCGGATTACGACGACATGCTGAACGTCGCCAATGACATCGCCAGCGAACATGTGCAGGTGATGACGGATCGCGACGACTGGTTTCTCGACAAGATGCACAGCTATGGCGCGCTGTTTCTGGGCCCGCGCACCAATGTGGCCAATGGCGACAAGGTGATCGGCACGAACCATACCCTGCCAACGAAAAAGGCCGGGCGCTATACGGGCGGGTTGTGGGTTGGCAAGTATCTGAAAACACACAGTTACCAAAAGGTCACCACGGATGAGGCCGCCGCCCGGATCGGGGCCTATGGATCACGTCTGTGCCTGTTGGAGGGCTTTGTCGGCCATGCCGAGCAATGCAACCTGCGCGTGCGGCGCTATGGCGGGATCAACGTCCCCTATGGTGAAGCAGTGCATCTGCCGGAGACCGTCGAATGACCCTGCCCCGGACCCCCTCGATGCGCCTGGAAGGCCGGCGCGCGCTGGTTGCCGGCGCGTCCTCGGGTATCGGACAGGCCTGCGCCGTGGCCCTGGCCGAGGCCGGGGCCCATGTGATCTGCGCAGCTCGCGGCGTGGCCCGTCTGGAAGAAACGGTCAGGGCCATGCGCGCCGAGGGCTGGTCGGCCGAAGCGCTGGAACTGGATATCGCTGATCTTGAGGCCATGGCCCTTGCCCTGCACGGGACGGCCGCGGATATCGTGGTCAATTCGGCCGGCATGGCACGCCATTCCCCTGCGCTGGACACCAAACCCGCAGATTACGATGCCGTCATGGGCGTGAACCTGCGCGCTGCCTATTTCCTGTCGGTCGAAGCAGCCCGGCACATGCCGGAACGCGGCGGGTCGATCATCCACATCGGCAGCCAGATGGGCCATGTCGGCGGGATCGACCGAGCGGTCTATTGCGCGTCCAAACATGGGCTGGAAGGCATGGTCAAGGCGATGGCCGTCGAATGGGGACCCCGCCGGATCCGCATCAACACCATCTGCCCCACCTTCATCCGTACACCGCTGACCGCGCAGACCTTTGAAAACCCCGAACGCGCCGCCTGGATCGCCGAGAAGATCAAGCTTGGCCGGGTCGGCGAGGTCGAGGACATCATGGGCGCGGTGCTCTATCTGGCCTCGGACGCATCGGCCCTGATCACCGGCACTGCGCTGATGGTCGATGGCGGCTGGACGGCGGACTGATGGCCAAGGAGCGGGTGACATCGCTGCAGGTGGCGCGGCGCGCCGGGGTCAGCCAATCGGCGGTCAGCCGGGTCTTCACCCCCGGCGCCAGCGTGTCCGAACGGACCCGTGAAAAGGTGCACAGCGCAGCCGAGGAACTGGGCTATCGCCCGAATGTGCTGGCCCGCGCGATGATCACCGGGCGCAGCCGGATCATTGGCCTGGTCGTCGCCTATCTGCACAACCAGTTCTACCCCGAGGCGGTGGAACGGCTGTCCGTCGCCTTGCAGGCCAAGGGCTATCACGTGCTGGTCTTCATGTCCTCGCCCACGGTCGGGGATGTCCAGGACGTGATGAAGGAGATCCTGGATTATCAGGTTGACGGGATCGTGCTGGCCTCGGTGTCCATGTCCTCGGTCCTGGCCCGGCGCTGTCATGACCTGGGCATCCCGGTCGTGCTGTTCAACCGTGACCAGAACGACGACCGCATGTCTTCAGTGACCACCGACAACCACCTGGGCGGCCGGGCCATCGCCGCGTTGTTTGCCGCGCGCGGATATCGCCGGATCGGCTATATCGCCGGGCTGGAGGAGGCCTCGACCCAGCGTGATCGCGAGCGCGGCTTTCGCGCCGGGCTGGAAGAGGCCGGGCTGACACTGGCCGCCCGTGAGGTCGGCAATTTCGACTATGCCCAATCACGGATTGCGGCGCTGGAAATGTTCGCCGGCAAGGACCGCCCCGATGCAGTCTTTGTCTGCAACGACCACATGGCCTTTGCCGTCATGGATGTGATCCGGTCGAAACTGGGCCTGCGCATCCCCGAGGACGTCGCCGTCGCCAGTTTCGACGACACGCCCATCGCCGCCTGGCCTGCCTATGACCTGACCACCTATCGCCAGCCGATCAACCGCATGGTGGCGCAAACCGTCGCAACGCTTTTGCGGCGGATCAATGACAGTACAGCCTCGCCCGAACGGGTGGTGTTGGAGGGCGAACTGATCGAACGCGGCTCCACCAGGACCGGGGCACCCGAATGACGGGCCACCCCACCTTGCAAACGGACATGACGACATGAAAGGCTTTCCCAGCCAGTTCACGGACCTACCGGATTATATCCTGAAGATCACCAAGGAAATCTGGGAAGATCGGGGGTTGGCGACGCTGCATCGCTACTATGCGCCGGATATTCCCATGCGCTTTCCCTCGGGGCTGGTGCGCGGAAATGCCGGGGTGATCGACGGGACGCTGGCCACCCTGGCCGAGTTTCCCAACCGTCAGCTTCTGGGCGAGGACGTGATCTGGTCCGGCAATGAGGACGATGGTTTTCTGTCCTCGCACCGGCTGATCACCACAGGCACCCATACCGGCCACGGGGCCTTCGGCGCCCCCACCGGCCGGTCCTTCGAGGTCCGCACCATCGCCGATTGCGCGGCCCGGGATGGGGCGATCAACGATGAATGGCTGATCCGGGATGTCGGCGGTATCGCGCGCCAGCTGGGCTGGGACCCCGCCGATTACGCCCGCCAGCAGATTCAGATCGAAGGCGGGCCCGAGCACTGCCAACGCCCCTTTCACCCGCGCGACGACGTGCCCGGCCCCTATCGCCGGGACGGCAACAACAATGAATGGGGTGCCCGTCTGGCTGACATTCTGATCCGGATGATGGACAAGGATTTCACCGTTATCCGCGCGGAATATGACAGGGCTGTGCGCACCGAACATTGGGGCGCGCGGGGCGGCTGGTCCCATGAGTTCGCCGAGACGGACTGGATGCGGCTGCGGTCCTCCTTTCCGACGGCCCGCTTCGCCATCCATCACCGGATCGGCCGCTCGGATCCCGGCACCCCCAACCGTGCCGCCGTGCGCTGGTCCCTGACCGGCCCCCATGCCGGGCCGGGCTTTTTCGGCGCACCGACCGGGGCCGAGGTGCATGTCATGGGCATCACCCACGCCGAATGGGGCAGTTGGGGCCTGAGGCGCGAATTCACCCTGATCGACGAGGTGGCAATCTGGAAACAGATCCACCTGCACACGGGCGCCGGGGGCTGACGTCCCCGGGCGACAGCCCCGCATCACACCGCACACACTTGACCAAGGAACGACAATGACACCCGCAGAAATGGAAGCCCGCATCGTCCGATACGGTGACCTGCAGCCCTGCAAGACCGCCTTCATCGACGCCCATACCCCGGGCAGCGACCAGAAAGAGAACTTTACCATCATCGGCGGCGGCGTGTCGGAAAGCCCCGATCAGCATGTCCACATCACCCTGCCCCACGGGTTCAACATCGGGGCCGCAGGGCAGCCGCCGAAATGCCGCAACTCGCTGCACACCCACCACACGGCCGAGGTGTTCTTCGTGCTCCGCGGGCGCTGGCGGTTCTTCTGGGGGCGCTGGGGCACCGCTGGCGAAGTGACGCTGGAAGAGGGCGATATCATCAATATTCCGACCAACCTGTTCCGTGGCTTTGAAAATATCGGCACGGATTATGGCATGATCATGTCGGTTCTGGGCGGCAACGATGCCGGAGGCGGGGTCGACTGGGCCCCCCAGGTGATCAACGATGCCAAGGATCACGGCCTGGTCCTGGGTGAAAACGGCAAACTCTATGACACCAAGAAAGGCCAGACCCTGCCCGAAGGCGTGCGCCCGATGCCCCTGATGACCGAGGCAACGCTGGCCGAAATCCCGGAACTGGCCCCGGCCCAGGTGATCGGCGGCTATGTCCGGCGTTATCTGGACATGACCGCCCTGGCCGGCGCCGGCGCCCCGGTCAAGGTGATCGCCGAAAACGGGCTGATCCGCGACAAGCCCGGTTTCGAGATCGACTTCATCACCCGCGCCTGCGCGACCCAGGACAAGCGCAGCCATGACGCCCCGACAGTGCTGATGCCCGTCAAGGGCCACTGGCGGATCAGTTGGGAGGGGGGCACCGCCACCCTGGCCCCCGGTGACACGATGAGCGTCCCCTCCGGCCTGGCCCACAGCGCCATGCCCAGCATGACAGGCGAGGCCGCGCTGTATCAGATCGTCGCCACAGACGATCCGGCCGGCGCAACCTGGACCCCCCGGGACTGACAGGCCACAACGGCCCAAAAGGAAGGAACCCGACATGCACAAGATCAAAACGACCCATGTGGGGTCTCTTCCCCGCAGCCAGGAGGTCGTCGATTTCATCTTCGCCCGCGAACGGGGCACCCCCTATGATCCGGCGGCCTTCGATGCGGCGATGACCCGTGCCGTTGCGGACACGGTGGGCAAACAGGTCGCGGCCGGCGTCGATATCGTCAGCGATGGCGAGACCTCGAAGATCAGCTATGCCACCTATGTCAAGGACCGCTACACCGGCTTTGACGGCGACAGCCCACGCAATGCGCCGGCCGATCTGAAAAAGTTTCCGTCCTTCCTGAAGCGGCTGGCCGGTGATGGCGGCACACCCCAATACGCCCGGCCCATGTGCGTGGGCGAGGTTCGGTCCAAGGGTCAGGGGGAATTGGGCAAGGACATCGCCAACCTCAAGGCCGCCATGGCTACCCATGGGGTCGCGCGCGGTTTCATGAACGCCGCCAGCCCCGGGGTTGTCTCGCTGTTCCTGCAGAACGATTTCTACAAGACCCGCGAGGCCTATCTGGCCGCGCTGGCCGATGCGATGAAGGCGGAATACGAAACCATCGTCGCCGCCGGTCTGGATCTGCAACTGGACTGCCCCGATCTAGCCCTGTCACGCCACATGCTGTTCAATGACCTGAGCGATGCGGAATTCCTGCGCATCGCCGGCGCCCATGTCGAGGCGCTGAACCACGCCCTGGCCGATATCCCGATGGAACGGGTCCGCATCCACATTTGCTGGGGCAATTACGAAGGCCCCCATATCTGTGACATTCCCATGGCCAAGATGTTCGATACGCTGATGGCCACCAAGGCACGCTACCTGCTGTTCGAAACCTCGAACCCCCGCCATGGCCATGAATGGACGACGTTCCGCGACCGCAAGGCCGATATCCCCGATGACCGGATCCTGGTACCCGGCGTTGTCGATACCACGACGAATTTCGTCGAACATCCCGAGCTGGTCGCCCAGCGGATCGGCCGCTTCACCGATATCGTTGGCGCCGAGCGGGTGATTGCCGGATCAGATTGCGGGTTTGGCACCTTTGCCGGGTTTGGCGCGGTTGATCCCGATATCGCCTATGCCAAGCTGGCCGCCCTGTCCGAAGGGGCAGCGCTGGCGACATGACGCCCCTGGTCCTGCTGCCGGGGATGATGTGCGATGCCCGGCTGTTTGCCCCCCAGATCGCCGCCTTTTCCGCCTGGCGGGCCGTACAGACCGCCCCGCTTGTGGGGGGGGATACGGTCCAGACCCTGGCCACCAGCGTGCTGCGCGATGCCCCCCCCCGCTTTGCCCTGGCCGGGCTGAGCATGGGGGGCATCGTCGCGATGGAGATGGCCCGCCAGGCCCCGGACCGGATCCTCGGCCTGGCCTTGCTGGACACCAATCCCCGGGCCGAACTGGAAACCGTCCGGCAGAACCGTGAACCGCAGATCGCCAAGGTCCTGCGGGGCGATCTGGCAGCGGTCATGCGCGACGAGATGAAGCCCAACTACCTGACAGACGGACCGCACCGTGACGCCATTCTGGACCTGTGCATGGACATGGCAGCCGCCCTCGGGCCGGATGTCTTCATCCGACAGTCCCGCGCGCTTCAGTCCCGGCCCGACCAGCAGGACACGCTGCGGGGCCTGACCTGCCCGACGCTGATCCTGTGCGGGCGCGACGATGTGCTCTGCCCCGTCGAGCGCCACCGCCTGATGCACGATCTGGTCCCCGGCAGCACCCTGAACGTGATCGACCATGCCGGCCACCTGCCGACGCTGGAACAACCCGTACACACCACAGCCGCCCTGGCCCAATGGTTGGAGAAAACCGATGGATGAAACCCTTCTGGCCCTGCTACGCGGTGTCGACACCCCCAGCGTCTGCAATGCGATCGAGGTCGCCCAAGGCAAGCGCGGCTTCAATGCCTTTACCCGGGGCACGATGCTGGCCTCGGATCCCGGCGCACCGGCCATCGTCGGCTATGCCGTGACTGCGAAACTGGCCGCCCTCGCCCCACCGAAAGACCCCGCCGATGTGGTCCGCGCCCGGCGTATGGCCTATTACAAGGCGATGGCCGAGGCGCCGAAACCTTCGGTCGCGGTGGTCGAGGACACGGATTTCCCCAATTGCATCGGCGCCTATTGGGGGGAAATCAACACCACCGTCCACAAGGGCTTTGGCCTGTCCGGCGCCCTGACCAACGGTGTCATGCGCGATCTGGGCGATCTGGCCCCGGGCTTTCCGGTGATCGCCGGATCCATCGGCCCAAGCCACGGCTTCGTCCATGTCACCGAGATCGGCGGCCCGGTCACCCTCTTCGGGCTGACCGTGCATCCCGGCGATCTGATCCATGCCGACCGCCACGGGGCGCTGGTCATCCCCCCCGAGGTGATCGACCAACTGCCCGACGCCATCGCCAACATGCAGCGGACCGAGCGACTGGTGCTTGATCCCGCCACCGAACCCGGGTTCGATTTCGCCCGGTTCGAGGCCGCCTGGAGCGCCTTTGAAAAGGCCCGCACGTGACGGCGCACCCCGCCGATCTGACCATCGCCGAGGCCGGCGCCGCCCTGCGCGCCGGCACGTTGACCGCCCACGCCTTGGTTCAGGCGCATCTCGACCGGATCGCCGCCCGGGATCGGACGGTTGGTGCCTTCGTACATCTCGATCCCGAAACCGTCCTGACACTGGCGGCCCGGGCCGACCAGCAGCTGGCTGAGGGGACGGACCTTGGGCCGCTGCATGGCATTCCCTTTGCCATCAAGGACGTGTTCGATGTGGCCGGCTGGCCGGTTCGCGGTGGATCCGCCCTGTACAAGACCCGCATCGCCCAACAGGACGCGACAGTTGTGGACCGGCTGCGCACGGCCGGCGCCATTCCCCTGGGTCTGGTCGCCAGCTACGAACTGGCCACCGTCGGGCCGGATCCCGCGTCCCTTTATCCGCAGCCGGTCAATCCATGGTCGGGCGGGCATGCGACGGGGGGGTCTTCGTCGGGCTCTGCGGCGGCGGTGGCCGCCGGCCTGGTCCGCCTCAGCCTGGCCAGCGATACCGGCGGGTCGGCCAGAAGTCCTGCGGCGTATTGTGGTGTGACCGGCCTCAAACCCGGAACCGGCAGGGTACCCGCAGAGGGCATGTTGGCCCTGGCCCCATCCCTCGACCAACCCGCGGTAATCGCGCGAACGGCCCATGACGCCGCCATGGCCCTGGCCGCGCTGACCGATCAGCCCGTCTCCCCCCGTCCCGTCTTCCCCTGTCCCCACGCCCCCCTGGCCGGAAAAACCCTGGCCTATGGGCGCGGCTGGGCCATCGACCCGGCGGCCCACGAGGCCCTGCTGTCGGTGCTTGATGCGGCGGCGTCATCGCTCAGCTTGGGGGGCGCGGCGATCCGTCTCGTGGACCTGCCCCCCTATGACGCCATCGAGACAGCCGGCGCGGATATCCTGCGGGCTGAGGCATTCAAGACCCATGGTCCGGCCCTTACAGCCCATCCCGAGGCCATCGGCCCCCTCGCCCGGGCCGAAATCCTGGCCGGTCGCCAGATCACCGCCGCCCGACTGCGCCGGGCCCGGGCCTGTATCGAGCCGCTGCAGGCCGCCATCGACACCGTTTTGCGGGAAAGCCACGCGCTGATCCTGCCCACGACCCTGACCCCCGCACCGCGCCTGACTGATATCGCACCAAACGCGCCCAGGTGGTCCCCCATGCGGACGATCCCCTTCAACCTGACCGGGCATCCCGCCCTGTCCGTGCCCATGGGCTTTGCCGATGGACTGCCGCTGGGGTTGCAGATCATTGGACGCCCCGGCACAGAAACGGATATCTTGCAGATCGCCGCCGCCTTTGAGGCAGCGACGGATCACAGCACGCTTCAGCCCGTTTTCACCTGAAGCCGTTCCAGCCGCAGCGCCGCCGCCCGGCGGTGCCCTTCCAGCCCTTCGCTGGCACTTTGGCGGACAGCAGGCGGCGCAACCTGGGCGACGCCCTCCGGGGCCATCCACTGATGCGTCGCGACCTTGACATAGGCCCCGACCCACAATCCGCCCGTATAGCGGCCCGCCGCCATCGTCGGCAGCGTATGATTGGTCCCACAGCATTTGTCGGAATACACAACGCTGGCCAATTCGCCGATGAACAGCGATCCATAATTACGCAACTTGCCGGCAAAGTCCCGGGCATCGGCGGTATGGATCTGCAGGTGCTCGGCCGCGATGTGATCGGAATAGGCGATCATGGCCGCCTCATCCGCGCAAATCGCGATCTCACCGTAATCCTGCCAGGCCCGGGCCGCAGTCTTGGCGGTGGCCAGATCGCGCAACTGGCGGGTGACCTCATCTGCGACGGCCTGGGCCAGCCGGGCATCGGTGGTGATCAGCCCGACACGGGTGCGCACATCATGTTCGGCCTGGGCCAGCAGGTCGGTAGCGATCATCTCGGCATCGCCAGTTCCATCGGCAAGGATATAAATCTCGGAGGGACCGGCCAACTGATCGATACCAACCGGGCCAAAAACCTGGCGCTTGGCCTCATTCACGAAGGCATTGCCCGGCCCGACGATCTTGTCGACCGCCGGCACCGTCTGGGTCCCAAAGGCCATCGCCGCGATCGCCTGGGCGCCCCCGATGCGGAAAATCCGGTCCGCGCCGGACAGATGACAGCCAGCAATCATGGCCGGATGGGCGTTGGGCGGCAAACAGGCGATGATTTCCCCAACGCCGGCCACCTTGGCCGGTACGATGGTCATGATCGGCGCCGAAAGCAGCGGATAGCGCCCCCCAGGCACATAACAGCCAACCCGTTCCAGCGGAATGATCCGATGGCCCAGATGGACGCCGGGCAAGATCTCGGTTTCCAGCGGCAGCATGGTGGCGAACTGGGCTTCGGCAAAGCGCCGGACATTGTCGATCGCAAACTCCGTATCCGCCCGGGTCTGAGGATCCAGATCGGCAACGGCGGCCACGCGGGCCTCGGCGCTGACCTCAAAGGCGGTCAGATCGCTGTTGTCGAACCTGGCCGCATAATCGGCAACCGCCGCATCCCCGCGCGCCTTGACCGCCTCCAGCACATCGCTGACCGTTTTCCGGATTTCGGCATCATCCGCGACACGGAAATCCTGTGGCGCTTTCAGATGCGTGACGCCACGCATGACCGTCGGGCTGGCTGTCATATGCTTTCCTTTCCCGCAATACCCATGACACAGGGATGGAAGACAGCTAGCGTAGACCTGCCCTTTTTGCAATCGTATTCAATCAATGCGGACCACAGCTTGTCCAATGATATTCAGATCAATCTACATCATGGCCCAACACATACAAAGGCAAGGCAGAACGCCATGCAATCGCATTCACATCCTGTCCATCCACCCGGGTCAAGCCACGTCCCGACCGGCCAGCCCCGCCGCCGCACGCGCGGCCCGGGCGATCACCAGTTCTTCATTCGTCGGCACGATCATCACCGTGGTCCGGGCCATCTCGGACGAGATCACCGTATCGTTGCGGGCATTCCGGGCGTGGTCGATCTCAATCCCCATCCAGCCCAGGCGCTCGCAAATGCGGGCGCGGATCAGGCGGGAATTCTCGCCGATGCCCCCACAAAAGACCAGGGCATCAATCCCCCCAAGCGCAGCAGCCATGGCGCCGACCTCACGCTGGGCCCGAAAGACGAAATAGTCGATGGCCTGCGCCGCCTCGGCCGTATCTGCCGCTTCCAGCGTGCGCATGTCGTTGGACAGACCCGACAGGCCCAAAAGCCCGGACTGCTTGTACAGCATGTCGGTGATCTGGCTGGCGGTCATGCCCCGCTGATCCATCAGATACAGCACAACCCCGGGATCCACTTGCCCCGAGCGCGTCCCCATGGGCAGCCCATCCAGCGCCGAAAATCCCATGGTCGACGCCACCGAGCGCCCGTTCTGGATGGCGCACATCGAGGCACCGTTGCCCAGATGGGCAACCACGACCCGGCCCTCTGCCAGATGCGGGGCAGTATTCTGCAACGCACCGGACACGTAGTCATAGCTGAGCCCATGAAACCCATACCTCCGCACCCCTTCGTCATAAAGCGCGCGCGGCAGGGCAAAGGTATCGTTCACCCAGGGATGATTACGGTGAAACGCCGTATCGAAACAGGCAATCTGCGGCACCCCCGGAAAGGCGGCAGTCGCCGCGCGGATCCCGGCCAGGTTATGGGGCTGGTGCAACGGAGCGAACGGCGACAGCGTATCCAGAACCGCCAGTTCCTCGGGGCCGATGGTGATCGGCGCGGCATAGTGATCGCCGCCGTGAACCACACGATGCCCAACCGCCACCAGATCAAGATCGGGATAGGCCTGGCGCAGACAGGCCACCACCGTTTGCATGGCCGTGGCATGGCTGGACATGTCCCCGGGCACTGTGGCCACCGGCGCGCCCGACGGCCCTTTCAGCGACAGACTGGCCTTAGCCCCGATGCTGTCGACAAGTCCGGTGACCAAAGGATGGTCCCCTGCCGCCGGAAACAGCGCAACCTTGAGCGAGGAGGACCCCGCATTGAGCGTCAGAACCGCCGTGGTCATGCCGTTTCCCCCGCCGCGTGGTTCAAAGCCGCCACCGCGCAAGAGGCCAACCTGGACATCGGACTATCAGACCGTGAGTTCAGGATCACCGGCACCTTCGCCCCCATGACCAGCCCCGCGCCCTCGGCATGGCTGATAAAGGCCAGTTGCTTGGCCAGCATGTTGCCCGCATCCAGCCCCGGCACGACCAGGATATTGGCCCGCCCCGCAACCCGGCCCTTCAGCCCCTTGGTGCTGGCCGCCCCCAGATCGACTGCGTTGTCCATCGCCAGCGGCCCATCCACCAGCCCGCCAGTGATCTGCCCGCGATCGGCCATCTTCGACAGCGCGGCGGCATCCAGGGATGACTGGATCGCGGGGTTCACCGTCTCGACCGCAGACAGCACACCGACCCGCGGCTCAATGCCCAGCGACAGGGCCAGATCGATAGCGTTCTGCACGATATCAGCCTTGGTCATCAGATCCGGAACGATGTTGATTGCGGCATCGGTCACCATCACCGGCTCCGGCTGACCCGGCACATCCATGACGAAGATGTGAGTGAAGCGGCGCCCGATGCGCAACCCGGTGGCCTTGTCCAGCATCGGGACCAGCATGTCATCAGTATGCAAATGCCCCTTCATCACAGCCTTGACCCGGCCTTCGTTGACCAGTTGGCAGGCCCTTCCGGCGGCCAGCTTGTCGCCACCGGGCACGTCGATCACCTCATAGCCCGAAAGATCCTCGCCCAGCCGTTCAGCGGCGGCATGGATGCCCGGGGCGCGGCCGATCAGAACCGGCACGATCAGGTTCTCCCGCGCCGCCAGCAGCGCCCCGCCCAGCGAATTGTCATCATCCGGTGCGATCACCGCAGTTGGCAGCGGCGGCAAGCCGCGGGCCCGTTCCAGAAACGCCTCGAAATGACGGTGACGCTGAACGATCAGGCCCGGGACCTCCAGGTTGTCACGGTCGAATTTCTCGGTCGGTGCCAGAACCTCGGCCTCCCCCGACAGGATCAGCGTATCGTCCTTGATCCGCCGCACCGTGGTCGCCAGCCGCACGCTCCCTTCGGGCAGCTTATCGAGCACCCTGACCGCGCAAATCAGTTCCTCGCCGGCATGGGCCCGGGCATGAAAATCCAGCGTCTGCCGGCGATAGAGCGTCCCGGCCCCCGGCAATTGCGTGCCGATGACCGCCGAGATCAGCGAGGCGATGAACATCCCCGGCGCGATACGTTCGGGGTGGCCATCATGATCCAGATCGGTGTCGGCCAGGTGCATCGGATTGTAATTGCCCGAGGCCGCCGCAAAAACATACAGATCATCGGCCGTCACCAACCGCTTGAGTTCGGCAACATCGCCGGCGACCAGTTCATCAAAGGTACGGTTCACAAGATGCATGTCGGCCTATCCTTTCGACGGTATGACATCCGCGTCCTGCCTGCGGCGGGGCAGACGGGGCGCAGGGGAATCTTCGGCCCGGGTATCGCCCACCGGCACCGGCACCGCCAGCCCCGTCTCGGGCCGGGCCAGCGGGTCGTCCAGAATGTCGCCTGTCACCGGCGGCAGATCCAGAACCTCATGAAAACGTTGCAAAAGCGACAGGGTCCGGGGGGACATCTCGTCGATCACGCCGGGCACGAATTGCACCACCTTCAACGCCAGTGCCCGTTCGGCCGGATCGGGCAGCAGGATCGGCAGGGTCTCGATCGCGCGCGCGGGTTCATAGGTGGCGATCAGCGTCTGCTGATGGATGATCATCGCCCGCCGTTGCGCCCCCAGCGACCGGAAGGGTTCATCCTGCGTCAGCACCCGCGATGACCGTTCCAGCCGGTCGCGGCGCACCTGCCCGCGGTTTTCGGCCAGCAGCACCAGCATCCGGATCACCGCCTCGGCAAAGCCCCCGTGTTCGATCGCGAACAACGCCTGGGCCACCTCGGGCAGGCCGCGCAGTTCGCCCCCGTTCTCCAGGGTCCGGCGCGCTTCGTGGGTGCGTCCAAAGGCCCGCGCCCAGGGCGTGCCCCACAGGCTGTAAAAGGTCAGCTCACAGGCCATGTCACGGGTATCGCGCCACAAGTCGATCACCTGTTCCGTGGCCTGCACCCACAGGGCCTCGGCCGCCAGAAATGGGTTGTCGGACGCGACCGGAACCCGGTTTTCGCGCACGTTCTCAGCAGCCTGTTCAACGGTTTTCATCGCCGGGTTCTGCGATGACATCATGGCCCGACCCATCCGCTGGGGGTGGGCCGCACGGCTGAATTCGGCCATGCTATCGGTGACCAGGGCTTTCAGCACCGGCCGGACCAACGCATCATACATCTGGGCCTGGACCTCGGACACACGCGCAACCGCAGCGAAATGCCGTTCATCGTCAACCCCGTCATCCAACTTACGGATATCATCCAGCGTGCGTTCCGCGAAGCCGACGGTAAAGTGCTTCTTGCCATCCCTTTCGATCACATCCTCGATCCGCATTTCATAGAGACCGGGGGCCAGGGCCTCGATTGTCTTCAGCGTCGAGGCCACCTCGGAATGTTCCCTGCGGGCAATCTGCGAGGACACGAAGATGCCCAGATGGCCCACCTTGTCATGCACCATATAGACAATGCGCTGGCCGCGAATGCGGATCTCGTTCACATCCGAATAGGTTTCGGCGATCCAGTTCAGCGCCTGCTGCGGCGGGGTGATATTGTCGCCATGGCTGGCAAAGACGATGATCGGCGCGCGGATCGCCTTGAGGTCGACAGGGCGGCCCGGCTCGATCCGCGCCTCGTTCTTGACCAGGCGGTTCCCGACGAAAAGCTGTTCGACGATCCAGCGGATCTCGGGCTCGTTCAACAGAAAGTACCCGCCCCACCACCGTTCGAATTCCAGGAAGGTCGGCTCGGCCGTATCCGCATCACGGAAAAGATCGGTATACTTGCGAAACAGGGTACGCGCCGGATTAAGCAGCTCAAAGTTCATCACCAGATTGGCGCCATCAAAGATCCCTCCCCCCAGATCGGACAGGAACATCGGGATCCAGGTGCCGCCCAGCACACCCGCATTATAGCGCATTGGATTCTGCCCGACGGTCCCCGCCCAGGTGGCCACCGGCGCGCCATTGATCACGATGGGGCCGGTCAGGTCCAGGTTGGTCGCGGCCAGCAGCAAGGTCGCCCAGCCCCCCTGACAATTGCCCGTCACCACCGGCCGGGCCGCATCGGGATGGCGGCGCATCACCTCACGGACGAAGGCGGCCTCGGCACGGGTAACATGGGACAGGTATTGCCCCGGCTCCGGCGCCCGACGAAAGGCGACAAAATAGACCGGATGGCCGTCATGCAGCGCCACGCCCACCTGACTGTCCGGCTTGAACCCGCCGATACCGGGCCCGTGCCCGGCCCGCGGATCAATGATGATATAAGGCCGCTTCCAGTCCAGCACCTCAACCCCCGGCGGCGGCTTGATGCGCAGCAGCATGTAGTTGGCCGGAAAGGGCAGATCCGCCCCGTCCATCACCACGTCATAGTCATAGACCAGAACGGGGGGGCAGCCGGCCGCCTCATGGCTGAGGAAAATATCGCCGCGCTTGCGCAGGATGTCCGCGCTCAGCACTGCGCGTTCGGCCGCATCGCGCTGATACGCAGTCCATGCCGCGATCAGCCCGCCCTCTTCCTGCTGGGCCCGAAAGCGCGCCATCAGCGCCTCGGCCCCCTTCATCGCCTCGCGCAGGCGGGCCGAGTGGACATCCGAAATCCGCGTGCTGTGCTTGGCCGTGGCCGAAGACAGGATGTTGGCGGTGCGCGAACGGGCGCTCAGCTCGGCCTGGGCTGCCGTCATGTTCCGCCCGATCAGGTCCAGCGTATCGGCCTCGGGACGGGGCACACCAGCGTATTGGGCGGGGTCGAAAAGATCGAAGACATTGACCATGGGGCAGACCTCATGCTGTGATCGAATACCCGCCGTCGATGTCATGGACACCCCCGGTCAGGTTCTTGGCTTCGGAAGAGGCGAGAAAAGCGGCCATCGCGCCGACATCCTCAATCGTGGCAAGGTGATGGGTGGGGGTCCGTTCGGCAGCGCTGTGCAGCAGTTCATCGAAATGGTCGATCCCGCTGGCCGCCCGCGTTGCCAAGGGCCCGGGCGACAGCGCATGCACGCGGATGCCCTGTTCCCCCAGTTCGGTCGCCGCATAGCGCACCGCGCTTTCCAGCGCCGCCTTGACCGGCCCCATCATGTTGTAGTGGGGCACGACCCGGCTGGACCCGAAAAACGACATGGCCATGCAGGTCCCACCCTCGGGCATCAGCGGTTCGGCCAGGCGGATCATCCGCAGGAAGGAATGGACCGAGATGTCCATGGCCAGCTTGAACCCATCGGCCGAACTGTCGATCACCCGGCTGTGCAGATCGGCGCGCGGCGCGAAGGCGATGGAATGCAGCAGCGTATCTAGACGGCCCCACTGACCGGCGATCCGGGCGAAGATCGTCTCCATCTCGCCGGGGCAGGTGACATCCAGCGGCCCGACGATCTCGGCCTCCAGCGCCTCGGCCAACGGGCGCACATGGGGTTCAGCCTTGGCATTCAGCCAGGTGATCGCCAGATCCGCCCCCTGCCGCCGCAGCGCCTGCGCGCAGCCATAGGCAATCGAGTGTTCATTGGCGATCCCGACAACCAGGGCCTTTTGCCCTTTCAGTGAAAACATCTTCGGCTCCAACCCAGACGACAGAGGGACAGGTTCATTGGCAACACCCCAAAGCGTATCCCCACATTGTAACAGCTACATTTCTGCACCGCAGCGTCCAGCACTGCAGGCGCGGCAAAGGCGCGCGGGCAAACCGGTCGCCGAAGGCCGGCAAGCCGCTATGGTGATTGCGTCGAGAAAGATCCCATGGTTCTAGAAGCCCTTGATCCATCCACCCCGGCCCGGCTGGCCACCCGCACCCCGCAGGTCCGGACCGGTAGGGCGCGGCCCTCTGGCTGGTACGGAACAGCCCCGGCTATCGCGATCCCGATCATATCCGGGTCAAGACGCTGTTCCTGCGCCCGCTGCCCCATGGTCAGTTGCGGGTGTTTCGCCGCTCCGACCGGCCCGTGGGACTGGTGGCCGCCACGGCCGCTGGATTCAGGCAGATCGTCAACAGTGCCCCCTCATCTGGTCAAAAAGGCAACAATGCCTCGCCTGATGGCCATATAATCGCAACACTGGATACATCCTCGACACAGGCACCTTTCAACATCATGCTGGGTGCTTGGAGGCAACGATAGCGCGACCATCGCCTTGGGGGCGCTGCGATGACGGAAAGGACCAAGGCTGTCACGCAGTGGGCCAGCGGACTGGTGCCGGATATGCCGGATGATTTCCAGTGCGCCTGACAAGAACAAGATTCCGGACCGCCCCATCCGGGCAGGTCCGCGAAGGAACATGAGGACAGAAGACATGACAGCAGGTTCGGTTGGTATCGTCGGCGGCGGCATTTCGGGATTGTCCGTCGCCTATAGCCTGATCAAGAAGGGGTTTGGCGGCGCGATTACCGTCTATGAAGCGACGGAAACCCTGGGCGGGAATGCCGACACCGCCGAGGTGCTGCTGGGCACGGATTTCCGGGGGCCCGCGCCACAGCCCTTTCAGCGTCTGGCGGATCTGGGCGTGAACGATGTCAATCTGAATGCCTACAGGCTGCTCAGCGCGGCGATGCTGGATATCGGCTATTGCGCGCCAGGGTTTCCCCAGGATGGCAAACTGCGCCCGCTTGAGGATTCCATCTGTTACTTCACCCCCGACGGACGCGAGACCTGGACCAATGACGCCTATCTTCTGGGCACCCCGGAACAGGGCCCCGCGCGCCGCCACGCGGGGGTGTTCGACCTGCGCTTTTCGCTGCAAAGCCCTGCACACCAAGACCTGTGCGCCGCCGAGGATCTGTTCATGGCCAAGGCCGCCGAGGAATTCGCCCCCGGCCAGACCGAGCAGCCCTGGTGGCGCCTGTCCACACGACGCTATGTCGAAAGCTTTCGGGCGCGGCATCTGTCCGGTCCCAGCCCCCTGTTTCGCCCCGAATTGCTGGATCAGGTGGTCCGGCTGTTCCTGATGCCGCGTATCGCGGCAATGTATTTCGCCGCGGATACCGGCCCCGAACACATGCCGTTTCGCGGCGTGATGAACTATTACCGCCTGCAGGAAGGCTATGGCGCGGGCCAGGATGGCAAGGCCGCCCGCCCGGATCGGCGCTATTTCACCAAGGGATCCCAGGACTGGATCGACGCCCTTGGTCACTGGTTGCAGGAACGCGGCGTAACCATCCGGCATGGATTCCAGGCCACGGTCACCGGCACCACCGCCAATGGCCGGCCAGCCGTGCAGATCGCCCCGGTCGGTTGTTCCGGGCCGGTCGATACGGTGGATACGGTGGTCATGGCCAACCATGCCGATCACGCGCTCAGTGCCTTTCGCCACGGCACGGATCCCCTGCTGAGCGAGGAAATGGCCGAAACCCTGGGCAAGATCCAGCATTCCGTCAGCCGCGCCGTCGCCCATACCTGGACCGGCGTGCTGCCCGCGAATGTCAATGCCTGGCGGGCCTATAACGTGATGATCCGCGAGGGCATCGGGCTGAAGCCCTATCAGATGACCTATGTCCAGAACCGCCATCGCAACGACGCGCTGAACCCCGGCTACGATCTGTTCGGTCTGCCCATCTATTTCGTCACCCTGAACCCCCAGGTCCCGATCCCCGACGCCAATGTCCTGCGCCTGCCCCCCAAGCACGCCGAGGACCGGCGCCTGCGCCAGGCCGGCTATGGAGGACCGATGGCGGCGGATGATCCGGATGCGGACAAGGCCGTCGCCTGGTTCCGGCACACCGTCATGACCGACACGTTGCTGGACATCCAGGATGGGTTGGACAAACATCAGGGCATGGCCGGTAACCGGGTCTATTTCGCCGGCTGCTGGACGAATGGCGCGGGTCTGCACGAGCAATGTTTCGAACAGGCCGACAAGGTGACGACGGCACTGCTGCGATAGGACCGGCCGATGGCGATCTTCAACCTTCTGAAACGGGCCGAGCTGACCGAATATGCCGGCCTGTTCGAGGCCAATCACATTGACGCAACCCTGGCGCGCCGGCTGGACGATACCGATCTGAAGGAGATCGGGATCACCTCGCTTGGGCATCGGCGCAAGCTGTTGGCCCTTTTCGCCGGCAGTGACGCGGACAGCCCGGTGACCGAGCGGCGCAATGTGGTGATCCTGTTCGCCGATCTGGTCGAGTCGACCCGGATCACCCAGATGCTGGATGCGGAAGAAGCCTTTGATCTGATCGGCGCTTTCTTCGACCTGATCGACGGCGAAACTGCACGCGAAGGCGGCACCGTCGAACGCCATATCGGCGATGCCGTCATGGCCGTATTCGGTGCGCCCCACGCCCATGGGGACGAAGCCGTGCGCGCCGTGCGCCTGAGCCATGCACTGCACCACAAGATGGCCGATCTCGGACGAGACCGCGGGGTCGAGTTGCGGCTGCGGATCGGGCTGGCCAGCGGTCCGGTGGTCATGCGCAACGATCCCGACGGGGTCCTGTCCGTCGTCGGCGCCTCGGTCAACCTGGCCGCGCGTCTGGCCGCCTCGGCCGAACCCGGCGAAACGCTGATTTCCACCGCTGTCCGCACCGCCTGCGGCGCCGCGCTGCGGACAGGACGGTCGGCCGATCACATGCTGAAAGGGTTCGACGATCCCGTCAGCAGCTGGCAGGTCCTGGGCATGGACGAGCGCGAAACCTGGACCCCTGTCGGCCGGTCAAGCGAGATGCGCTTTTTCCGCACCGTCCTGCACGATCTGGCAGACCAGAAATCCGGGCGGCTGATCATCCTGCGTGGCGAGGCGGGAATTGGCAAGACCTCGCTTCTTGGCCTGTGGCTGGCCATGGCCCGGGACCAGGGGCTGACTGCGGAAATGGTCCGCGTTCTCGATTTCGGCACCACGCAGCGCATCTCGATCATGGCCCGGTTGATCGAGGCCTTTCTGCCCCTGGCCGATCTGTCCGAGACGGCCACGATCTGGTTGCGCACCATGGCCGGCCAGCCGCTGACCCCAGATGAGGCCGCGCTGGTTGATGCCGCCCCGCCCGAATCCCGTGCCCTACGCGAAACCGAGGCCCTGACCGCCCTGCTGCGCGGGGCCAGTGCGAAAACACCGTTGCTCATCGCCGTCGAAGATACCCATTGGGCCGAACGCCAGACCCTGATCCTGCTGGCCCATCTGTGCCGGCTGGCTGCGGAAATCCCGCTGATCATCGTGGCAACAACCCGAACCGAAGGCGACATGCTGGACGATGACTGGCGGGCAGGAATCGGGCCGACCCCCGCGTGGAATATAGACCTTGGCCCCCTGACACCGGCCGAATGCCGTCTGGTCGCCCGATCAATTCTGGGCAGCGAGAATGACATTGGCACCGCCATCGCCCGATCCAAGGGCCATCCCCTTTATCTTGAACAGCTTTTGCGCCACGGGATGGAAGACGCCCTGTCCGGCGTTCCCCCCTCGATCCAGACGCTGATTCAGGCCCGGGTCGATCTGCTGGGGCAGGCCGACCGGCGCGCGGCACGGGCTGCGGCGGTTCTGGGCCAAACGGTGCCCCCGGGGGCGCTGCAAACGTTGTTGGGGGCACCCGATTATGATCCCGTCGCGCTGATCGACCGGCGCATCCTGCAACGCGACGGGGCCGGGCTGGCCTTTCACCACGCATTGATCCGCGATTGCATCTACACCACGTTGCTCAGGGATGAACGCATCGCCTTTCACCGCGCTGCGGCCGCGTGGTATGCCCGCACCGATCCGGCCCTGAGCGCGGATCACCTGGCACGGATCGCCGCGCCGGAAACCGCCAGGCCTATCTGGATGCCGCCCAGGCCGCCGCCCAGGCCATGGACCATGCCGAAGCGACCCGCCTGGCCGGCGCCGGGCGCCCCCACGCCACCGATCCGGCCATCGACCTGCTTCTGCTCATGCGTCAGGCACAATCGGCCCATGAGGCCAACCGCCCGAACGATGCCGCAGCCCTGTTCGAGACAGCCCAGGCCCATCCCGCGGCCGATGTGACGACACGGGTCCGGGCGCAGATCGGCCAGGTCATCGCCATGCGATTGACCGATCGGGTGACGGAGGCTTCGGGCACCTGCGCAGCCGCCGAGACCACGGCCCGGGCCGAGGGGCTGAAAGCGGAATTGTCGGAACTGCTCTATCTGCGCGGCGCCCTGCTGTTCCCGACCGGAAACTTCAAGGGATCGCTGGCGGCCCATGGCGAAGCGCTGACCCTGGCCGAGGCACTGGACGCCCCCGCGCTGAAGGCGGCGGCCCTGTCGGGGCGGGGTGATGCACTGTATGCACAGGGCCGGATGCAATCGGCCCGTGGGGTGTTCGATGCCTGCCTGGCGCTGTGCGCGGCACATGGGCTGAGCCGGGTAAAAGCGGCGAACCTGTTCATGCGCGGCACGGTGCGGATCTATGCACTGGACTGGGAAGGCGCGCTGGCCGATGCCCTGGCTTCGGCGGATCTTGCCCAGAGCATCGGCCATTCCCGGGCCGAGATCGTTTCGCGCCTGACCGCCGGTTGGGTCCTGGCCTGGACCGGACAGCTGGCCGAGGCCGAAGACGAAACCCGGCGCGGGCTGGCCTTGGTCGAAGCGACCGAGGCCCGCCGCTTTCGCCCTTTCCTGTCGGAAACCCTGGGCCATATCGCCCATCTGCGCGGCGACCGGGACCAGGCCGTCTCGATCCTGCACACCGCGCTGGACGAGGTCCGCACCCTGGGCACCGAGAAATTCATCGGCCCCTGGATCATGGGATCTCTGGCGCTGGCGCTGGGACCGGGGGCCGCCCAAGAGGCCCTTTTGGCCGAAGGCGAAGCCCTGCTGGCCGCCGACGCGATCGGGCACAACCATTTCCAGTTCCGGCGCCTGGCCATCGCCGCTGCTCTGGACCGAGACGATCCGCAAGAGGCCGACCGCCACGCCCGCGCCCTGGCCGATTTCAGCCGTGATGAGCCGACGGAATGGGGCAAGGCCCTGCTCCGCAACGGTCGCGTCACCCCCTGACGGCCGCGCGCCCCCGGGCAGACCCGCACAAAAGCAGGGATCATATCAATGGCCTTGGGGAATGACCGCTTTGAGGCCCTTCTGACCGTTGCCCCAGCAGAGCAAGCCGCGCCAGCGCCAGACCGGTGGGCCGCCCCAGTGATGGCGCGGCGCCCGTTCCGGGCTTGTCCCGCGCCGGGGTGGGGTGGGATCAACGACAACTTTGTCCGCAAAGCAGCCATTCGCAAACGGTCGATCCTTATGTCCGTCGGCATCGTCACGGAAGCTGATTTGACCATCTGGCTGGTCAGTCTCGGCGTAAGTCAAACCCTTATAGCCTGACGACATGACCCCTTTGAATGCGTCAGGCTATACAGGTCCCCTCACCCTCCCCGATCAGAAGCTTTCCGTGGTGTCCGCCATTCCACGCGTCCAGTAACCACGCGCCTTCATCATCGTCAGTGGATGGCCGTGACTGTCCAGCAGCCAGGTCCGCAGCCCGCGCGCAACCGAGGCCTCGGCTGCGATCCAGACGAACGTGTCCGGGCGCGGAGGGGCGGCGGTCAGCAGGTCCATCAGCGGACCCGGCGCATCGGCCTGGTCTACGGGACGATGGGTCCAGAAGGCGCGGTGGTTGGCCTTGCTTTGCCAGCTTTGCTCATCGGCGGGGCCGGGCACGGCGCCCAGCGTTGTCACCTCGAAGCCATCGGGCAGGTCCTCGACCCAGCGGCCCATGGCCGGCAGGGCGGTTTCATCTCCGATCAGCAGCAGGCTGGTGGCGCCGACCACGCGCTGGGATCCGCGTGGCCCGCCGATCTCGACGCTGTCACCGGGTTCGGCGGCGATGGCCCAGGCGGTGGCGGGGCCGGCCTCATGCACGGCGAAATCCAGGGTCAGGGTCCGGGCCTCGGTCGACCAGCGGCGCGGGGTGTAATCGCGCATGGCAGGTTTGCCATCCGGGCCGCCCGTTGCCCCGGCGAAGAACAGTTTGACGTGGTCATCCGGGGCAAGGCTGGTGAAATCGTGCAATTCGTCACCACTCAGGACCAGCCGGATCATGTGCGGCGTGAGCATCGTCTTCTCGGTGACGGTCAGCTGACGGCGGCGGACATTTTCGTGACGGGTCCGTTCGATGCGAACGGTTTGGGGGATGTCGGTTCCGGTCATGTTTTCTCCTGTCCCGGTCGCGTGTTGGCTGTGCAGCCAATGCTCCGGGCGGAAAGCTGATCGGAAGAGGCCAGCCAAGCGCAAAGAGCAAACGGCATGCGTTCGCTACGTTGCGCGTTGATTGACGTTAACGCTTACGCAGCCTCGCGGCTGAATATGCCCCCTATGTGGCAGAGCGGTCCCGGAATGACAAGCCCGGTCCCGTCTCATGCCAGGCCGCGCGGTTCCGGCAGCCGGTCGGCCACGGCAATCTCAAGCCGGACGAAGCATTCCATCATTGCGGCTTTGGCAGGGGCAGCCTGGGGGTCGTGCCAGAGGTTCAGGAACTCGCCGGGGTCGGTGACGGTGTCATACAGTTCCCCGTCCGGCACACCGTCGAAGATCGACATCCGATAACGCCCGTCATGCACAGTGTGGACGCGCGGGATCGGGCCCAGCCGGGGATTGCCGCGCTGCATGTCGAACTGGATCAGAGCGGCATCGCGTGCCGTGCCACCGGCCACAGGCAGAGGCTGACCCTGCATTCCGAAGGACGCCTGCACCCGTGCCCGGGCCAGGATCGACGGGCCGATGTCATGGGTCTGGGCCAGCCCGGCCTCGCGCGTGCCCGAGGGGCCTTCGGGATCGGACCAGATAAAGGGCACCCGGGTGATCTGATCGTAATGCTCGGGCCCTTTCAGCAGCAGTTTGTGATCGCCCAGATGGTCGCCATGATCGGCAGTGAAGATCTTGACCGTATTTTCCCAGGTGCCGGTCGCGTGCAGCGTGTCGCAGATCCGCCCAAGCGCATCGTCGATCATTGCGATCATGCCGCAGGTCAAGGCCCGGGCTTCGAGGGCCTCACGCTCGGAACAGGCGAAAGAGCCAAAGCTGGTGGTGGTCGCTGAACCGGCCGCGCGCGCGTCGATCATATCCTGGACATAGAAGGGCGGGGTCCAATCGGGGCGGGTAAAGGCCTCGGGCACGGCCATGTCTTCGGGACGGTACATGTCCCAGTACTTGCCCGGCGGATTGAACGGGTGATGCGGATCCGGCCAGCTGACCATGAGAAAATAGGGCTTGTCGGGATCGGGTCGGTTTTCGATCCAGTCGATGGCCCGGTCGGCGATCCAGTTGGTGGTATAAAGCTCTTCTGGCACCTGGGTCCGGACCGCCTGGGGCACGGTATAGTCATGGGGCGCCTGGTTCGCCGCGCCGATCAGATCCCCGGCATCGGGCCGCTGGCTGCGCAACCAGCGGCCATAGGCGCCGCCCGCCCCGTCGCCATGACCGGTCACCAGATCCACATGGTCGAACCCGTAAAAGGGCAGGGACACGGTAGGATCTGCCCCGGCCCAATGCGCCGGCAGTTCCTGATCGTAGCCGTCCGCGTCAAAGCCCGACCGCGTGGCGAAATCCGTATCCGGATCGGTGGCGCGGACCCCTTCGGGGGCGGCAGGCTGGCGCAGCGCGGGCCCGGCGGGGGCAAAGTTCTGAAGGTGGCTTTTGCCGATCAGCGCGGTGTCATAGCCGGCCCGGCGCAGCAGATCGACAAAGGTGACATGGTCGGTGGACAGCGGTGTGCCATTGGTCCAGACCCCGTGGCTGGACGGCATCCGCCCGGTCATCAGGCTGGCGCGGTTGGGCATGCAGACCGGGCTGGTGACGAAGAACTTGTCAAAGGCCACACCTTCAGCAGCGAGGGCGTCGATATGGGGGGTGCGCAGGACAGCATGTCCGTAACAGCCCAGATGATCCGCCCGGTGCTGGTCGGTGACGAACAGGATGAAGTTGGGCTGTTTCGGCATGTGTCCTCCTGCCATCGGGTGTTGCGCCACCCTCCCCGGTGGTTGGCTGACCATCGCAGGGTGCTTCGGCCGCGCCTAGCCCGCAGACCTCCGAAACTGTCGCGGTTGGCGCAACATAAGTGTCGTAAGGGGTGTGCCAGGCGATAAGTGGGGTGCTGTCTTTGCGAGGATTGCCTTATAATATTTTGATATTGATATATTATTTTTAAGACTGCGGTCGAGGGAGGCTGGTCTGCCCTGCACCGCGCGTGGGCTGGGGCGGTCGACCGGGGGCTTGTGGGTCCAGCGCTGTCACCTACCATCAGCGTGTCGTTTGCGAACCGGGAGGCACGGTCATCGCGCCAGAGGGAGGACAGGAATGAAACGCATCGCACGGTTGCTGGATATCATAGCGGCCACGATTTCGGGGCTGGCAATGATCGGCATGATCGCCGTCGGCTTCACGGACAGCATAGGACGACAGATCGGCAGCCCCCTGCTGGGGGCGCAGGAATTCATCCAGTTGCTGCTGCTGGTCTTTTTCTATGCGTCGCTCATCATCTTGGTGCGCGAAAACGCCCATATCCGGGTGGGGCTGGTGGTGGAAACCTACGGCAAGGTTCTGGCCAAGGTACAGTTCGTCTTTTCCGCCGCGGTCGAGATCGCCTGTACCATCGGGCTGGCCTGGCTGACCTGGGACTTCGCCGAGCGGACGATGCGAATCGGCAAGCTGTCCACGCATCACCGCATTCCGCTGGCGCCATGGATGTTCTTTGCGGCCGGGTTGGCCGTGATCGGCGCGGTGTTGATCATCGACCGCTATCTCGAACATTTGCCGGACCGGCGCAGTCGGGCGGACAAGTCGGCCCACAAGATCAGAGGAGCGGATAAATGAGTATGGCTGTCCCTGTCGTTTTCGGAACCCTGCTGCTGATGATCGCGCTGACCCGGATCCCCCTGGGGTTCGCAATGGTGCTGTGCGGTATCGGCGGGTTCGCCTGGCTGCATCCCCGGGGTCTGTCCGCCGCCATTTCCACAGCCGAGCGCGAGATCGTGAACTTGGCCATGTATGATCAGTTCGCGGCCATGCCCCTGTTCGTCATGATGGGGGTCTTCGTGGTCAAGGCGGGGCTGGCGGACGATCTGTTCACCTTTGCCCGGCGCTGGATTGGACATTTGCCCGGGGGGTTGGGCATATCCTCGATCCTGGCCTGCGGTGGCTTCGCGGCCTTGTCGGGATCGTCTACCGCATCCGCCGCAACCATGGCGCGCATTGCCGTGCCGCCGATGCGCAAGGCCCGCTATGAGATGGGCTTTGCCGCAGCCACCGTGGCCGCTGGCGGAACCATGGGCATCCTGATCCCACCCTCGGGGGCGCTGATCGTCTATGGGTTGATCACCGAGCAAAGCATCAGCCAGTTGTTTGTGGCCGGCTTGGTGCCGGGCCTGTTGCAGCTGTTGTTCTATGTCCTGGTCGGGGCGTTCATCGCCATTCTGCTGCCCGGTGTCGCCCCACGCGCCGAGAGGGCCAGCTGGCGCGATCGCCTGGCCTCGCTTGGGCAGGTCTGGGGGGTGCTGTTCCTCTTTGCGCTGGTCATGATCGGGCTGGTTCTGGGGATCTTTACCGCGACCGAGGCGGCGGGCTTTGGCGCCGGTGGTGCGTTCATCTTTGCCCTCCTGCGTGGCCGGATGACGTTCCCCGTCCTGGTCGAGAGCCTGCGTGAAGCCGCCAAAATCGCCGCGATGATCTTTGTCGTGGCGTCGGGATCGCTGGTGCTGAACCAGTTCGTCAACCTGTCTGGCCTGACGGGACACATCGTTGGTACCGTTGGCGATCTGGGTCTGGCCACTTGGCAGGTGATCGGGTTGTTGATGGTCTTCTATCTGATCCTGGGGTGTTTCCTGGACGGGTTTGCCATCATCTTCCTGACCGTGCCGGTTGTCGTGCCGCTGATTGCCGCGATGGGCTTTGATCTGATCTGGTGGGGGATCATCACCGTCGTTCTGGTCGAGATCAGCCTGATCACGCCGCCGGTGGGGATGAACGCCTTCATCCTGAAATCCATGCTGGATGATGTGTCGTTGATGCGCATCTTCCGCGGCATCCTGCCCTTCCTGGCCGTGGATGTCCTGCGGCTGGGGCTGATCCTGACTTTCCCGGCGATTGCGCTGGGGCTGTTGACGCTGATGGGGTGAGTATCGCCTGATCGACAATGAAAAGGCCGGGTCCTGTACCCGGCCTTTTCATGTTTTGCTTTGCAGTCAGCGGGGGATCGTGGAATGGACGTCCATGATGTCAGTCACGATGCTGCAAAGAGTATCTGGGTCCGTTTGCACAGAGCCCTGATTTATGCAGTGCGGCGACGTATCAGACCCAAAGCGCCAAACCCGGCCAGAAGAAGCGGTAGGCTGGCAGGCACTGGGACGACTGAAGGCGTCGGATCGACAGGATCAGGCTGGCCAATGCCGCCATCCCCGCCCGAGATGGTAAAATCGCCGGCGCCAAAGAACAGTTCGGTTTGATCATAGACGCTGGCCAGACCGAACTCGGACACGATGATCGCCCCGGCAAAAAGGTCAGGGTTTGTGTCCAGATTGCCGGCGCCGGAAAGCAGGCTGTTCGGATCATGGAACAGATAATTGCCTATGCCGGTTGCGCTCATGACAAGGTTAAAAGCGTTAGGCAGCAGGCTTCCCATGTTGCCGCTCCAGCCATCCGGGCCCCCAGCGGTGGAAATCGTCTGCTGGTATATGGACAGGGTCTGCTGGTTCGGGGTGTTGATCTGATTGACCTGGGGCGGAAGGTGGGTCACGCCCAGATTGGTCGGCTCATACCGTACGGTGCCAAGTTCGGTCGTCAGTTCAAACGATTGCAGCGCAGAGGTGAGATTAAGATAGTTGAAAAATCCGCCAACATCAGCTGAAGAGGCCGTTTCGACAAAGGTATCATCCAACACGGCCACAGCCGTAAACGTGCTGCCTGGCGAATAGGAAAGCGTCCCTTCCGATTCCGCGGTGGTGCCATTGATGGTCAACGTGGCGGCCACAGCGGGGGATGACAGCAGCATGCAAAGCGCGGTGGATGAGAGAACGGAACGTAATATCATTGGATTTCCTTACAAATAACAGATCCTTTTTAGATTAATAATGAACAGGTAGCACTTTCGTCAACGTGGTAAACAATGTTTTTACAATACAATCACTTACCTTGATTGCGTGGGATTGTAATTTGCTTGGAGACAGTTTTGCAAAAGATGTGATATTATCATTTTGCGCTGTGGGTTTTGAGGGCCAGACCCTATGCTTTGCGCATGACAGGCCATCTTCGGACCCACCGATCGGGCTTGTCCGGGATTGGGCGCGGCCTTTGCACATCCGTTTTTTCCGAATGTGCAAAGGATGTTAGGCGCCGATGGTCTTATTTGCTGGTCATCACGTTCAGCACACAGGTCGTGCCGCCCTGCACCGTTTCAATGGCGCGGGCGATGGCATCCGGCAGGTCGGCCTTTTCCGTGACCAGGATCCCTTCGACCCCACAGGCCCGGGCGATGCCGGCCAGCTCGGGTTGATCGTCCAGATCGACACCATGCCAACGATTGGCCTCGGCCGATTGGCCATCCTTGTAAAAGCGCAGGTGGTTGAACTTCATCGACAGGTATTTGCGGTTGTTGAACACCACCACCAGCACCGGCAGATCCCTGGCCGCCGCCAGCGCCTGGACGATCGGGTTGTAGAGAAAGGCACCGTCGCCCACCGTCAGCATCACGAACTGATCCGGGGCGGCAAGCTTGGCCCCAAGCGCCACACCGATGCCCTGGCCCAGCCCACCCTGGATGTAGGAATAGCCCATCTCGCGATCCGGTCGGACGTGATCTCGCACCAGGCGGGCATGGGTGATCGCCTCATCGAAGATCAGGGTGTCCTCTGGCAACGCATCCCGCAGCAAGGCGGCCAGATGGGTGGGGTCAATGCCCTCGGCGGCGGCGGCGGCTGTCTCGGCTTTTGTCCAGCGGTCCAGCAAGGCGTCATGGCCGGCGGTGGCCTGTGCCACGCGATCGGCCGGGGCGTCCCCGGGGGTGGCCAGGGCTGCGGCCGCCGTCAGGGTGTGGGGAACCTCACCTTCAATATAGCGATCAGCCTGAAGCACTTGGTAGACGACATGGGGGCGCTGGGGCACCGCGTCGATCACCACGACGCGGGCGCCAGGGAAAATCGCCGAGGGCGGATACCAGGGGGACCGGCAATCCACCAGCAGGATCAGATCCGCCTTGTCGCGCATCGCATCGACATTGCCCCCCTGATAGAGGGGATGGCTGCGCGGAAAGTTCTGCGCCACGGTCGCCTGACTTTCATAGACGGGAATGCCGAAGGCCTCGGCAAAGGCGATCAGCGCGGGCTGCCCCCCCTTGGTCCGTCCAAGGGATTCGGTGATGATCATCGGGGATTTCGCCGCCCGGATTTCGGCAACCAGATCGGCGATTTCACTGTCCGGGGCGATGCGTTGGCCGGGGGCTGCCACATCCTTCCAGGTGGCCGGGCGTTCCCATGGCTCCAGCAGCACCTCAACCGGGGTGTTCAGATAGACCGGGCCTTGGGGCACGCGGGTGGCAATCTCGCCGGCGCGTTTGGTGAACTCGTAAATGGTGGAAACACCGGGCACCTGGCAGGACCATTTGGTGAACCGTTCCGTCACCGAATGTGGCCCCCCCACGAAAGACAGGTTGCGATACCACTGCGATCCCGGGTCGATATCGTCCCGCTCGCCATAGGAATTCGCTTCGGAGGAGAAAACCAGCATCGGCACTTCGGACAGCAAGGCGCCATGGATGCCCATGCTGCCCTGCAACAGCCCCGGTGTCGCGTGCAGCAGCACCGCCTGCATCTGGCCGGTGACCAGTGTGTAGCCGATGGCCATGTCCACGGCGAGGGTTTCATGCAGCAGATCATGATAGACCGGGCCTGCCGCGCCATCCAGTTCCTGGCGGGTGAAGGCCTCCCATACCGGGGCCCATTCCGATCCCGAGGCGCAGAACACATGTTCGATCCCCAGCGACCGGAACGCATCGAGCAAAGCTTCACCGCCGTCTTGATATCTGGTCATTCCTCATCCCTCTCCGTCATCCACCGGCAGGGCCGGCCCTGTTCTCCTGATCCCGGTAGGCCGGGAAGGCAAACAGGCCGCCGGTCGGGGCAGCCTGTTGCATGGTCATTCTGGCAGGCTCAGTAGGCCCAGCCGAGGATATCGCACAGGCCCTTGCCCATGATCTGGTCCAGCTCGGCCTCGGTAAAGCCCATATGCTTGGTGAAGTGCTCAACCGTCTGGGTATAGGTGATGCCCTTGGCCTCGATCAGCCGGGTGACATCCGTACCCCAATGGCACCGGGCCGGCCCCATCTTTTCAACCGCCATTTTCACATATTTTGTCAGGTTATCATAGGGATAGGGGTGGGTCGAGTAGCCCGGCACGGCCGAAACCTTCATCGAGATGTTCGGATGAACGTGCAGATCGGCGGTTTCCTCGACCCAATAGCCGATGGCATCATCCACAGAACGGGCCAGAATGCCCATGTGGTCGACAATGATCCGCAAATCGGGGTGGCGTTCGGCGATCTTGCCAAGCTCGGTTTTCCAGATCGGGGCGTGAACCATCAGCGGCAAGCCCAGCTTTTCGGCCAGGGGCCAGATCCAGTCGCAGGTGCCGTCGATCATCCAGTTGCGATCCTGGGGGCGATGGAACGTCAGGCGCAAGCCCTTGATCGCGTCGATGGTGGCGAAGTCGCGCATCATCGCCCCGCCTTCCTTCTCATCGTCCTGGGTGATCCGGGCCATGACGCAGAAGCGGTCGGGATACTTTTCGGAGGCTTCGATGCCATAATCCACCCGATCCCCTTCCCAGGACGGCGGTACGATACAGACCCGGTCGACACCGGCCCCGTTCATCTCGTCCAGGGCCTCTTCATAGGTGAAGGGTTCCAGCCGGTGGCCGTTCAGTTTCATCCGTTCCCGTGCGCCGGGGATCCAGGGGCGATCCGGGGTTTCCTCTTTCCAGATGTGAATCTGGCTGTCGCAGATCAGCATGGTGTACTCCGTCCTAGTCTTTGCATCTGTTTTGGCGTCCAGCCGTGCGCCGAGATCGGGACGCGCGGGGGCATGCCGGGGGTTTGTCTGGTACGACACGCAGGGCAGGGCATGGTGTGTGTTCCCCCGACCCGCCCGTGTCGTCGCTTTTGGCGCGCGGCCCTCCCGTTCCGGCGCATGGCTGTCTGGCCCATGCTGCGAAAGCCGCGCGACCGATGCCAGCTATGTGTCAAGACCCTAGTGTCGCGGGATCTTTTACAATCGGGGGGAATCGTCCCGGTTTCGTAACGCTTGGGTTGCAGGGGCAGGGCTGTGCGATCCGCTGGCCACAGCCTAGCCTGACCGGGCCACAGAGACAGAGGAGGGGGCCATGGGACGTCTGCCCGCGTTGAACCCGGATGAGATCACCGGGTATCAGAAGGACCTTTACGATCGGATCGCCGCCGCGCGTGGGGCGGTGCGCGGGCCCTTCAACGCCTGGCTTTATGCGCCGCACCTGTGTGACCGGGTGGAAGCGCTGGGGAAATATGTCCGCTTTGACAGCGATATCGACATGCGTCTCAAGGAGATCGCGGTACTGGTGATCGCGCGGCATAATGACAGCGATTATGTCTGGAATGCCCATGCGAAGTTCGCCCGCAAGCACGGGGTCACCGATGCGGTGATCGAGGCCATCCGCCAGGGCCAGGAACCGGTCTTTCCCAATCCCGACGAAAAGCTGGCCTATGATTACACGCGCGAGCTGATCATCACCCACAAGGTTTCCGATGCCACATGGGCCGCGCTGGTCGCGCATTTGGATGAGGCGCGGGTAGTTGAATTTACTGCCTTTATCGGCAACTTCACCATGGTTGCCCTGGCGGTGAATGCCTTTGAGGTGGATCTGCCATCGGGTGCTGAAACTCTGGGCGGATAAGACCATGTTGGGGTGAGCTTTGGGCAATGATAGCTTTGGG